>OZ260079.1:4885789-5191151 GCA_965284365.1 Phragmitibacter sp.
TTTTCTTGCCGCGGACACTCCACTTCATAGGGAGACCTTCGGCGGGCCATTGTTCGCGTAGGACGCTTTCGAGGTGGCGCAGGAAGCTGTCCTGGAGCTGCTCGGTGCGGTTGGCGAAAAGGACGACGTGGGGAACGGGAATGGGCGTTGGATCGTCTTCCTTGAGGAAGGTGGCGTAGAGCAGGTTGAAGGAACGGCCGCTGCGGCCCAGGGCCGCTGGGGAGCGATCCACGACACCATGCAGGAGACGGTTCAATGCGCCGGTGCCGGGGCGATCTTGAGCACCTTCGTAAATGCGTTCGACGGACTTGAAGATCTTGTCCAGGAACTGATTTTCCTTCGCCGAGACAGGGAGCTTCGGCACATAGGGCATGAAGAAGAATTCACGATCCGCAGTCTCCTTCAGCTCTTCCTTGCGGTCCTTAAGTCTGGCCGTGGGGTGATAGAGGTCGAACTTGTTCAACAGGATGATGCAGGGCTTTTGCTCCTTGAGAATTAGCTGCGCGACCTTCCGGTCCTGCATGGTCATTTCGGTGGCGTCCACCATGAGGATGCAGAGATCAGAGCGCCGGATGCTGCGGGCAGCCTGGCTTGCGCTGAAGGACTCCACCGCGTCATGGATCTTGGCTTTGCGGCGTAGACCAGCGGTATCGATGAGGATATAGGGCTTGCCATTGAACTCACAGGGAATGTCCACGGAGTCGCGAGTCGTTCCGGCAATCTCACTAACAATGGTGCGCTGCTGACCGAGGAGGGAATTGACGAGGGAGGATTTGCCTGCGTTGGGGCGACCCACGATGGCCAATTTTAGCGGAGCACGAGGGATTTCTTTTACTTCTTCGACCTCTTCTTCCTCTTGAGGTGTGTAGCCATCCTTGGCTTTCGGCTCAGGCTTCTTCAGCCCGAGAGCGCTGTCGATTTTTGCGGTCAGGGCGCCGATGCCGATGCCGTGTGCGGCACTCACATCGAGGGTGTCCTTGAAGCCCATGCGGCTAAACTCGGCGCCATGTTGGCGGCGCTTGTCCGAGTCCATCTTGTTCACCACCAGGATCAGTGGCTTGGTGGACTTCCGGAAAGTGCGGGCCAGTTCGGCATCGACGGGAGTGGGGCCTTGGAATCCGTCCACCACGAAAAGGATGAGATCGGCAATCTCCAGAGCGAGTTGAGCTTCGGCTTTTACCTGGTCATTAAACTCATCGGCGATAACCTCGCCGATACCGCCCGTGTCCATGAGTTCGAAAGGTTCGGCACCTTTTTTACACAGCGAGACCAAGCGATCGCGCGTAACTCCAGGCTGGTCATGCACGATGGCAATGCTCTTGCCGACGAGGCGATTGAAGAGGGCGGACTTGCCCACGTTTGGCCGCCCTACAATGGCGACGGTTTTATACTTTGGAACTCCCATGATCGGATGATTGAATTTGCCGGACGGCATCCATGACGTAAACGGCGCCTGTGATGCAGCCAAAGATGGCCGCAATTAATGCGGACCACCAAATGATCGGTTGTGGCAGGCACAGCAACGCGAATCCAATGGCGAAGAAGCCAAGAAACGTGGAGATCTTGCCGGTCCAATGCGGTGCAATGTGGACCTTGCCTGCTTCGAAATTAATGACAAACGCTCCAATGGTGGAGAAGACCTCTTTGGCCACAACGATCATGGCATACCAGATGGGCAATTTCACGGGCCAGGGACCCAGCGTCAGAATGGCCACGGCGGAGACCATCAGAAGTTTGTCAGCCAACGGGTCGAGGATGACACCCAGCCGGGTGATCTGATTGTAATGCCGGGCGATGTAACCGTCCAGGGCGTCGCCGATGGCGGCGATGCCAAAGACGACCACGGTCAACCAGCGGAGGGAGTCGTTGGGCGCACCCGTCCGCATGCTTTCAAAATAATATAGCGCCAAGCCCACAAACACCGGGATAAGGAGGATGCGGAGCAGGGTGATTTGGTTGGCGAGAGTCACGGCGGGAACCGGACTCATAACGCCCTATGGTGCTGCTTGCAAATCTTACTTACACCCGCGAAGTCTGTGCCACCCATACCCATGAGCAAGCCTGCCCTGCATCAACCTGCCCCGGACTTCACCGCGCCCGTCATCGGCGGGGAGTATTCCGAAGGCGAGACTGTCACTCTCAGCGAACTGCGGGGCCGCCCTGTGGTGCTGTATTTTTACCCTAAGGACGACACGCCGGGTTGCACGACACAGGCCTGTGGATTGCGGGATGGATGGGACACGATCTCGGACAAGGCGAGGGTGTTTGGCGTCAGTATTGATCCGGTGGCCAGCCATCAGAAGTTCATCAGCAAGTTCAGTCTGCCTTTTCCTCTGCTGAGTGATGAGGATCAGAGGATCGTGAAGGCCTATGGCGTCTGGGTGGAAAAAAACATGTATGGGAAGAAATACATGGGAACGGAGCGGAGCACTTTTGTGATTGATGCCGAGGGGAATTTGAAAGCGATCTTAGAGAAGGTAAAGCCGGATGAGCACTTGGATCTGGTTCTGGGGGCTTTGGGGTAAATCGCCACGGCGCAATGTTAGAGCCCCTGCGAATAATTGGGGTATGAAACGATATGGCAACCTTAGCGGAAGCTCCGGTGTGGTGGCCTATGAAGTGAAGGACAAGGGCAGCTCAATCGTGCTAAAGTTTCAAGGTGGGGATGCTTATCTTTATGATGGCCGGAAGCCCGGTAAGCGAGATGTGCTAGAAATGATTCGTCTCGCACACGAGGGCAGGGGACTAAGCACTTATGTGAGCCAGCATGTGCGAGAGCGGTATGCGGAGAAGTTGAGTTAGGTCGAAGGTTTTTTGAAGTCTCGCAAAGGATGCCTGCGATCTGTCAGAGGGAGGCTGATTGGGGTCCTGGCGAGGTGTGAGGCATAGACGCCGTAGATCATTTCCAGAGCGGTGCGTGCGTCTTTGATGTGGGCGATAGGTTGCCGGTCTTCCTCAATGGCTCGCATGAGATCCCAGG
The DNA here is from genome assembly GCA_965284365.1 of Phragmitibacter sp. Lineage (GTDB taxonomy): Bacteria > Verrucomicrobiota > Verrucomicrobiia > Verrucomicrobiales > Verrucomicrobiaceae > Phragmitibacter. The sequence goes on from OZ260079.1 coordinate 4,888,770, forward strand.
CGGCGAAGCGGCCTGCTTCCAGGAAGATGGGGCCTTTGGGAACGCCTAAAGTGGCATCGTTCAAGGGGACGGCGTCGCGGATGGTTCGCTCTTCAGTTAGGGTGATGTTCTCGAAGTTCGAATCCTGAGCGGGAGCAGATGGGGCGTTGTGAAAGCGAAGTGGTTGCGGCTCTTTGTCAGCGTCAGAGAATCGCAGGGAGAGTTGGCCTTTACTGCCAATGACCGAGATGCCCATGCGGTTGGTTCTGCTATCGTAGAGATTCCGGCGGCTTTCGAAAATGCCGCGGACACCGTTGGCAAAACGGAAGGTGGCAAAGATTTCATCGCCCGCGGCGGGACCGATGTCTTCGATCGTTTTGGTGAGTTCTGGACCTGTAAAAGGTTTGCCCTGTACGCGTACATCGCCAAAGACGCTCTCCGGTGCTCCGAAAAGATAGACCATGAAATCGAATATATGGGTGCCCAGCGTCATCATGTCTTCGCCACCACCGCGATGGTCACTTTTGCCCCAACCTTGAATAGTGAGCGGTGTGCCGATTTTGCCGCTTTCGATGAGCTTCTTCATCGTGAGGAAGCCAAGTCCATTGCGGCAGGGGTGAGCCATGGCGATCTTGATGCGATGGGTGTCGGCTAGGCCGATGATTTCGTCGGCTTCCTCCAGATTCGCGGTAAGCGGTTTCTCGCAATAGATGTGGCAACCTCTGGAGGAGGCCTGACGGATTTGTTCGAGATGGTCTCCTGGCAAGCGTGAAGTGAGTACCACGATGTCCGGTGCTTCCGTGTGCAGCAAGGCCGCGAAGTCACGGTAGTGACGCTTCGCCTGCGTATTGGCGAGTTTCTGCTGAATGTCTTTGGTATTGGTTTCGAAGAGAGCCACGATCTCGACCTGAGGCAACCCGTGAAAGGCCGCGTGAAGTCCATGAGATCCCAAAGTCGGCACGGCCGTGTCCATATGGATCGCGATTTTCCAAGTCTTGCGCCCTGCCTGGCCGTGCGAAGAGCCGGGGAAGATGAGCGTGCCTGCGGCCACGGCTTCGCACTTGGCGAGAAATTGGCGGCGGGTGGAGATTGGCATTCGATCCATAAAGTGGAAACGGCGCTAAGGTGGTATTTGTACCTTTCGCTGGATTTCGAATTGATGTTTACCGCGAAGACGCGAAGACTGATGAAGTTAAGAAAAAGGTGGAGGCCACATTGTTATGAAACATATTCCTTCGAGGTGCGCCTTCTCACCTTTAGCTTTCACAAGCAAACCGGGCGCCTCTTTTGAGACACCCGGTTTGGCTTGAGCTTAACTTAGGGAACTAACTTCGTTCAAGGGGCGACGCTGCGGGCCTTTTCGATGAGTTGGAGGAACTCGCCGCGGTAGCCTTGGGGGTCTTCGCCTTTGCCTTTGCCAGCGAGGTCGCGGACCATGTCCCAAGTCAGGTCAGCGGCATTGGGGGAATTCCGCAGCAGCATGCCGAAGCCAGCCACACCGGCGGCGAACTGGAAGTCGCGAGGAGCTTCGGCCATTTTCTTGCCAGTGTCCGTGACGGGCACTTCGATGAGGGTGCTTTGATCGCCTTCGGGTTGTTTGTAGCGCAGTTTCACGGTCATGGCTTCTGGGGTGCCTGCTTCGGCGGGTTTGGCCGCAGCATCGGCAGTGGGTGCTGCAGGGGCCTGGGCTGCAGGTTCGGTTTGAGCGTATTTCAGCGAATCAACAGCGGGCTTGCCATTGGGGTATTTCAAGTTGGCCGGGACAATTTCATACAGGGCGGTTACCGTGTGGCCTGCGCCGATTTCACCGGCATCCTTTTTGTCATTGTTGAAGTCCTCCTTAGCCAGGATGCGGTTTTCGTATCCCAACAAACGGTAGGCAGCAACTTGCTTGGGATTGAACTCGATCTGGATCTTCACGTCCTTGGCAATGGTCACAAGTGTTGACTGCATCTGCTCAACCAGGACCTTGCGGGCTTCGCTGGCGGAGTCGATGTAGGAGTAGTTGCCGTTGCCTTTATCGGCCAGGTTTTCCATGGTGCGATCCTTGAGATTGCCAGTGCCGTAGCCCAGCACGCTGAGGAAGACTTTGGTTTTGGCTTTATCCGTGATGAGGGTCTGCAATTCCTCAGGGCTGCTGACGCCGACATTAAAGTCGCCATCGGTGCAGAGGATGACACGGTTCACGCCATTCTTCTGGAAGTTGGCGGTGGCTTGATCATAAGCGAGGCGAATGCCGCTGGCACCGTTCGTGGAGCCGCCGGGACGCATGGCTTCGATCCTGGAGAGGATCTTTTCCTTCTCACTACCCAGGGTGCTTTCCAGGACGATGCCGCTTTCGCCGGCATAGGTCACGATGGCGACACGGTCATCTTCGCGCAGTTGATCCACCAGCATGCGCAGGGACTGCTTTACCAGCGGGAGCTTGTCAGGCGAGTTCATGGAGCCGGAGATGTCCACGAGGAAGACAAAGTTCGCTGCGCCCCGGATGCCGCCGAGTTCCTTGCCTTTGAGGGCGACGCGGGCCAGACGATGGAGCGGCTGCCAAGGGGCTTCTGCCATGTCCACGGTGACCGCGAAGGGTTTGTCATCGCCAGGCGACTCGTAGGAATAAGGGAAGTAGTTGATTAGTTCCTCAAGGCGCACCGCGTCTGCAGGTGGGCGCTGGCCGTCATTCAGGAAGCGGCGCACGTTTGCGTAGCTGGCAGTATCCACATCAATGGAGAAGGTGGAGAGCGGTTGCTGACCTACGGTCAAAAACGGATTCTCCGTGATGACTGTGTAGGACTCATTGGTGGGAGGTTGAACGACTTTACCAAAGGCACCTCCCTGGCGACGCGACTCATCTTTGTCGCCGAATTCATCTGGTGCTACCTGTCTATCGACAACCATGGGCTGACCAGGTATCGCGGTGGAAGCCATGGGGGCTGCGGCTGGCAGCGGAGGGCTGGGATTAACCGTGCTGAACGTTTTGGATCGTTCCTTGCCACCGGCGGCAGGTGCTGAGGCCGGAGGAGGGCCAGCGGGTGCGTTGGACGTGAGGAGGCGGCCTCCGCCGAGCGCATCATCACTTGAGGCACTGTCAGACCGGGTAACTGGGGCGGGAATAGGTGAGGTTCCTGAACCCATTCCCAATCCTCCCTGTGCCATCTCCTTTTTTGCGGCCATCCTCTGCGGCGCAGGCTCAGGGGTCGGCAGTGGAGGTGAGGCTGGAAGCTCCATGACCTTTTGCTTCACGTTATCGACAGACTTTTTTGTCTGGGCCAATTCGAAATCGGCGAGTGCCTTCGCTTTATCTGGTGACGCCATGGGTGAAGTGCCGCCCGAAGGAACAACAGCATGTTGCATGCTTGCCAGATGAGCCCGAATTTCCTCTTCCGTAACGGCACCTTGCCCCGTTGGGGACTTGAAAGCCCCTCTGTCTTTGGATTCCGATAAAACCGCGACGCTTTCGGATGCGGCTGGCACATAGTCGGGCTGTTTCATGACGTCCACGTACTTCACCAGCACCACGGCGAGGCAGGCGGCCATGGCGGCGCTGCTGAGGACGTAGGGATGTTTCCAAAAGGGGATGTGGACGATCTTTTTCGACTTTGTGGTTTCGGCCTGGAAGGTCTTGATGAGGTCTTCACGCTGACCGGAGGTCAGCGCGGATTTGTCCGGTTTGGTGACATTGTCATTTAAGAGTTGGCAGAATCCTTTCATCTGTTCCGCCTGTTCGCGAAGCGCGGGATCTCTCTGCAACTCTGCCTCGAAAGCGGCCCGTTCATCCGGGGGCATTTCGTTCAAGGCGTAAGCGGTTAATTTCTCGTTCATGGTAAAAAGCTTTGGTGATTAAGTGGTGGGTAGGGTAGGGAACCGAGCTCACTCGGTTCAGGCATTCATGGCGAGCCAGCGTTCGCGTAGTTGCGTTACTCCTAGGTGAATTAGCGTGCCCACATTGCCGACGCTGGTTTTGAGGGTTTCCGATATCTCCTTGTAGCTGAGACCGGCTTCGAACTTGAGCTTCACGGCTTCGCGCTGTTTTTCCGGCAGTTCGGTGATCCACATCAGAATTTGCTGGCTCAGTTCTTTCTGCTCCAGTTCTTCGGAAGGCGCCGCACTGGCGGAGGCTTCGCGGTCGAGTACTTCGTGTTCCATAGGGACTAGGCGTTTGTATTTGCGGTGCAGATCCAGCGCGCGGTTCCGGGCCACGGTAAAAAGCCAGGGGGCCAGCCGGTCGCGTTCGATCTGTCGCAGGGATTGTGAAAGTTTGACGAACACATCCTGCACGACATCGCGCGCCTGACCGAGGTCATGAGTGATGCCGAGGGCATAACTGACAAGGGGCCGCTCGTAGCGCTCCAGCGCGGCCACCAGGAAGTCTTGATCAGGATCACGGTCAGGCATGGTATGTTGTTCAGCAGGCATGACGGGCTGGGGCAAGGCTTCTTGGAAAATTCATTAGGAAAGTGTTTTTTGGCCGGGGGAGTGGGGCGGTATCGGGTGCCGATGGGTGGGGTCAATTGTGCCTCGCTAGTGCGGTTGGTTGTTTGTACTGGGGCAGAAAGGCGCGTAGTGGCGATGAGGCGTGAAGCAATATGCGATTTGCCGTACTAAGTAGTACGCAATGGCGGAAAATGGAGTGATTTGGGGATGGGTGGGGTGAGAGTAGAAGTGAAGGGATGAGTGGGTGACGCGGATGGTTGCGGCGGAACGGAACGGCATGGGGGAAGGTGCCAGAAGCGGGGGAGGCTGCAATGAGGGAGGGGGGCAGTTGGGGGTGAACGTGAGCTGTTTCGCGTTTTATTTAGCCATGTTTATGGCTCGCGCCTTCAGGGATTGGGTTGCACCTAAGGAGACATTCGGCGTTTTGCGAGGGCGCAAGTGGTGTCGGACTGGCGGCGTGAGGCTGCGTGTTGCGGTGTCGCTCTTCGTTTGCCACCTCAGCCCAAAAGGACGGAGGTGCGGCGATGCTTGTGGTAGAGGTAATGTCACTGTGTTAGTCGTCTTCAGCCCGTCGGAGCAAGCTCCTCCAACCGAGCGGTAGCGAGCTACCGCACTCCGGGTCTGGGGGGTGAACCGAGGTTGCGCGCGTGGAGTTGTCAGGAGTTAGACAGCTCCGCGCCGCGTCGGAGCAAGCTCCTCCAACCATAAAGCGGTGGCAAGCCACCGCACTCCAGATCGCGTGTCGGTTTTGCGAAGTGTCAGAGGTGACTTACCTCACATGGATATGCAGTTAATTAGAATCGAGGGAGTCGAGGTGAATGGTGGGCATGCGATTCCATTCCTGTTTTCACCTAGCTTGATCGAAGAGTGAACGCATTAGCCTTGCAGCTCGCGGACCATTTCTTTGATAGCGTGGGGTTTTCTAACGTGCTGAAATTTGATCTCGGCGCCAGCGCTGGCGGAGGAGTCGAAGTTTACACTGCCGATGCCGACGAGGGCCTGATACCCGACTTGTTGCACGTCGATGGCGCGGATGTCGCAGATGCGGACTTCGCGTGTGCTGCGACCGATGATGCCGTATTCCATTTCCACACGGCGGGTGGTGACCATGTAAGCGGTAGTGGAACGCTGGAGTGAGATATACAGGATGATGAGTCCGCCAATGGATCCGGAGAGGGTGATCCATTCGAGTCCAAAGTTCTCCCGCCAGAACTGCACGGCCGCAGCAAAACAGGCGAGGGAAAACAGAATGCAGCGGGGAAAGGCAAGCCAACTGGGGTGACCGAGGTAGAGCCATTGCTCGGGCGCGGGCGGTGCGAACGGATCGGCGCGCACCTCCCGGTATTCGCGAGGGTCTTGTTGGCCTGCTAGCGATTCGATGTGCTCAGAATCGTCATCATCATCGGTCTCGGATAGCAGGCGTCCCGACTGGGCATGTACCTCATGCGCATTTTCGTTATCGAGTTCGGAATCGTCTTCTTCTTCCTCATCAACATCGCCGATTGGAGACCTCTTCCAATTGCCTTCGTCTTTGTCATCGTCATCGTCATCGTCGGAATTACGCTCCGGTGTTTTCGCCAAGGGCGCGCGGAATTCCTGAGGGGCGACTGAACGGACGGCGGGGCGTTCATGGCCTTCCGGTGGTGCGGAGATGACATCGAGATGGGGCGCTGCTAGCAGGTCCCCGAGGAGATGGGCTTTGCCGGTGTCGTCATCGCAGACAATTTCGCTCCGGCTGAGTTTGCCCGTTTGCACGAGAGCCCGCAGTTCTTCCTTCCCATACACGTCAGTGAGTGAAGGATGATCCGGCACGAAGTAGCGGGCGGACATGGTTGTTTAGTGCCCGGATGGTAAAAGACTTGCGTCAGAGCGCAAGAACATCGCGTGACTGACTCGTCAGGCAGATGGTGATGGAGCGGCTTCCGGCTCTGTCTGAACCGGAGGGAGCAAGTCCTCGCGCTGGAGCAGTTCACGCATGTCCACCATGGCAAGTGTGGCGGCCGATTTCTGGATGAGGACTCCCAGAAAGGGAGTGAGGCGATCCATCTCGGCCACGGCATTGTGGATCAGTCCGGCGACGATGGATTCGTCGTAACGATGTTTGGGAAAGACCTGGCTCTGACGGAACATGACCGCGCCCTGGTCCCAATCCATTTCAAAGTTTCCCAGGTTCAGATCCCGGTTCGCCCGCATCAGGAGTTCAGCCGTGCGGTAGCGATGGGTGCTGGGGACCGTGCGGGAGGCATTGGCGACCACGCTGATGATGTGAGCTTCACCGAAGCTCTGCACATGGAGGGGCACCTTAGTGTGGTAGGCCTCGAAGTCGGCTTCAACCACCTCCACGCCTTTGACTTCCCGGTAGGCCCAACCCTGATTCTTGAAGGCGCTTAAGACTGCGGCATGCAGGGCAGACATCCGTATATTTCTTTAGTCGGGAACTGAATCACTTGATGGTCGGGGCGGCGAGATTCGAACTCACGGCCTCCTGCTCCCAAAGCAGGCGTTCTACCAGGCTGAACTACACCCCGATCAAGTGGGCCGTGAGTATCAGCCGGGATCTGAGGGAGTCAAGATAAGTTTCAAGATTCAAGAGGGAGCCCGGCCAAGTTCTTAAATGCTCACGCGCCGGGCCACGGGGGAAGTTTAGCGAGGAAGGGCTCCTTCACTTTCTTGATCCAGGCATGGGTCTTGGACACGTGCTTCGGAGAGACTAGTGGCGTCAGTGCGATAAAGAAGAGGTCGCCAAAGATAATGAGCCCTCCTGTAATGAAGAAGCCCACTGCAGTGTCGACTTTCGCATCCACAAAAGCGGTTCCACAACCGATGAGCGCTGCTCCCAAAGCGAATAAACCCCAGGCGATCAGGTTGTGCTTTTTCCTTGTGGCTTCGCACGTGGCGCATAGTGGCAACGCTACCTTGGCGGTGTTTCGCACAATGAGCGCCACTAGGGCGTAAATCAAAATGCCCACGAAAATCAAGAGGTAAAGGGCCGGGGTGTGCCAAGAGAGGGTGCGTGTGATGCGGACTACAGAAGGTTGACCGCACTTGATGCAGTCGTCTGGCAGGGTGCACTCCTTGCGCATGACCAGCACGTTGCCTTCCCGCCATGGGCCCAAGCCGATCTGCATGCCTTCCCGAATCTTGCTGAAGGCAACGGGTTTGCATTGCAGGCAGACCTGTTGTTGACCGATGGTCACGAGTTCACCCACCAACTTTCCGCACTCCGCGCAGCGCCCGAATGCGGGGGTTTCGTGGCCGGAAGGCAGACTGGGTGGAGTGGATGACCGCTGATCCGGCCAAACTTCACCGGACAGTTTCCAGTCTGGCCAGCCTTCCTTCCAGACCCGGTTGTCTGGTGTGATCTGACCTTGCCGACGTAGTCGATCGAGTTCTGCCTCACTGACCGGTCCAGCCGGTTGTCCGTTGGATTCGTAAAACCACATACGATTGGAAGGAGTGAGGCAAAAGGTTTGGGCCTGGCAGGTCTCGGTTGGTTGTTCCTATCTCTTCAGGTCCAGCAGTTCGCGGGGGTGGCTGAGGATGATGTCGGCGCCATGGGTTTCCAGTTCTTCTTCATTGCCAAAACCCCAACGGACGCCGACGGCGTACATGCCGGCACGGTTGGCCATGGCCATATCGATACCGGAGTCGCCGATGTAGGCGCATTCCTCGGGGGCGAGGCCGAACTGGTTCATGATTTCCAGTGCTGCGGTCGGATCGGGTTTGCGAGGAACACCGTCCCGGGCGCCGAGAATGGTGACGAAAGGGGTCTTGGGCATGAAATGCCGTGTGCAGAGCTGGGTGTAGTGATTCGGCTTATTGGAGAGGACGGCGAGGGTGACCTGACGGTTTTCCAATTCCGAGAGCATTTCCGACACTCCGTCGAAAAGGCTGGTGCGCTTTTGCCAGGTGGTGGCGTAGTGGCGCTGATAATCAGCGAGGCGGGCGTCGATATTGTGAGGATTCAAGACGTCTTTGGGCAAGACGCGCTCCACCAACGCGCGTGCGCCATCGCCAAAGTACTGGGGAAAAATGTCCAGGGGGACGGTCGGGTAGCCATGCTCAGTGAGCATCAGATTGATGGCGTCATTAATATCGGCCAGGGAATCAATTAAAGTACCGTCCAGATCAAAGATATAGGCTCTCATTTTTGCGGGGTCAGTCACCAAGCGCAGGCAGCATGCCTTGCCAAGTGAAATTCATTGAGGCGGCCGGCATGTTGCTTGCGAACGAATCTCTTATCGGTCATAATTAATTGTAGTGATTAGTTAAATAACAAAAATCTCACGAAGTATCTGAAATGCCAGTTCCTCTGTCTGATGCGCTAGAATCACCAGCAACATCCTTGGCTCCGCCGCCTGCGCCGAGTAGCGCAGAGCCACCTGTGCAGCCGGTGATTTACCGTCCGAATGTGGCTGCCATTATTCTGAATCTGGAAAATCAGATGCTGGTGGCACAGCGATCCGGCATGCGCTCGGCTTGGCAGTTTCCCCAAGGTGGGGTGGATCTGGGCGAGGAATTCGACAGTGCGCTGTTCCGAGAAGTGGAAGAGGAGATTGGGGTGGGCCCGAACCTGATCCAAGTGCTGGATCGCAAGAGTGGGTACAAGTACGACTTCCCGAAAGGCCGTTTGAAGTATGGTATTTATGGAGGCCAGGAACAGATCTATTATCTCTGTCGCTTCCTTGGTAAGGATAAGGACATCAATCTGGATACGAAGTGCCGTGAGTTCGACAAGTGGCGCTGGATAAAGCCGGAGAAGTTCGACATCGAGTGGGTGCCGCGATTCAAGCGTGAGGTGTACCAACGGGTGCTGCGGGACTTCTTCGGGCTGGAGCGGTGAGCCCTGAATTAATCGGTTAGCACCTGAATTATTCACGATTCGGGACACTCCGAGACTTGTCATCCAAGCGGGCTCGCATTAGCAAGCTTCTGTGCAACCCAGGAAGAGCAGGCGCCTCCACCATCTGTACAGCGCTACCCGTACCCTTTGGAAGCAGGGAAAGGAGTACATTGTTAATCAGAATCTGGAGCCCTTCCCTTTGAAGGGTGCTCTTAAATCTTATGTCTGGCGTGACGCCACGGCGGATTTCCGAGCGGGCACGAATGTGGCGCTGCTCGCTTTTTGCCAGGGGCTGGCGTATGCCGCGATGGCGGGCCTGCCGCTGGTTTACGGGGTGATGTGCGCGGCGATAGCCGCGATGGTGGGGCCGCTGCTGTCGAGTTCACGGCACACGGTGTTGGGGCCCACGAATGGCAGTGCCTTCATGATCTTCTCTTTCTTCACCGCCAATCCAGAGGTGAATATGCTACAGCAGATGCCCATGCTGGTATTCCTCACGGGGGCGATCTTGATCATCGGGGCTTATTTCCGTGTGGCGGATCTCGCTCAATACATTAGCCGGACGGTGATTGTGGCCTATATCACTGGCGCGGCGCTCATGATCGCCTGCAACCAGGGATTGGTGTTACTGGGGATTCAGAAGCTGGCGCAGAACTCGGCAGAGAATACCCGGCTCACCGGGACATTCTTTGGGGCTCTATGGCAGATTTTTACGCATCTGGGATCGGTAAAACCGTGGGGGCTGCTGACCGGGGTGGGTTCGGCGATTTGCTACTTTTGCTTCAGGAAATGGCGGCCGACATGGCCTGCCTTTGCCATCAGCCTGATCGTGGGTGCCTTGCTTGGTCTGGCTTTCAAGGCTGCGGGCTGTGAGATTGTCACATTCTCCGATGCCACCTTTGGGTGGTACAATCTTTTGCCGCCTTTCCCGGCATTCGTTTCGACCGAAGCGGCGACGCAGTTCAGTCAGCTTTTTAGTCTGGCGCTGGCCGTGGCATTTGTCAGCAACCTGGAAAACTCCGTGATGTCCACTTCGCTGGCCAGTCGGGCAAATTACCGCGTGGATCAGAATCAGGATATGCTGAGTTTGGGGGTGTCCAACCTGGCCTGTGCATATCTCAGTGGGATGCCAGCCAGTGGGTCGCTGACACGCTCGGCTTTGAACTTCGAAAGCGGGGCTCGTTCGCCGCTGGCTTCAATGGTCAGTGGCTTTTTGTGCCTGCTGGCAGCGCTGACCTTAGGTGGATTGGTGGCGTATATCCCTAAAGCGGCGCTGGCGGCGCTGGTGATTTCTGTGGCGGTATCGCTGATTCATCGACGCCAGATCCGCATTTCGCTGCGCGCGACGAAGTCAGATGCCCTGGTGTTCATCGTGACCTTTGCAGCCACGCTGATGGTGCCGCTAAACGTGGCGATCTTCACGGGAGTGGGGCTCGCGGTGATGCTGTATATTCGCAAGGCGAGCCAGCCGACTCTGGTGGAATACACTTTTAATGAAGAGGGGCACCTGGCTGAACTGGAAAATCAAAGACGGGAGCACCCGTCGATCTCCATTGTCCATGTGGAAGGCGATCTTTTCTTTGGGGCGGCTGATCTCTTCCGCACACAGATCCAACGGACTTGTGCAGACCCCAATTTGAAGATCATCATCCTGAGGCTGAAGAACGCGCGGCATCTGGATGCGACGAGTGTGATGGCGCTGGAGGAACTGATCCGCGTGATGCGGCAGAACGGCCGGGACCTGATCGTAAGCGGAGCGATGAAGGATGTATATCGGGTGCTGCGCAATTCAGGGTTGATCGATTTCATTGGCCGCGACAACATTTTTCTCGGAAGCACGGTGAATCCGAATCTTTCCACGCGCCATGCCTTGCAACGGGCGCAGCAGATTCTGGGTGTTAAGACGGCGGATGTGCATATTTACTATGATCCGCGGCATCAGAAGAGTGGTGGGGGAGCGGGAGCTTGAGGGGAGTGGTGTTGATTGGGTTTGCGGTGGGACCGAATCCAGATTCACCGCGAAGACGCGAAGTCGCGAAGAATGAGGAAGTTATAGAAGAGTGGTGACTTGTTGCGATGTTACAATACGTGGGGATGGGGTAATGGACTTGGAGATCGACTCGGAGAAAGGGTGACGTGAGTAGTGGCATGTGTTAGCAATTTGTGGTGGTGTTGAAAGCCACGCCTTATTTCGCACGTCTCGATCCCATGCCCAGCCGCCGTCAATTCATGAAACAGTCGCTTCTCAGCACCAGTGCCGCCGCTCTGACGCCGGCTTTAGCGTCGACAGCCGCCGAGGCCAAAAAGGCTGCGGACGGGGGTGGTCTGCCGGAAATGTCCATCTTTACGAAGCACTTCGAAGGCATGGAATATGAAGCTCTGGCTGATGCGGTGGCTGCCATCGGGGTGAAGAGCATTGAAGCGCCGATCCGGCCCAAGGGGCATGTGGAGCCCGCGCGTGTGGAAGAGGATTTGCCGAAGCTGGTGGAAGTGCTGAAGAGTCGCGACATTCGCATCGCCATGATGACCACGGGAATCAATGCCGTGAATGATGAGCAGCATACCGAGAAGGTCCTGCGCACCGCTAAGGCGCTGGGTATCCCGCAATACCGCATGACGTGGTATCGCTATGATCTGAGCAAGCCGATCTGGGAGCAGTTGCAGTCTTTCGAGCCCATCCTCAAGGATTTGGTAGCGCTGAGCAAAGAGGTCGGCGTGCAGCCGCTTTATCAGAATCACTCGGGTGCCAGCTACTGCGGAGCGCCGATCTGGGATGCGTATACCTTATTGCGCAATTATAAGCCGGAGGAGATCAGCTTTGCTTTCGACATCATGCACGCGCAGGTGGAAGGCAGTGAGTCGTGGCCACTGGAGTTTGCACTGGTGAAGGATCGGATCGGCGTGGCTTACTTCAAGAACTTCCGGTGGGGCAAAGAGAAACACGAATATGCGCCGCTGGGCGAAGGCATTGTCACGAAGAAGTATGTGACGATGTTGAAAAAGCAGAAGTGGACGGGGCCAGTGGTGCTTCACGTGGAATACCTCAAGGGCGACGTGAAAGACAAGGCGTATATCGCTAAAGCAGTCGAGACCAGCAAACGCGATCTGGCGACGCTGCGCGAATGGTGGGAAACGGCTTGATGTGAAATTCTTTGTGCGTGAGAAGCCCTCGGTAGTCCGAGACCGGCGGTGGTCTCTAAGTTTTGCTATGATCGTTTGTTGCCTTCTAATGAAGGTAGCGGGTGGTTCGCTGCGGGCTGCAGACTGGCCGCAGTTTCTCGGGCCAGAGCGCCATGGTGTAGCAGGTGCGGATGAGAAGATTGCCAAAGGCTTCCCCACATCGGGGCCACGGATTCTCTGGTCAAAGCCAGTAGGGAGTGGTTTTGCGGGTCCGGTCGTGGTGGGTGACCGCGTGATCGTCTTTCATCGTGTGGGGGACAAGGGCATCGTGGAAGCGGTAGGCCCGATGAGTGGTGAGGAGCAGTGGCGCTTCACCTATGAGGATAGTTATGCCGATAGTTTCGGGTTTGATGATGGGCCGCGAGCCAGTCCGGCAGTAGGGCAGGGGAAAGTGATCGTGCATGGCGCCAACGGGATGGTGCAGGCACTAGATCTGACGAATGGCAAGGCGCTCTGGAATTATGACAGCGCTGTGGTGTGGAGTTCGCCACAAGGTTTTTTTGGACGGGCATGCACGCCGCTGATCGTGGGTGACAAAGTGGTGCTGACACCGGGTGGAAAAGACGCGAAGGGCGCGGCAGGCGTGGTGTGTCTAAACTTGGAAGATGGCAAGGTGGCCTGGCAGGGTATCGCCGATGAGGCGAGTTACGCTGCGCCGATACAGCGTCAGCTAGCGGATGGCAGCACGGCGCTCATCTGCTGGATGAGGAACAATCTCACGGTGTGTAAAGCCAGCGATGGGACGAGCCTTTTCCAACAAAGGCTGCGGTCGGAGATGGATGCTAGTGTGAATGCGGCTACGCCGATTTTTTGCGGACCGGACCGGCTTTTCACCACGGCCTGCTATGATGTAGGCGCTGCCTTATGGAAATGGAACGGGCAAGGGAGGCTAAGCCAATTGTGGCGGAAGGATGATGTGCTGGACTGCCACTACAGCACTCCGGTTTATCACGATGGGTACCTTTACGGTTTGCATGGGCGGCAGGAGTTCGGGCAATCACTAAGGTGCATCCGGGTGGAAGACGGCAAGGTGATGTGGGAGTCAGGAAAAGTGGCGGGTGGCACACTGATGCTAGCCGATAAAACTTTGCTCCTGCTAACCGAAGGCGGGGAACTATGGATGATCGAGGCAACGCCAGAGGGATTTCAGCGGCGGGCCAGCGAGCAACTTCTTCGTGGCGGTCACCGCTCGTATGGAGCGCTGAGCAAAGGTATTTATTATGCGCGGGATGGTAGCAACCTGGTGGCTGTGGATCTGCGGCCTGCGAAGTGAACCGAGCACTCTGATCTAATATCCGTCTGGGTGACGCATGACGTAACCTTTGGCGGGGCGTGGCTTGGTGCTCCATCTGGGGCCTTCCCCCTGGCCATTGTAGCCGGTATCTAGGCGCAGGCCGGCGATGGAGCTGAAGACGTGGCCACGCTTTGCATAGATGGTGATCCACTTTCCGGGACCGGGTTTGCCGAAGTCGCGAAACTCATCGCTGGCCATCGTGCCTTTGATCAACCCGGCGTGATACAAGACATACGATTGGGTGCCGGAGCAGTCGTAGCCGATGTCCTCGATGCGTCGGTGGCCGCCACCGTAGATGTAGGGTTTACCCTGGAGGCGATTGCCCGCCGCAACGGCTTTCTGCACGGCGGCTGGTGTGCTTTTGTGAACCAAGGCGACACGTCCCTTCAGGATTGCTGACTTGCCTGGCTCGTATTTATGCTGATAAGAAGTGGCCCGTTGCTGCGACGAGCAACTGGCTAAAGTGAGCAGGCAAGGGAGAAGAAATAGGGGGGCGAGCCGGAGCACGGGAAATTAGTTAAGCTATATTAATCAAAATGACTAGATTAGCGAGAGAAAAAGCACAACCCGGCACTCAGTGCTAGCTTAGACGGTGCGCATTTCGGAAATATTCTATTCCGTGCAAGGCGAGGGGAAGCTGACCGGCGTGCCCTCGGTCTTCATCCGCACGTCCGGGTGCAATCTGCGTTGCCGATGGTGTGATACGCCGTATGCCTCTTGGGAGCCAGAGGGGCCGGAGATGAGCGTGGAGGAGATCGTGACGGAAGTGCAGCGGTATCCGACTCGGTTTTGCGTGGTCACGGGGGGTGAGCCCATGGTGGCGAAGGGCATCCGTGAGCTACTGGATCGATTAAGAGATTTAGGGAAGCATATCACGATCGAAACGGCGGCGACGGTATTGCCGGAGGGGATGCCGTGTGATCTGGCATCGCTGAGTCCGAAGCTGAGTCATGCGACTCCGTCTGTGGAAGAAGCGGGGGCGGGATGGCACCGGCGTCATGAGGAGACGCGATGGCAGCCGGATGTGTTGCGGGCGTGGGTGGAGGGTTATGAGCACCAACTCAAGTTCGTGGTGTCTGATGAGGCGGATCTGCGGGAGATCGATGAATGGCTTGCTGCAGCGGCGGTGAAGGTCTTGCCGGAGGATATTTTATTGATGCCTCAAGCGAGAACGCAGGCGGCGATGGATGCGATTGCGCTTCAGGTGGTGGACTGGTGCAAGGAGCGGGGGTGGCGGTATTGCACACGATTGCACATTGAGTTGTTTGGGAACAAGCGGGGGACGTGAGAAAGAAGCTGGATTAACCGAGAAAAAAGTCATCTCCTCTGAAAGATAAAATGGGGCTTGCACGTTTTGTGTCGTCGCTGGTATACCAGTGACATATCAGCTCTGGCTGATGGTGTTCGCAGTTTTTCTCGCTCTGCTTCGTGTCCTCAGAATTTCTCAGTCTCAAAGCTTATCAATACATCCAGGCGAAGTTGCTCGCCGGGGTGTGGGTGGCTGGTGCGATGCTCTCCGAGCATAGTGTCGCGCAGGAGTTGGGCATCAGCAGAACACCGGTGCGGGAAGCTTTCCGGAATCTGGAAAAGGAAGGGCTACTGGAGCCGGTGCCTCGGTATGGGACTCGCGTGAAAGCACTGGATCGCCGTGACTTGATTGAACTCTACGAGCTGCGGGAGGCGCTGGAACCTTATGCGGTGGCGCAGGCGGCAGGGAAGTTGCAGGAGGAAGATCGGAGGCGATTGCGGGTGCTTTGTGACGAGTTGAAGATGATCGCGGATGAGTTGCGTAAAAAGCGGCGCGACAAACCAGATGCTGCGATGATGAAGCGGCTGATGTCGGCGGATTTGGGGTTTCACCAGCTTTTGATCCGCGCTGCGGGGAATCGCCGGATGATGAAGATCGTGGCGGAGAGCCGCGTGCTGGCGCGCATCTTCAGTGCGTTGCGTCAGGAGCATACCTTGACGGTGATCGAGGAGACGCATCGATATCATGCCAGTATTCTTAAGGCGGTGGAGACTGGTGATGCGGACACGGCGAGGCGGCTCATGACGGATCATATTCGCGCAAGCCTGAACGAGGCGCTCGCGCATTTCGACCAACAAGCCAAAACGGCGGACCAAACTTCGAATGACCCTCTGGGTTTTCCTGACGTGCTTATGGAGGATCTGGCTCAACTGGAGCGACGGGCGAAGGCGCCGAAAACCCGCAAGAAACGCACCTCCTGAATCCTGCTGCCAATCTGATTTCCAATACACCAAGCCTATTTGCCACTGCACTCTTCCTTCTCATGAAATCACGGTTCCTACCCATCCTTACGGCGGCTGCTTTTGCCGCTGGCTTGACGTCACTATCTGCGCTGGAGCGCATTCCTTACAATAATCCGGGTCTGACAGTGGATCTGGGAGTGGGACTCTGGGCATGGCCGCTGCCGATGGATTTCGATGGTGATGGCGACCTGGATCTGGTGGTGAATTGTCCAGACAAGCCCTACAACGGCATCTACTTCTTTGAGAATGCCACGGGCGATACAGGCAAGAACAAAACGCCGGTGTTCAAGCCGGGAAAGCGCATTAGCAAAGGGTCGCAGAATGTGCAGGTGAGTTATGTGGATGGCAAGCCAGTGGTGATGACCCCGCGGACGGTGCATGATGACTTCCTGAAGAGCGGCATCGAGACGGGACGACAATTGCCATTTGAGACGAACATTCACGTCAACAAGGTGCGCGGGAATATGTGGCGTCAGGTGGACTTTGATGGTGATGGTGCGCTGGACATCATTGTAGGGGCGGATGACTGGGTCGAATACGGCTGGGACAATGCCTATGATGAAAATGGTCGCTGGATGAATGGGCCGCTGCGTGGGTATGTGTATTTCATCCGCAATACTTCGGCGGGCGGTGGTCCGGCCTATGACAAACCTGTGAAGGTGATGGCAGGTGATCGTCCGGTGGAGACGTTTGGCTGGCCTTCGCCGAACTTTGTGGACTTCGATGGTGACGGAGACCTTGATCTGTTGTGCGGGGAATTCCTGGATGGCTTTACCTATTTCCAAAACACTGGCACGCGTGAGAAGCCGAAGTATGCACTGGGTAAGCGGCTCAAGCAGGGGAACGGCAAGTATCTCACGATGGATCTGGAGATGATCACGCCCACCGCGATTGACTGGGATAAGGATGGCGACGTGGATCTCATCGTGGGAGATGAGGATGGCCGCGTGGCCTTCATAGAAAACACGGGCAAACTGGATGCGGGTGTGCCTGTGTTTCTGAAGCCAGTTTACTTCAAGCAGGAAGCTGCGGATGTGAAGTTTGGGGCTTTGGCCACGCCAGTGGGTTTTGATTGGGATGGCGATGGCGACTATGACATCATCAGTGGGAACACAGCAGGCTATGTGGCCTTGATCGAGAATCTCAGTGGCAAAGGAGTGGAGAAACCGAAATGGGATGCGCCGAAGTATCTGGAAGCGGGCGGGAAGAAGATTCGCATCATGGCCGGACCGAATGGGAGCATTCAGGGGCCGTGTGAAGCAAAGTGGGGCTATACGACTTTGACCGTGGCGGATTGGGATGGCGACAAGCTCCCTGATTTGATCGTGAACTCGATCCTGGGGAAGGTCGTGTGGTATCGGAATGTCGGCACCCGGCAGGAAGCGAAGTTTGTGAATGCCAAGCCTATTGAGGTCGAGTGGGCTGGTGCACAACCGAAGCTGGCTTATGGCTGGCTGCGTCCGGAAGGCAAGGCGTTGCTGACGCAATGGCGTACGACACCGGTGGCGGTGGACTGGAACAAAGATGGCCTGCTGGATCTGGTGATGCTGGATCAGGAAGGCTATCTGGCTTATTTCGAGCGGGCCAAAGTTGGTGAGAAGTTGATTCTGAAAGCGCCCGTTCGGGCGATGCGAGGGGACAACCCGGGTCCGGGTGATCCAGCGCCTAAGTTTGTGAAGACGGCGCCGGGTGAGCCGCTGTGGATGAACAACAAGATCGCAGGTGGGAGTGGCCGCCGGAAGCTGTGCATCACGGATTGGGACGGTGATGGGAAACTGGACATCCTGGCTAACGCGGCGAATGCGGCCTTTATACGGCAGACGAATGTACGGGATGGCCAGTGGCTATTCAAAGACCTTGGGCTGCTCAGTGATGTGAACATTGAAGGGCACGATGTGAGTCCGGCCGTGGTGGACTTTGATGCGGATGGCATTCCTGATTTCCTCGGTGGCGCGGAAGATGGACACTTCTATTATTTGAAGAATCCTCGCTCAACCTCTACTTCTGCGGCGCTCCAACAACCGGGCGTGACTAAATCCGAGTTCATCTTTGAAGACGCACCGTTCCCGTCCTGCCACGCCTCGACGATTGTGGAAGGAAGCAAGGGTTTAGTGGCGGCGTGGTTTGGAGGCACGGCGGAGAAGAATCCCGATGTGGGCATTTGGGTGTCCCAGTATGATGGAAAAGCCTGGACGAAGCCGGTGGAAGTGGCCAACGGCATTCAGGGTGATGGTTCGCGGCATCCCACTTGGAACCCTGTGTTGTTTCAGCCGAAGACAGGACCCTTGCTGCTTTTTTACAAGGTCGGCCCTGATCCTCAGACATGGTGGGGAGAACTGCGCAGCAGCGAAGATGGCGGTGTGACCTGGAGTGCTGCGCGGAAGCTGCCGGATGGGATTCTTGGTCCGATCAAAAACAAGCCCATTCAACTGGCCAATGGAGACATCCTCTGTCCGACTAGTGCGGAGTCTAATGAAAAGCCCAGCAAGTGGACGGTGCATTTTGAACGCAGCAGCGATGGTGGGCAGACCTGGACGAAGACGCCTTCAGTGAATGATGGGCGTACGATTGGCGCCATACAACCGAGCATCCTATCCCTAGGTGGAGATGAATTGATGGCGCTGGGGCGCACGGGTCAGCAGAAGGTTTTCTCCGTCTCCTCAAAAGACAGTGGCAAGACCTGGGGCGACATGACGCTCACCAATCTGCCGAATCCCAATGCGGGGACGGATGCCGTGACTCTGAAGGATGGCACCCATGTGCTAATCTACAATCACACGCCAAAAGGGCGGTCGCCGTTGAATCTGGCTGTTTCCAAAGATGGCAAGAGCTGGCGTGCGGCTGCGGTGCTGGAGTCGAACAAGGGCGAATACAGCTACCCAGCCATCATTCAGACCAGCGACGGATTGTTGCATGCGACCTACACCTGGAATCGTCACAAGGTGCGCCATGTGATCATTGATCCGGCAAAGCTGGAGTTGAAAGACTTTGTGGACGGCCAGTGGCCGAAGTGACCAAACTGTCTGCCGACTTTGCCGTTGCTCACTGATAGGCGGGGCGAGGCCGCGCGTTTTTTGCATGGTTTTTCATCGCCTCTTCTGAAATCACTCTCTCAATCGCTTTCATGAATAGATCACTCTTCACCCGGCTGGCATTGTTGCTTATCGCTGCCGTTTTTGTCGCCCCTGGAAAGGCCCAGGAAGTCAAACAAGTGTCGGCGGCGAAAGGGTCGGTGACTGCTTTTGCGCTTCATCCGCTATTTACGGAAGGAGCGGTGTTGCAAAGACAGATGCCCATACCGATCTGGGGCACAGCGCCGGAAGGGACAAAGGTGACGGTGACTCTCGCGGGGAAAACAGAGACGGCCACAGCCAAGGACGGGAAATGGATGGTGAAGCTGCCCGCGCTCGAAGCGGGTGGTCCGCATGTGCTGAGAGTGGAAGGCCCCGAGAAGAGGGAAGTGAAAGACATTCTCATTGGTGAGGTCTGGCTATGTAGCGGTCAGTCCAACATGGCCTTCACGTTGGGCCGGGCGCACAACGCGATAGAGGCGATTGCTGGCTCTGCGAATCCCAACATCCGACTCTTTTCAGTGCCCCGTGTGTGGGAGGAGAATAAACCGCAGGCGACCGTGGCTGCGGCATGGAAGCCCTGCAATCCGAACACCAGCGGGTCATTCACCGCAGTCGGTTATTTCTTTGGACGCGATTTGCAGAAGGCACTCGGTGTACCGGTAGGGCTGATTGATTCGTCCGTGGGTGGCACCCCCGCTCAATCCTGGATGAGTGAACCGGTGCTGCGTTCGCTTCCAGAGGCGAAAGAGATCCTGACGACCTATGAGGACATGATCCGGGATAAGGATAAGTTTGAAGCCAAGTACGCCAGCGACATGGAGGCCTATAAGGCGAGAAAAGCTGAGGTGCAGAAGACGACGGCGGATAAAGCCAAAGGCATGCGTGCGCCCGCAGCACCCCTCTACCGGAGCAGCAAGCAACCCTATGTGCTCTACAACAACATGATTCACCCGCTGGTGCCCTTTGCCATGCGCGGCGCAATCTGGTATCAGGGCGAGGCGAACTCGGCCAATCCGGAGCTGTATCGCGTGCTGCTACCGGCGATGATCAACAACTGGCGCAAGGACTTCAATCCGGAGCTGGCGTTTTATATTGCGCAACTGGCTCCGTATGACCGGCCCTCGCCGGAAGCCTGGGCATGGTTCCGTGATGCGCAGGCACGCATCGCGAAGGATGTGCCGAATGCAGGAATTGCTGCGAATCCGGATGCCGGTGATCCAACAGATATTCACCCAACGCGGAAGGAACCGGTGGGGCAGCGGCTGGCTTTGGCCGCGCTCGCCAAGACGTATGGTCAGAAGATAGAGTGGAGTGGGCCGACCTTCAAAGAGGGAGTGTTTATCGGAGCTCAGGTTAAGCTAAACCTGGAGCATGCCGATGGACTGAAAGCCGAAGGAGGCAAGGTGACTGGCTTCACCATTGCCGGAGAGGATCGGCAGTTTCACCCGGCTGAAGCAAAATTGGTCAACAACGCCGTTGAAGTGAGCAGCGACAAGGTGCCAGCACCCGTAGCCGTGCGCTACGCCTGGAAGAATATGCCGGACGGCAATCTCTGGAATGCAGCGGGACTTCCTGCTGCACCGTTCCGCACGGACAACTGGCCGAATCCGGCGAACACGGTGCCGACACAGGCAGGGTTCGTGAAGTCCGAATTCATCTTTGATCAGGCACCTCATCCGCAGTGCCATGCCTCGACCATTGTCGAGACGAAGACTGGTTTGGTGGCCGCGTGGTTTGGTGGCACGAAGGAAGGCAATCCTGATGTAGGTATCTGGCTTTCCCGGCAGGAGAAGGGCGAATGGACCGCGCCGGTAGAAGTCGCCAATGGAGCGGAAACGGAGGATCCCCGGCGCAATTGTTTGAATCCTGTGCTGTTTCAAGTGCCGAATGGGCGCTTGCAGCTTTACTACAAGACTGGGGAGTGGTGGGCTTACCTCAAGGAATCTGGCGACGGTGGCAAAACGTGGTCCAAAGCAAAACGGTTGCCCAATGGTTTTATCGGTCCCGTTAAGAACAAGCCGGTGATGTTAACTGATGGCTCGATTCTGAGTCCATCGAGTTCGGAATATGCGACTCCGCAAGGTCGCGCATGGCGTTTGCAGTTCGAGCGAAGTACGGATGCCGGCCAATCCTGGCAACTCATCGGCCCGGTGAACGATGGCTTGAAGATTCAATCCATCCAGCCCAGCATCCTCATTCATCCCGGCAACAAGCTGCAGGCTATTGGCCGAACCATGCAGGGAAAACTCTTCGACATCTGGTCCGAAGATAATGGTCAGACTTGGGGGAAGATGTCGCTTCTGACGGTGCCCAACAACAACTCTGGCACCGATGCGGTGACACTCAAGGATGGGCGGCATTTGCTCGTCTACAATCACACGGGCAACAATCCCGGAGGCAAACACCCCAGTGGCTTTCGCTCACCACTGAATGTCGCTCTCTCTGAGAACGGAAAAGCCTGGCAGTCGCAACTGGTACTGGAGAACACGCCAAAGCAAGAGTTCAGCTATCCGGCTGTGATTCAGACTGCTGATGGCCTGGTGCATATCACCTACACTTGGAAACGGCTAAAGATCAAACATGTGGTGCTCGATCCCTCAAAGCTGCTGATGAAAACGGCTCCGGACAATGCTTCGGCGACCGGTCAGTAAGGGACACTCAGTTGGCGATGAAAGCCGGTAAGATGTTCAGACCAGTGCGATTGTTGTTCCCCAACTCCGTATCCCTCCCTCATGCTGGCGCCTGCCTGCGCGAGCCGCATTCATGAGTTCATTACTGCCAGATTTAGGGAAGGATGCCGTCTTGTATCGGAAGGTGGCGTTGCGCCTGATTCCGATTCTCTTTGTGTGCTACATCATGGCATTCATCGACCGGGTGAATGTGGGCTTTGCGAAGCTGGCGATGAAGGAGGAAACCTGGTTCTCGGATGCCGTCTTCGCCACAGGCGCGGGGATTTTTTTCCTGGGTTATTTCTTCTTTGAGGTGCCTGGGAATGTCATTCTGCATCGTGTCGGTGCACGGCTTTGGATTACACGCATCATGGTTTGTTGGGGCGTGGTATCCGGGTTGGTTGCGACCAGTGATAGCGCCACGGCCTTTTACTTTTGGCGCTTCCTTTTAGGCGTGGCGGAGGCTGGCTTCTTCCCGGGGATCATTCTCTACCTGACTTACTGGTTTCCCCGCGAACAAAGGGCGCGCATGTCTGCGTGGTTCATGACGGCTATTGCCATATCCGGCGTGATTGGAAGTCCGATCTCGGGATGGCTTTTGGATGTCTCCACAGACTGGCCGAGCATGAAACCCTGGCAATGGCTCTTTGTCGTGGAAGCCATTCCGACGGTGATTATCGGCTGCATGGTGCCGTTTCTTCTGGTAGATAAACCGGCCAAAGCCAAATGGCTGACAGATGCTGAAAAAGCCACCTTGCAGTCACGGCTCGATGCAGAAGAGGCTAAGAAAAAAGCGGAGGGGCATCAGGCGCACCGGCTTACTGACGCCTTCAAGTCGCCGCGAGTCTGGCTCTATTGCGCCATCTATTTTGGCCTGATGGCAGGCCTGTATGGCACTTCGTTCTGGCTGCAACAAATCATTAAGGACAACCTGATCCCGAAAGAGAATCTGACGACGGCGAACTGGCACATCGGGCTCTATTCCTCCATCCCATGGGCCTGTGCCGCGGTAAGCATGGTGCTAGTAGGGCGGCATTCAGATCGGACGGGGGAGCGGCACTGGCATGCAGGCATCTCCTCGCTGATCGGCGCGGCGGCTTTTGCGGCCAGCGGCATACCCGGCATGCCTCCTTATGCGATCCTGGCGCTCATGGCTGTAGCGATCTCGGGCGTGATGTGCACTATGGCCTGCTTTTGGGCGATGCCTGCGGCAGTTCTCTCCGGCACGGCGGCTGCGGCTGGAATCGCGTGGATCAACTCCTGCGGAAATCTGGCCGGCTACTTCAGCCCTGAAATGGTCGCGTGGCTAAAGGTGCATCACAGCATGGGTACCGCGCTCTGCGGTGTGGCAGTGCTGCTGGCTTCATCCGGCATTCTTTCGCTGATCTCGGCACCGAAACGCGTTCAAAACGCCCGCTCGCATCCTTCATCATCCTCATGAACGAATCTCCTCCTTCCGTGACTCGCTACGCCTGGATGGTCGTGGCCATGCTCTTCCCGGTGGCTCTGCTGAACTACCTGGATCGACAGATGCTGGCGACCATGAAGGCCTCCATGGTGGGAGATATTCCGAGCATCGCTAACAAGGAAGACTGGGGGATTGTGCTGGCTTCCTTCAAATGGGTCTATGCGCTGCTGAGTCCGATTGGAGGCTACATTGCTGACCGGTTCAGCCGCCGTCATGTTATCTGCGTCAGTTTGTTCGCATGGTCGGCGGTGACGTGGCTCACGGGGCATGTGACGACTTATGAGCAACTGGTGGGGGCACGCGCGCTCATGGGAGTCAGTGAAGCCTTTTACATTCCGGCAGCGTTGGCCCTGATAACCGACTTCCATGTGGGACGCACGCGCTCAAGCGCTGTCGGCGTGCATCAAACGGGTATTTATTGTGGTCTTATTCTCGGTGGTTTCGCGGGATATGTGGCGGATTCGCCGGATCATGGCTGGCGCTGGGCTTTCAGTGCCTGCGGTGTTTTGGGAATCATCTATTCCATTCCGCTGCTGGCCTTCTTGAAAAATCCGGCGCGGACGAGGACGCAGGCGGAATCGCTGCCACCTCAGAAAGCGGTTGGGGAACTTCTCACGAACCGCAACTTCCTTCTGCTGGTCGTCTATTTCACGCTTCCCGCCATTGCCGGCTGGGTGGTGAAAGACTGGATGCCGGAGATTCTCCGAGAGCGGTTCAACCTGGGGCAAGGGAAAGCAGGGGTGAGCGCGGTGCTCTGGGTTCAGATCGCGTCTTTGTTAGGCGCTGTTGCTGGTGGAATACTCGCGGATAGATGGATGAAAAAGAACATCCGCGGGCGCATCTTTACCAGTGCAATAGGCATGGTGGTTTTCCTTCCTGCACTGTTCGGTATGGGGCACGCATCAGTCCTTCCCATGGCGATTGCCGCGCTTATCGTGTTCGGCATTGGCTGGGGATTCTTTGACTGCAATAACATGCCCATTCTTTGTCAAATCGCCCGGCCGGAGCTGCGCGCCACGGGTTATGGCATCATGAACATGGTCAGCATCAGCTTCGGAGGGGCAGGCGACTGGGGCTTCGGCTTTCTCCGAGATCGGCATGTGCCACTGGACGTCATCTTTGGCGCCTTTGCGGGCCTCGCTCTTCTGTCCGTATTCATTGTCCTCCTCATCAAACCGAAGCCGCTCGATTCGGCGGAACCGCTAAAGGCTGACCCATCATCATGACTTCATATTTGCGAGGCATCATCCCTCCCATTGTTACGCCGCTGCTTGATCGTGATTCGCTCGATCTTGCTGGCTTGGAAGCCGTGGTCGACCATCTGATCAATGGCGGGGTTCATGGCATCTTCGCTCTGGGCACGACGGGTGAATTCGCAAGTCTCAGTGCGAAGTTGAAGCGTGAAATGATTTCGGGGGTGTGTCGTTTTGCGAAGGGGCGCGTGCCGGTGATTGCCGGGGTCACGGATACGGCGTTGCTGGAGAGCATTGCCCTGGCGAAGCATGCTGCGGATGTGGGTGTGCAGGCGGTGGTGCTCTCGACGCCTTATTATATGCCGCTTTCGCAGGATGATCTCGGGGCTTATTTTCAGGAGATCATTCCTCAACTGCCGCTGCCGGTTTACTTGTATAACATTCCGTCGCTCACGAAGGTGAATATTGAAGTCGCGACGGTGAGGAAGGCGCTGGAGTTGCCGCAAGTCGTGGGTGTGAAAGACAGTTCCGGCAACCTGGGATATTTCAATCAACTAGCGGGGCTCAAAAGCATCCGGGAGGATTGGTCATTGCTGGTCGGACCTGAGGAGTTGCTGGCGCAGTCTTTGTTGGCCGGTGCGCAAGGTGGTATTGCTGGTGGCGCAAACTTGTTCCCGAGCCTTTACGTGGATTTATATGACGCGTTTATGAGGAACGATTGGGCGGAGGTGCAGAGGTTGCACAGCACGATCATGCGGGTGTCTTCCACGCTTTATCAGGTGAATTCGTATGGCTCCGGTTTCATCAAGGCTATCAAATGTGCGCTGGAGCTGCTGGGGATTTGTAATGGCGCGATGGCTTCGCCGTTGAATGCGTTCAATGGTGATGAGAGAGAGCGCGTTAAGGCGGTTTTGGATGAACTCGGTGTGACGAAGGAGCGGTTGCGACCGGCTTAATCTTCGTCGCGAATGAAGCGACGGGGCGCATCCCCTTCAGGTATGGATGGGCGATGTCGTATTCCCCGGGGTAGCGCTGCGCGCAACCCTCGGCATTAGAGCGGCACGCCATTGGCGTTCGGGACTCTGACATCGGAGTTGGGTCACGCCTTTCCGGATCGCATGAGCGATGAACCGGATTGCGTGCAAGCAGGCACTTTGCTGGCTTTAGCTTAGGTTCTCGCTGCCATCGGGGCCTTCATTTTCCAGGCCATTTTCTTTGACCGTGGAGATCATGTAGCCACCGGACTTGTCATCGTGGGTCAGTTTGATTAGGCCGCGATCGCGGGCTGCTTCCAGGAGGGCATTGAAGGAGCGGAAGCCGAAGAAGCGTTCGTTGAAACCCGGGTTCCGGCGTTTCAGGGTCTGCTTCACCATGGAGCCCCAGATCGACTCGGCGCCTTCGCGTTCTTGTCTCAGAGCGTCAGCAGTCTCGAGCACCATGCGGATGCCTTCGTCGGGGTCACCTGATGATGGTTTGCCACCGCCACCACCGTTGCCATTGCCGATGGCAGTTTCTTCCTTTTCTCTGGGCTCGTCCGTTGTTCTGGTTTCGTCTTTCGCCGACTCGACCGGGCGCGGAACGGAAGTCGATCTTCCTGCAGTTTTCCTGACCGGTCCGCTGCTGGTCTTGCGGGCCAGAGGTCGGCGGCTTGGTTCATTGCGCACGAGGTCATCATAGAAAATGAACTCGTCGCAATTGGAGAGGAAGATGTCCGAGGTGGAGTTCTTCACTCCAAGACCAATGACGGTCTTGTTGTTCTCGCGTAGCTTGCTCACTAGCGGGGAGAAATCGGAGTCGCCACTGATAATGACGAAGGTATCCACGTGCTCCTTCGTGTAGCAGAGATCCAGAGCATCCACGACCATGCGAATATCGGCGGAGTTCTTGCCGGACATGCGGACGTGAGGGATTTCGATCAGTTCAAAGGCTGCTTCATGCATGCCGCGTTTGAAGCTGCGATAGCGGTCCCAGTCGCAGTAGGCTTTCTTCACAACGATGAGGCCTTTGAGCAGGAGCCGCTCGAGGACCTTGCTGATGTCAAACTTGTCATATTTGGCGTCCTGAGCACCCAAGGCTACGTTCTCGAAGTCGCAGAACACAGCCATGATGCGGGTTTTTTGGGAAGGTTCAGCCATGAGCCAGCATAGGGCAGGGGAGGGCAAATGCGAGAAGGTTTATCTTCATGGTTTCGGCAGGGGTGGGTTGACGTTTATTTCCTGGCTTCAACAACGGCGCGATGGGCGGTTTCCTGGAGGAATTGTGCGTAATTTGCGTTCAGCCCTTTGGGGATGAAGGTATTGCCTTCGGGGGTTTGGCCGAAGAGCGCTTCCAGCCAGACACAGGCACCGAGGTATTCGCCCGCTGTATTCGCGTGATGGCCGTCCATCTGAAGTTTGGTGGAGCCGTCTTTCTGTTTCTTCCACTGCCAGCCGACATTGAGCGAATGGGTTTGATTCGGAAGCGCAGGCTTCACTGCCGTTTTGACGTCAAAGTTTGTGTCGGGTCTGAAGCCCCATTTCGGATCGGTGTTGGCAAGCTGGAAGGCATCGCCCACTGGGATGCGCCGGACGTTTAGTTCCTTCGCGATCTCACGGTAGGCATGACTGACCTGGTCATACATTTCCTGCTGGGAGCGCGGCTCGCCTGCCTTCGGAGATTTCACAAAAAAGCGAGGATCATCCACCCGGTAGGGCCAAGTTTGGTGGATCATGATTTCCGCCTGCGGTGCGTTCTCCCGGATGAAGGCGTGAAGTTGTCCGGCGAAGGGCTGATAGGTTGTGAGGTCGTGGCTTTTGATGCTGGCCTGCTGGATGGTGACCACATCCCATGGCTCGGCTTTGAGCCACTGCTTGAGATTGCGTTTCATGGTGTATTGGCCAGCCGGGTCTTCCGGATTCTTTTCGGCTTTGAGCCATTTCGTCCAATGTACTTCGAAGCTGGCGCCTCCAATAATGAGCTGGCCGAGGACGAGTTCTTGACCAGAGGCTTTGGCCAGGTCCCCAAGGTAACGGACAGCGTTGCGGGAAAAGCTGTTGCCGACCGTCAGGAGGCGGACGGTCTTTTTATCTGATTGCGGCTTTGTCGTTTCCTGCGATGCCGTTTCCGGTTTCGCTTCGTCCGCACGGGTGAGAGACGGGAGGGCGGTGACAGAAAGGACGAGTGAAGCTGAGAAGGCTAGAAGGCGGCGGCGAGAAAGCATGGTGACGAAGAATAGAGGCATCGTGAGTGGATGGATGCGCAGAAGCCGCGAGGCAAATTACCCCGCGGTCTGGCATGTGTCCCAAAAACGTGGCGAATAAGGTCAATCTATTCCAGATCAATCCAGCGGCGCTCTTGCCAAGAGCGGATGCCTGCCTCGGCGAGTTGCACACCTTTGGCGCCTTCGCGCAGGGTCCACGGAAAAGGTGAGCCGGTCGCCACGTGTTTGAGGAAGAGTTCCCACTGGATTTTGAATGCATTGTCGTAGTTTGCCAAGGCGTCTGGCACCTCCTGCCAACCTCCCATGAAGTCGATGGGTTGCGGGATGTCGGGGTTCCAGATGGGGCGGGGGGTGGTGCCGAGGGCTTGGGCCCAGCACTGCCGAAGACCAACGATGGCGGAGCCGTGGGTACCGTCCACCTGCATGGTGAAAAGGTCGTCCCGGCGAACCCGGACACACCATGAAGAGTTAAACTGGCAGATGACCCCCTTGTTGGTTTCAAAGGTAGCGTAGCAAGCGTCGTCCGCCGTGGCGAGGTAGGTTGAGCCGTCTTCGGCGACACGCTCAGGGATGTGGGTCGCACCATGGCAGGAAACGGACTCCACCTCGCCAAAGAGGTCGTCCACCAAGTAACGCCAGTGGCAGAGCATGTCGGTAATGATGCCTCCGCCGTCTTCTTTCCGGTAGTTCCACGAGGGGCGTTGGGCGGGCTGGTCCTGGTTCTCCCCAGTGAAGACCCAGTAGCCGAACTCCCCGCGGACGCTCAGGATGCGGCCGAAGTACCCTTGGTCCCGGAGAACACGGAATTTCCGGATGCCGGGGAGCCAGAGTTTGTCCTGAACCACCCCGTTTGGGACGCCAGCGTCTTCGCAGAGTTGAGCGAGCCGGAACGCTTCTGAACTGTCCACCGCGGTCGGTTTCTCACAATAGATGGCCTTGCCCGCTTTTACGGCCTTTTCGACAAAACCAGCCCGTTGCAGAGTGCCCGATGCATCGAAAAAAATGCGGTATTCCGGGTCATTCAGCACCGAGTCCAAGTCGGTGGTAAATTTCTCCACGCCGGTGCGTTTGGCCAGCTGGCGAAGTTTGTCTTCATTGCGGCCGGTTAGGACCGGATCTGGCATGAGAAAATCACCATTGGGCAGGGCGACGCCGCCCTGCTGCATGATCGCCAAAATTGAGCGAATCAGATGCTGATTGGTGCCCATGCGACCTGTTACACCATTGAGAATGAGCTTGATCGGTTGTGTTGCCATTTATATATAGTAATTAATTGTTAAGTAATCTGAATAATCAATATTTTAGCTGATTTTAAGTGAGTTGGTTTATTGCGATCAGGGAATGCAATTGAGTGCCTATATTTGAGTGAAGTCGGAAGTTATTCCGGCTATTCTGAAAAGCCGTCTTCAAAGACAAAGCAATGATCTCGAAAGGCTTGTGTTATTTTATCAAGGTACTCACGTTGATTCATTTCCCAATAGCTGTTGGAAAAGATTTCCACCTCATGCCACCCCCGAAAGCCTGTGGACTCGATCCAGCGGCCGATTTGCGGCAAGGGAATGCAGCCCTCACCCATGAGACCGCGGTCGTTCAGAAGGTCATTAGTGGGGCTTTTCCAGTCGCAGACGTGGTAGGCGAAGAGACGATCACGATCTGCGGAAAGTTTGATTTGTTCCTCCAAAGAGTCATCGAACCAGACGTGGTAGACGTCGACGGCGATTCCGAGCCCTTTTGGGGATCCGAGTTGATCGCAAATCGCCTGCGCTTGCGCCATGGTGTTGATGGCGGAACGGTCTGCGGCATACATGGGGTGGAGTGGCTCGATGGCCAGTTTGATCCCAGCAGCTTGAGCGGCTGGGAGCACCGCGGCGATACCCTCAGCAATTTGCTGGCGGGAGGTGGTGAGCGGCTGGCCAGGGTCGGCTCCACACACCAGCACAATGAGAGGGGCGCCCAAGGCTGCCGCCTCTTCGATGGCCCGGAGATTGTCTTCGATCGCCTCACGCCGCTTTTCGGCTGTCAGTCCGGGAAAGAAACCTCCCCGGCAGAGGCTGACAATTTCCAAGCCGGAGTCCCGCAGCATCCGGCCCGCCTGAGCAGGTTCATACCCTGCGAGATGCTGACGCCAGACTGTGATACCTTCCACGCCAGCCTCGCGGTAATGGCGGGCACAGTCATCGAGCGACCACGGTTTTGTGGTCATGGTGTGGACACAGAGACGTTCCATGGGCGAAAGGGAGATTGTGATGGGGCGGCGGGATGAAAACTGAATTGTTACGGCCCCAGCCTAACTCGGCCTTGCTAGAAGGAGGAGGCCCGGGCTAGCATTTTTTCGGCATTCACGTTAAAGGAAGCTCGCACGCTCATGAAAAACTATCGTCCGCTGCTCATTCAAAATCTGCAGGTGCAAATGCCCGGCCTGAAGGTGCTGCGCCTAAGGCTGAATCGGCATCTTCCGGAAGCACGTTGGACCACACACTCCCATGAGCACGATCAGATCCTCATCTACCTGATGGGGAAAGGGCAGCAACGCGTGGACGGGACGCTCTATCCGGCGCGGCCAGGAACGGTGATCCACGTGCCTCCCGGAAAAGAGCATGCTTTTGAGCAGCATCAGGGCCGCCAGCCGCTCTGTTTGGTGTTGGATCTGGAACTGGAGGCGGGCCGCGGCGTGGCTCACACTTGCGATACCTTAACGGCCGAACAGTTGTCCGAGACAAAAGCGCGGCTGAGTACGCTCTTCCGCCATCCACAGGTGGAGGCTCGCGAAACGGCTTTGCGGGTGGCGGCGGTGGTGCTGGATATACTGGACCTGGCGTTGCGGGCCATCGGCTGGCTGGCGCCGACCAACCGATTCAGCACTGCCAAGCATTATACCATTTCGAAGCGCGTGGAACGCTTGCTGGAGTCAAAAGATGGCCCGGAGGTGGATCTGAAAGACATTGCGGATCAGACGGGGTATCAGCAGGATCACCTCAATCGTCTCTTGCGGGCCGAATGCGGACTGACGCTTGGTCAACTCCGCTCCCGCATTCGATTAAAGCGAGCCGTTACGATGCTCGCGGATAAGATGCCCGTGCAACAGGTGGCAGAGAAGATTGGCATTCTGGATGCGAATTATTTTGCCCGCTGGTTCCGGCAACAGACCGGGGTGACCCCATCATCGTGGAGACGGTCACCGCGGAATCTGCGTGTGTGATTGAGATGCTCCCATTTTATGTTTTTCGGTACCCCATTCAGTCTCTTTGACATCCCGATCGTAGCGATCATTACTTTCGCGATTGTCGCGCCAGAGCGCTTTTATCAATTCAGCAAGTTTCCGCCCGAGCACGCAACTCGTTGGATTCCGCGAATGCGCCTGATTGGGTTCGCGACGTTTGCCGTTTTCATATTAGGGCGTATCACGATGTTCCTGCTCCTACCCGAATTTCGGGATAGCTTCTATCGCTAGGCTGATCATCCTCTAGTTCTCCGTCATTCCATAATGCACGACAACATTCTCGAAAAGACCCGCTGTTATCTCTCAGGCCCCATGGACTTCGTGGGTTCGCGTGTGGTGGAGAAGTATTTCGGCTGGCGGGCGATTTTGACTCCCATTCTGAAATCCTTCCAGATCCGGGTATTGGATCCCTGGAACAAGCCTCCCATTCGCGGTCATAAGAACTATGGCCAGGAGGGTGTCCTGCCGAACAAGGAGCAATACGAAGCGGACTTTTGGACGAATCCCGCCACGCGCGTGCGTTTTGAGCGGGACTTCTGGGAGACAGTGCACATCGACCTCCGCATGACGGATCTGTCGGATTTCCTGATCGCCTTTGTCCCGACGAATGTTTACAGCGTAGGCACGGTGCATGAGGTCATTGTCGCCCGGCAGCAGATCAAGCCGGTGATGATGATTAGTCCGCCGATTCACTTCGGCCTGTTTCCAGAGTTGCATGATCTCACCCCCGAAGTGAAACGCGCCCTGAAGTTTGCTGGGCTGCGGGAGAATCCGCAAGGGATCCCGAGTCAATGGTATGGCAACATCGTGGGCGGACGGAACATGTTCGATGGTTTCGGCTGGGAAGCGCTGGAGTTACATCGACCGGACTTCTACGAAGCGCTGCTGGAAACTGTGCTGGCCGACGCTCGTCCCGCCGAGAATACAGGCCCCGAATTCAAACGCTGGGAAAATGTCTCTGCCTGGGCAAAGACCGCTGGGCCATTACGGAATCTCAAGGGCAGCATCGCTTCGCACGTGAAGTATGCGGATGATACGGAGAGGGCGTTGTTTGAGAAAGAGGTGTCTTCTTCAAACGAGGCCGGACGCCGTTACTTCTGGCACAATCAGCCTTACACGCCGAAGCGTTCGATGCTGTATCAGTTCCTCTGCATCGCCAGCGGGTACATTCCGCCCAAACTGAATATTCTCTCGCAGTTCGATGCGGAAGGGAATGTGGTGCCAGTACTGCAGGAGAGTGCCGATGACGATTGGCTGCTGATTTCGACGGAGCAGGAAGAATAAGGATCGATTAAGAATTTACTGCTCCATCAAATCCTTGGCCACGCGATAACCCTCATGGTCACCCCGACGGAAGAGTTCGTGGAAAAGTTGGTCAGTGCGTTCGCGGGCTTGTGAGCCTAAAAAATGAACGAGCCTCATATGGCGGCCGATTTCAGCATCCGTGGTTGAGGAGTTCTCGGAAACCTGTTGTGCATAGGAGATCGCGCAGCTCCAGGCGAAGAGTTCCGCGCCAACGTCTACAAGGCGACCAAGGAGCAATTGCTCACGGTCGAGTTTTGGGCCGTGGCGGAGCATCGCATGAAAAATGGCGCGGGCCAGGCGGCGGCTGCGGCGGCGCATGGAGCGCCATTCGGCAGACAAAGTGGGGTGGGCTTTTGACTCTTCGCGGTCATCGCGGAAGGGGACATACTTCGCCGGATACCATGTGCTGTAATGCTTCATGGCCCGGAAAAAGGCACCGGCACGTTCCTTCATGGGAACTTTAGTGTTGAACATGGCGGCACCGATTTTCAGATGCCCATCGAGCATTTCACGCGCAACGAAGAGACGCATGATTTCACTGCTGCCCTCAAAGAGGGTATTGATGCGGGCATCTCGGAAGAAGCGTTCCACCGGCTCCGCCTTTTCTCCGCGGGCTGACTGACTGGCAGCGGTTTCATAACCACGGCCACCGCGGATCTGCATGGTATCATCCACAATCTGCCAAGCGCGCTCCGTGCCCCATAGTTTGGCTAGGGCCGCCTCGAGGCGGACATCCGCGTGCTTGTCGCGATCCACCAGGGAACTCACATAGAGCACCATGGCTTCCATGGCATATGTATTCGCCGCCATCCTAGCGAGTTTATCGGCTATGGCAGCATGTTTGCCTATGGGTTGGCCCCATTGCTCGCGAGACTTTGCCCAGTCCGCTGAAATAGCGAGGCAGCGTTTGGCCAGGCCAGTGCAGGCGGCAGGCAGCGTGATTCTACCGGTGTTGAGCGTCGTTAATGCGATCTTCAGCCCACGTCCCAGTCCGCCGAGGACATTCTCTGCTGGCACCCGGACATTCTCGAAACGGATCACGGCATTATACAAAGCACGGAGCCCCATAAAGTGGCAGCGCCGTACCACTTCGACACCGGGTTGATTCATCTCCACGATGAAAGCCGTGGTGGCATGGGGATGCTGCGGCGTAGCTGTCTTTGCCATAACGATGATGACCCCAGCTTTCGTACCGTTCGTGCACCAGAGCTTTTCGCCGTTCAGTACGAAGCCATCACCGTCCGGTATCGCAGCGGTTTTCATACGGGCCGGGTCGGACCCTACATCCGGCTCAGTCAAAGCAAAGGCGCTGATCTCGCCCTTGGCGAAGCGCGGCAGAAAGCGTGATTTCTGTTCTTCATTACCAAACATCAAGAGCGGTTGCGGAACGCCAATGCTCTGGTGCGCAGAAAGAAGGGCGGTAAGGTTGCCGCAATGGGTTCCCAACAGCATGGCTGCGCGAGAGTAATTGGTCTGGCTGAGTCCCAGACCGCCATACTTCACTGGGATTTTGATCCCGAATGCGCCCATCTCGGCCAGCCCCTGCATCACTTCGTCTGGGATTTCACCTTCCGCATCGATGCGATCAGGATCCACTTTGGTTTCAAGAAAGGTCTTCAGCCTCGCGAGGAAGGCATTCCCCTGATCGTGATCCTCCACACTCTGACTAGGGAAGGGGACCAGACTGGACAGGTCCGCGTCTCCATCGAACAGAGAAGCGGCAAAGCCAGAGCGGCGCTGCTCCTCGCGCGCGGCTTCTGTCATTTCCAGTGCCGCCCGCTGTCCCTCACTCATGCGTGAGGTGTCCAGTAGTTGCCTGTCTTTGTCAGGTGCTTGTGCGCTCGTTTTCATGGGAGACCTCCCCGGAATGGTGGGTGATGTAAGGAAAAAGGTTTTGCCAGGCGGGATAACCTGCGCCCAGAATCATGGCGAGTTCGATCGCCTCCTTGCTCTCGACGATGCCCTCGCGCAGGCAGCCATCGGCTTCGGCACGCATCAGCTCATGCAAATGCAGGCTGATTTCATCAGTCGTGCGAGGCAGGGGCAATTCTCTGGGATGAATGACGCCGAGAATCTCGGGATTAGGCTCGGGTTCCTCACCGCCTTTGTAGCTAGTGTAGAATCCTCTGCCGGACTTCCTGCCCAGCATGCCCTGGTTCACCATGGCTTGCAGCAGATGAGTCTTCGGCAGGCGATCGCCAAATCGCTCTCTCAGTGTTTCTTCAACATGAAGGGCGACATCAAAGCCGATTTCATCGAGCAAGCGCAGTGGTCCCATAGGCATGCCGAAGTCCGTCATAGCGTCATCAATGACCCACGGATCACGCCGGTCCTCGGCCAGCTTTACGGCGCCCAACAGATAGGGCATGAGGATGCGGTTCACGATAAACCCCGGACTGTCTTTGACCAAAATAGGTGTCTTGCCCAGCCCTTGAGCAAAACGCATGACGGTGGCGATCACTTCAGGCGTGTTGCCTTCATGCGTCACGACTTCCACCAGTGGCATGCGGTGCGCCGGATTGAAGAAATGCAGACCGATGACACGCTCTGGATGCGGCACATCCTTGGCAATCTCCGCAATGGAAAGCGCGGAGGTATTCGTGCAAAGAATCGTGTCCTCGCTGCAGCGATTCGCCAAATCCGCAAACAGCGCCTTCTTGGTCTTTAAGTCTTCAAAGACGGCTTCCACAATCAAGTCCATGCGCCGTAAAGAAGCAGCCTCGGTCACGCCGACCAGCCGGTCACGCGCCGCACGGCTTTGTTGGGAAGTGAGTGCCCGGTGATGCACACCGTCGTGGAGCAGTTTATTGAAATGCGACATGCCACGCGCCAGCGCTTCCGTTGTGGTGTCCGTCAGGAGCACGCTGACATCTTTGCACGCCAGTGCATAGGCGATGCCCGCACCCATCACACCAGCGCCAATGACTGCGGTGTCGTTGATCGTTTTGGCGCGCACCTGGCTGAGGTGTTGCGGTAGTTTCTTGTTGGCGCCTTCGCGCATCAAAAAGGTGTGAATGAATTTTTGCGTAGCTTCGGAATGAATGAGGCGGCTCATGGTGTTTTGTTCCAGAAGCAGCGAACCGTCGAATGACTTGCTGGCACCGCGTGTCATCACATCGACGGCGGCCATTGGGGCGGAGGGGGTTCGCCGCATCCAGGGGAATTTATTGAGGAGTTTGGCTTTGGTTTGAAAACGGAGGAGTGGCGGCAGTGGCCACACTTGTGAGAAATGGAAATGGTGGTGCTTCACGCGCAGGGTCTTGTCCACATAGCGCCGGGCCATGGCTTCCAGATGCTCCACCGGCACGACTTCATCGACCATGCCCAGGCTTCTGGCCCTGGCCGCTGGAAGAATCTTGCCCGGCACGATCATCTCCAGAGCTTTCGGAAGGCCAACCAAGCGTGGCAGCCGGGTGCAACCTCCCCAGGCTGGGATGAGGCCGAGCATGGTTTCCGGCAGGCCAATGCGGGTGAAGCTGCTGTCGCTGGCGATCCGCCAGTTGCAGGCGAGCGTCATTTCAAAACCGCCGCCCACGCAGGCACCATGAATGGCCGCGATTTTCGGGATATGGAGTGATTCGAGATGCGTGAAAACATCCTGGCCGAGCAAAAGCAACTCGTGGAGTTGATCCTCGGGCAGAGACACCATGGCCTTCAGATCCGCGCCGGCAATGTAAACCCGCTCTTTGGCGCTGCGAATCACCAGGGCGCGCACGCTGCTATCGCGGTGCAGCTCTTCAATGTGGGCATCCAATTGATCCAGCGTCGCTACATTCCACACGTTGGCCGAAGAGTTCGGGGTATCGAAGGTGAGCCAGCAGATCCCGAAGTCATCTATCTCCCGCCGGAAACATTCCGGCCCTGCGACATGTTTGTGAGGATGCACTGGGTGTAGCGATATGTAGTCCTGATCGGGATCTTGGGTGGGATCGAGAATGATCGGGTCCATAAAAGTAAAAGTGAAAGTTGTGGTTAAACTAGACAGATTCGAGACAGACAGCGCCTCCCTGGCCTCCACCGACACAGAGGCTCACCAGTGCCCGCTTGCCTCCTGTGTGTTGCAGTTGTCTAAAGGCGGTAAGAATGAGTCGTGCGCCGGTAGCGCCCACCGGATGTCCCAGTGCGATGGCGCCGCCCTGCTGATTGAGACGATGATCATCAATTTCACCGATGGGTTCTGACAATCCTGCCCGCAGGCTGCTCGGTTTATCTCTCAGAGCTTTTAAGACGGCGAGAGTCTGCGCCGCAAACGCTTCATTGATTTCGATGACGTCTACATCGTCCAGCTTCCAGCCTGCCCGCTTCAGGGCGTGATCCATGGCCAGCACCGGACCCAGTCCCATGCGTTTGGGATCGCAACCCGTGTAAGCATAACTCACCATGCGCCCCAGTGGTGCCTGGGGCATGAATCTGGCCATGACTTCGTCGCCCACCAGCAACGCGACCGCTCCGTCGGTGATTTGAGAGGAATTTCCCGCCGTCACACTCCCCATGCGGTGATCGAAGATGGCAGGCAGTTTCGCCAGCTTTTCCAGGGAACTGTCCAGCCGGATGCCGTTGTCTTCCGTCACGGCGAGGGGTTTTTTGCCCGGCACAAACACCACGCTGATCTCAGCATTAAGATGAGCGCGGTGAGCAGCAGCATGGCGATGGGAACGGACGGCAAAGGCGTCCTGCGCGTCCCGGCTCACGTTAAACTCACGGGCCAGCACCTCTGCCGTCTCGCCCATGTTCAGATCAGCGACTGGATCCGTAAGACCCAGCCGTAAAGCCAATAGTGGCATGAAGTCCTGCGGACGAAACGCCGTCATAGCCCGCGCACGATTACTAAAGCCTTTGGCACGGGCCAAGCCCGCAAACTTCACCGCCGCTTCCTGCCGGAAGAGGAGAGGCATCTGGGACATGCTTTCCGTACCACCGACGACAAACAGACGGCCCTGACCGGCGCACAACTTTTCATGCGCCGTGGTGACCGCCTGCATGCCAGAGGCGCAGTTGCGATGCACGGTCATCGCTGGCTTGTCTTCAGGGATGCCCGAGCGGAGGGCCACCACGCGTGCGATGTTCGCTGCATCGGCTGGTTGGGAGACGCATCCGAGGATGGTCTCGTTAATCAGCGACGGCTCGATATCCGCCCTGGCCAGCAGGGCCGTCACCGCGGCTCTGCCCAGATCAACAGCGTCCAATCCGCTGAAGGATGTTCCAGATCGTATAAAAGGGGTTCGGGTGCCATCAAAGATAAAGAGTGAGGGAGCATTCATGATCGTGTTGATGAGGTTGTCTGATTCGCACCCGTCCCCGGACTGGCGCTTGTCCTCAGACCGGTTCCGTCTGCTTTAGGACGGCGGTCTGCCAGTTTCTCTTCTTTAAGCAGCTTCCCGATGCCGAGCAGTGTCCGCATGTCGCTAATCTCGTGGAAGAGGATCGCGTTGGGCGTAAGCTCTGTGACTTCATGGAACCTCCGGATGATCTGATCACGCAGGGTCTGTTCCTTCACCTGGGGCGCGGGCGTCACATGCAGGAGCACCTCGTCGCACTCCAGCGGATCGTCGTCGTGCTTGCGCAGTTCGATCTGCCAGGAGGCCAAGCCAGGCAAGTCATCCAGCAGATGTTCCAGGATATTGAAGTCCACGAGGGTGCCTTTCAGCTTGTCCAGTTGCAGCACACGCTTTTCACTCACGCGGGAGATAGGACCTAACAATCGCGGGCAGTGGCGTCCGCAGTGGGGGCAGGCCTCCCAAGTCATGCCGCCTTCCGCGATATCACCGGTGCGATAGCGTAGCACCACGGTGCCACGTGCATCCAACGGCGTGAAGACGATTTCGCCTGGGCTTCCGGGCGGAACCAGCTTGCCTGTCTGCGGATCAATGAGTTCCACAATTCCCAAGTCTGGATAGAGATGGAAACCACTGGAGCCTTCATGCGGCATGGTGGGGCATTCCACCCAGACCATCTTCGCTTCGGTGAAGCCGTAGGTGCTCACGATCGGAACACCGAGAGAACCGAGTTGCGTGCAGAGTTCCCGCAGTTTGGCTTTCAAACCTTGCGGCACCTTTTCACCACCAAGAACCACGCGGCGCAGGTATGGCCAGGAACGATTTTCATCCACGGCCTGCCTGAGAAGGTGATAAATAAACGTCGGCATGCCGATGATGATATCTGGCCTGACACGCTCGATGACAGCGATGTTGCCTTCGGTCCCGATGGTCTTGCCACCGCCAGTTGAGAGAACAAAATTTCCCATGCCCATGCCTGCATAATGCGCCTGCCAGAAAGCGAGGTGGGGCGCATAGGGGAAGAGGTTCACATGACGGAACTCCACATTGCTCCGCCCGACTTCCATGAGCCGTCGCCCAGTTATCTCCAGGTGACTGAGGTCATGTTTGGTATAGATGAAGGGGACCGGTTCGCTGCTTCTTCCCGTGGTGCTGGTCAGCAATACAGGACGGAATTCCGCCTCGAGTTTGGCCTTGGTCTGATTCCTCCCGTGCAGGAGCGCGTGCATGATGTTGCGCGGCTCGCGTTTCAACACGCTCTGCTTGGGGATGAGAACGAAGTCTCTTTGACGTTCCTTAGATACGGTCAGATCCGCTTTGCTCGTGAGCGGCATTTGACTCCAGTCATCCAGCGTACGGAAATCTTCCGGATGGAGATGATGCGCTTCAAACAGATCAGCATAGTGAGCAGAGAAGGGAAGTACCCGGGTCTTAAGGTATTCGCGCAGATGTCTAATCTGCCACGTCTGCCAAAACTCTGGCGCTCCCATGTCCCACAGAGGGGATGAGAGGAATGGTTTCATGATTTTCGATGGGGGATGTAATGTCTTGTTGGAGGAGCATACGGATATTCGGCATGGCGTCTAAAGCGGCCTTCCGGCCTGCTTCGATGTACTGGTTGAAGTTTTCGTAGTCGTACCAGCGCGACTCGTGGAAGAAAGGGTGGATGACCACATCAGCGGCGTTACACTCATCTTCAATCAAACGGAGCTGAGCGGAAGTCAGGCAGCGTTTGAAGGTGTCTAACACATTGCCGTAGGCAAAGAGGTTTATATTGCGAAAGAAGGCCCGACTGATGCGGCTCAACAATCTTGTTGGGACTAGAGGCGGGGCCGGGAAAGAGGTGAGCCGGTTAGAGACGACGTCCGCGAGAGTCGGCATCACATTGATCGCGATGACCGCATCTATCTCGGCATGTTGTCGCAGAAGTTTTACCGGCAGGGGTTGGCAGGCCCCACCGTCAATATACCGCTTGTCATTCAGAACGACCGGAGCGCAAATGGCCGGAATGGCGCTGCTCGCATGCACCGCAGCGGCGACGGGGGTGGAGGGCGGCAGTATTTCTCCAGAGACGGTGTCCAAGTTGGTCGCCACGATCATGGTGGGTGTTTTCAGTTCCCTGATCGTCATCCCACCTAGATTGCGGTTGAGGTGCTTGCGCAGCTTGTCTCCACGCACGAAACCGGCGACAGGAGGGAATACAGGGTCGAGGAGACGAAGCAGGGTGCGGCGGTCCTTGATTTCGGCGGCCAGTTTAATCAGTTCCTCGCTACTCAAGCCGGTGGCCCACAGAGCGCCCACATAAGAACCCATGCTGCTGCCAATGATGCAGGAGATGGGGACGTTCTCTTCTTCGAGGACTTGCAGCACTCCGATGTGTGCAAGACCCCTCGCACCCCCTGAGGAGAGCACGAGTCCGATGCGGGGGTTTTCCCGCTTTGCCGATTGAACCGAGGGGTCGAACAATCGGTTTAGCCAGCGTTCCGTGTGGAACCACGGAAACCTGCCGTTGAGGGTTCTCGCGCTCATAATCTCAGGGGGTTGTTAATCAATTAGACATAGCGCACGTAAAAAAATTCAAACCATCATGCCAATACATTGTGGACACAGCGCCGAAAGACTTTGCGTCCTGTGTCTGGCCGTCTTATCGCCATGGTTTATGGCGTTTGCTCACAAGAAAAGTCTCGGCCAAAACTTCCTCCAGGACGAAGCGCTGGCTCGCTGGATCGCGGATCAAATCCGTCCCGAGGAAGGGCCGCTCGTCATCGAAGTTGGGCCTGGGGAGATGGCTCTGACGCGTCATCTGGCAGGACACTGCCGGAAGCTTTTGCTCCTGGAAAAGGACTCCCTCCTGGCCGCCAATCTGAAGAATGAATTTGAGGATCAGCCAGAAGTAGAGGTCTGGCATGGCGATGCTTCCCGCTTTGACCTTCGGCCATACTTCAAACACGGTGGCGTGAAGCTGATCGGGAATCTGCCTTACTCGATGGGCGGTGTCATTTTGCAGCAGTTTCTCACGCCGCCCACGCCAATCGTAGAAGCGGTGCTGATGTTGCAGAAGGAAGTGTGCCTGCGTTTGGCGGCTCCCTGCGATGGTGATGCCTACGGCGCGCTGAGTCTCCTGGTGCAGCACGACTGGCTGGTGGAGATCCGCCGCATTGTGCCGCCGGATGTTTTCAAGCCCCGGCCCAAGGTGGATTCCGCCGTTATCCGTCTGATTCCACGTCCGGCCGGGTCATTGCCAGTGCATGATTTCGCCACATTCAAGCGACTCGTTCGCATGGGTTTCTCGCAGCGCCGGAAGCAGCTCAAGAACCTCCTGCCCGAGCCACCCTCCGGCTGGGACAAACTTACGAGTCAGTGGCGGCACCCCGTCACTGTGCGGGCGGAACAGATCTCACTGGAGGAGTGGGTCTGGCTCACTCGCCAGTATGAGGGCCGGCATCAGGAAGATGCCGGCCAGCAGGCTTCTGAAATGTTTGATGTGGTGGACGAAGCGAATCAGGTTATTGGCCAGGCGTCTCGTGGTGAGGTTCACGCCAAGAATTTGCGGCATCGCGCAGTGCATATTTTTGTTTTCAACCGCCATGGGGAGCTCTGGCTCCAGCAACGCTCCCATCTGAAGGATAAACATCCGCTCGCGTGGGATTCCAGCGCAGCAGGTCACCTTGATGCCGGGGAGACTTACGAGCGAGCCTCAGAAAGGGAGCTGCAGGAAGAGATTGGCATCACTGCGCCGACGCAGTGCATTGGCCGCATCCCCGCTACCGAGAATACGGGATGGGAATTTGTGGAGCTCCGTGAAGCCCAGCACGATGGCCCTATGAAGTTTGCGCCTGACGAAATTGTGACTGGCGCCTTTTTCCGGCCAGCGGAAATCGCGGATTGGATCGCCGCCCGCCCTCAAGACTTTGCTCCTGGATTTATTGTTTGTTTTGAGCTTTGGCGCGGATTGAATTAGCGCTTTGCCTAAGGTGTGGCATAAGCC
This sequence comes from Phragmitibacter sp., assembly GCA_965284365.1. Taxonomy (GTDB): domain Bacteria; phylum Verrucomicrobiota; class Verrucomicrobiia; order Verrucomicrobiales; family Verrucomicrobiaceae; genus Phragmitibacter. The sequence goes on from OZ260079.1 coordinate 4,930,157, forward strand.
GTGCTCGATTGTCTTTCACATGTCCATCCACGTCGCCCTTCATCACCGAACCACTTACACATACGATCGTAGTATCAATTTAGGGCCGCAGACTATCCGCCTTCGCCCCGCGCCGCATTGCCGCACCAAAATTCTGAGCTATGCCTTGAAGGTCGAGCCTTCTGAACATTTCCTAAACTGGCAGCAGGATCCGCATTCCAATTACCTGGCCCGCCTGGTCTTTCCGGAAAAGACCGCTGGCCTGGATGTGATGGTGGATCTCGTCGCGGAAATGTCGGTACTGAACCCGTTCGACTTCTTCCTGGAAGAATACGCGGAGCAGTTTCCTTTTGCCTACGAGGCCGGACTCGCAAAAACGCTGGCCCCGTTCCTGGAACATGCGCCGTTTGAGCCCCTCACCGCCGCCTTGGTAGAAGAGTGGAAGGGCAAGAAAAAGATGCGGACCATCGACTTCATGGTCGGCATCAACTCGGCGCTGAAGGATCGTATCGATTATCTTATCCGCATGGAGCCCGGTGTGCAGACACCGGAGGAAACCATGAAAAGCGCCATGGGCTCCTGCCGGGACACGGGTTGGCTCCTGGTGAATGTCTTGCGCGGCCTTGGATTAGCGGCCCGCTTCGTGAGCGGATACCTGATCCAGCTCAAAGCAGATGTGAAATCCCTCGACGGCCCGAGTGGCACGGAGGTGGACTTCACCGACCTGCACGCCTGGTGCGAAGTCTATCTGCCGGGTGCCGGTTGGATCGGTCTGGATCCTACATCGGGGCTGCTGGCAGGGGAGGGGCATATTCCTCTCGCTTGCACGCCTGAGCCGACTTCCGCTGCTCCTGTGAGCGGCACCATGGAGAAGTGCGACTCCGTGATGCATCACGAGATGAAAGTGACCCGTGTGGTGGAGACACCTCGTGTCACGAAGCCCTACACGGAAGAGGAATGGCACAAGATCTATGAATTGGGTCAGTTGGTGGATGCAAAACTCGATGCGGGCGATGTGCGCCTGACCATGGGCGGCGAACCAACCTTCATCTCGATCGATGACATGGATGGTGATGAATGGAACTTCACTGCATTGGGGAAAAAGAAGCGTGAACTTTCCGGCGAGCTCATCAAACGCCTCCGCGACAAGTATGCCGCCAACAGCGGCCTGCTTCATTATGGGCAGGGCAAATGGTATCCCGGTGAAAGTCTGCCCCGCTGGTCGCTGGGATGCTGGTGGCGGAAAGACGGCGTTCCGATTTGGAACGATGACTCTCTCATCGCGGATGAGAAGGTGGACTACGGTTACACCGACAAAGAGGCCAAAATCTTCTCGGATCATTTGATCAAGAACCTCGGCGTGGATGGCAAGTTTCTCATGCCAGCCTACGAGGACATCTATTATTACCTCTGGCGTGAGCGTCGGCTTCCAGCGAACGTGGATCCCTTGGAAAGCAATCTGAAGGACAAGGAAGAACGTGAGCGCCTTCGTCGACTTTTCCATAACGGCCTTGATAAAGTCATTGGCTACACCCTCCCGCTACAGCGCAACCTGCTCGGCGATCAACTGGAATGGGTTTCTGGCCCATGGTTCCTGCGACCTGAGCGGCTTTACCTCATTCCCGGAGATTCGCCGATGGGATTCCGTCTGCCGATCGATTCATTACCTTGGGTAGCAGAGAAGGAATTCCCGTGGATCTATGATCGTGATCCGCTGGAAGAGCTTCCGCCATTGCCAGCAAGACCTGCGCGGCAGCTCTATCGTGCCATGGCTTCGCCCGACGGGGGGAGAATGCAGGCACTGGATCCTCGCGATCTGGACCAGCTTCGCGTCGATATGGAAGCCACAGATGGCACTGTCGATGGCGAAAAACGTGGCCCCGGCGCGGAGCGCAAACGTGGTCGGCTTCCACGTCCTGCCACGCCTGAAGAATTGGCGGCTTACGTTTCTACCGAACCGCTGCCAGGCCAGAGTGCCCCCTGGGTCATTCGCACCGCCATGTGCATCGAGCCGCGCAACGGCCGTCTCCACATCTTCATGCCTCCGGTGGAAGATGTGACGGATTACCTGGACCTCACCGCTGCCATCGAGGATACAGCGAAAACGCTGGGCATGCCGATCATTCTGGAAGGCTCCTCGCCGCCAAGTGATCCACGTCTTAAGGTGCTTAAAGTTACGCCTGACCCTGGCGTGATCGAAGTGAATCTGCATCCTTCCGCTTCATGGGAAGAACTCGTCGAGAAGACGGATACCCTTTATGAAGAGGCCCGCCTCACGCGACTCGGGACGGAAAAGTTCATGCTGGATGGTCGGCATACCGGCACGGGTGGGGGCAACCACATCATCATTGGTGGAGAAACGCCCGCGAATTCCCCAGTGCTGCGTCGTCCTGATCTGCTGAAGTCCCTGGTGGGTTATTGGCAGAATCACCCTTCGCTCAGCTATCTCTTTACCGGGCTATTCATCGGTCCTACCAGCCAGGCTCCCCGAGTGGATGAAGCGCGAAATGACGCGCTCTACGAACTGGAGCTCGCGTTCAAGCAGGTGCCGCATCCCAGGGACGGATACCTCGCGCCCTGGATCGTGGATCGTGTCTTCCGCAATCTCCTCGTAGATGCCACCGGCAATACCCACCGCTCCGAGTTCTGTATCGACAAGCTTTATGCTCCTGAGACAAGCACGGGCCGTCTCGGCCTTGTGGAATTGCGCAGCTATGAAATGCCGCCGCATGCTCGCATGAGCACTGCTCAGCAGTTGCTGCTTCGGTCTCTGGTCGCTCATTTCTGGGAACATCCGTATGAAGGCAAGCTTGTCCGCTGGGGCACCGATATTCACGACCGCTGGATGTTGCCACACTTCATCTGGGATGACCTTGGCGACGTTCTGCATGACCTCCGCAGTTCCTCCGGCATCGACTTTGATCAGCAGTGGTTTGCGCCACACCAAGAGTTTCGCTTCCCTTACATTGGGGAATTTACGCAACGCGGAGTGCATGTCGAACTTCGCACGGCGCTGGAACCCTGGCATGTACTCGGTGAAGAGCCTGCCGCTGGTGGTGCGGTCCGGTATGTGGACAGCTCTTTGGAGCGGATGCAGGTCAAGGTCACGGGCATGATTGATCCGCGTCATACGATCACCGTGAATGGCCACAGCCTGCCGTTGCACCCGACAGGAGTGAATGGCGAGTATGTATGCGGGGTTCGTTACCGCGCCTGGCAGCCGCCGACGGCCTTGCACCCCATGATCGGCGTGCACGCACCGCTCACCTTCGATCTGGTCGATAAGTGGAACAATCGCTCGCTGGGGGGATGCCGTTACCACGTGGCCCACCCTGGAGGCCGCAGCCATGATGCCTTTCCTGTGAATGCGTATGAGGCCGAAAGCCGCCGTCTCGCCCGTTTCGAGAGCATCGGGCATACCGCCGGCGAGCTTTATCCACCTTTACCGGTGCAATCCCGGGAATATCCCTTCACGCTTGATTTGCGTGCCTGAGATATCTGAGCACCATGCAGGGTGCCCCCTACGCTGACAATGGAACCCAATCCCACGTCTGCACCTTTGAGTGCGGCGCAGTTGCTCGCGTCGGCGCGTCCTGTCGCGGGCACGTATGACGAGGTGCATTTTCCGGACGGCACCATCCGTCCGACCTGGCAGAAATTTGTCAGTAATTTCGGGGGGCTGACCCTGTCGGACCTTTCTTCGCGCCAGGAGATGGCCAGTCGCCTCCTGCGTGAGCACGGCGCCACATACACGATCTACGACGATCAGCAGAGCACGACCAACCGGAATTGGAAACTCGATATCCTTCCGCTCATCATCGGGGCAGAAGAATGGCGCGGGCTGGAAAGCGCGCTGAAGCAAAGATCGCGGCTCCTGCGGCTCATTGTCAGTGATCTCTACAATGACCGTCGTTTGCTGAAGGAGGGGTGGATCCCCCCGGCGGTGCTCTTTGCCAATCCCGGCTTCCTGCGCGCCGCCCACGGTGTGCAGCGCAATGGAGCTATTTTTCATCATGCCGTGGACTTGGGTCGTGGCCCGGATGGACGTTGGATGGTGCTGGCGGACCGCACGCAGGCCCCGTCCGGTCTCGGCTATTCGGTGGAAAACCGCGTGGTGCTGACCAGCCTGTTTGCGGAGGAGTTCAAAGACCTCCAAGTGCAGCGCCTGGCGACTTTCTTCCAGATCGAGAAGGATAATCTCCGCGCCCTGGCGCCTCAGAACAAGAACGACCCTCGTGTGGTGCTCCTCACGCCAGGACCGCTCAATGAAACCTACTTCGAGCACGCCTATAAGGCACGCTACCTCGGCTTTCCACTGGTGGAAGGCGGGGACCTCACGGTGCGAGATCGCAAGGTCTTCCTCAAGACTCTCGAAGGTCTTCGTCAGGTGGATGTCATCCTCCGGCGTGTCGATGATACGTTCTGTGATCCGCTCGAACTGCGTGGCGACACCTGGCTCGGAGTCACCGGCCTCACAGAAGCCTGGCGCGCAGGCAATGTGGCTATCGCCAATGGCCTCGGTAGCGGCGTTGTCGAGACCACCGCACTTTTGCCGTTTCTACCCGGCCTCTGCAAACATCTTCTCGCTGAAAGCCTCATACTGCCAAACGCTGTAACATGGTGGTGCGGCCAACCGCGTGAGCTTGCCCAGGTGGAAGCTAATCTCAGTCAATACGTCATAAAACGCGCCTTTCTCAGCGGGGCGGGGGAGCCGGTCTTTGGTGCGAACCTGACAAAGCCGCAACGCGAAGCGCTTATCGCCAAGATGCGTGCCAGTCCCTGCGACTACGCCGCGCAGCAGACCCTTTCCCTTTCCTCGGCGCCGGTCTTTGCAGGTGACAAGCTGGACCATCGACCATTGGTCATGCGTTGTTACATCATTCCCAATGGCGACGACCTAGCGGTCCTGCCTGGAGGTCTTACCCGCGTCAGCCCCTCATCGAAGGGCCTCGTCGTATCCATGCAAAGCGGGGGCATCAGTAAAGACACTTGGATTCTTTCTGATCGGCCAGTCGAGCAGATGACGCTTTTCATGCCTACGCCCTCCTCCGTGCGTCCGGAACGCATCGCGGGAGAAGTGCCCAGCCGTGTGGCGGATCAATTCTTCTGGCTTGGCCGTTATGCGGAAAGACTTGAAAGCTTGGTGCGCGTGTTGCGTGCGCTCTTGCAAAGGCTCGCAGGGGAGGGGAACGAAGACCAGGCACGGGAACTAGCGGCGCTGGTGCCATGGCTGGTGGCTCAGGGCCGTCTGCCCGACCGCTTCGGCGAACGCGTGTCGACGGTGGAACTGCGCGTCGAGATTGCCGGGCTTATCGAAAGTCCCAAGAAGCAGGGGACGGTGCGCGAAATGCTGAACCGGTTCCATTACAACGCTTTTTCCCTGCGCGACCGCCTTTCGGACGACACCTGGCGCTTGTGCAACCAGCTCCAGAACGACTCCAATACGCATCACCGTTTCACCATCAGTTCCGCCATGGAGCTGCTCAATTCCATCGTGTTGGATCTCGCGGCATTCGCCGGGATGGAGATGGAAAACATGACGCGAGGCCACGGCTGGCGCTTCCTGGACATGGGTCGCCGTCTCGAACGCACCTCCTGCCTGATCACTCAGATCAAAGCGATCGTTCACACGACACCGCGCAACGATGCGATTCTCGGCCCGCTGCTGGAAATCTGCGACAGCTCCATGACCTATCGCCGTCGCTACCACGCGAGTCCGCAGCTCGCTGCCGTGCTGGATCTGCTCATGGTGGATGAAACCAATCCACGGTCACTCATGTGGGGTCTGCAGCAGCTCAGCCGTCATGTCTCACAACTCCCGAGGGACGGTCTGGAAGGCTCTGCCGGTGATGAAAAACGTCAGGTGGATTCCATGCTTTCGGACATCGCCAGCACCCATTTCACTGCCCTCGCCCAAGCCGAAGATCGCAAGCCCGGCAACCTGGCAAAGCTCTGCGACCAACTCACCGCCAGTCTCAGCAGTCTGTCCGACACCATCAGCCAGCATTATTTCTCCCACGTTCTGCCGCGGGTGCGGTAAGAAACGATACTCGTTGCGCCGAAAAATCGCTCCCGAGTCCGCTCAAGTCTGGAGTGCGGAAGCTTGCTTCCGCTTTGGGGTTGGGGGAGCTTGCTCCGACGGGCCGGAGGGAACGTCGTGTGATGATAATCTGCCCAAAACTCTTGAAGTGTTACGCAGCCAGGTCCGAAGCTTTGTTCTTATATTTCACAAGTCTGTGTCAGTTTCGGGGTGCCGCCGAAAGCGCTCTCTCAACACGTATTCATATGCGTCAATACACTCTTGGATGAATGCGGTCTCAAACTCCTTTAATTCTCCCGACGCTCTCAAGACGTAAATCACTCTTTCAGCATTAAGATCGCTAAGACTTCGCGTTTCGAGATAGCGGCTAGAGACCCAATAGAAAATCCAACCAAATTCGTTTTCCACGGTTGTCGTGACCACCATTTTCATCTTGTGAGGCCAACCAGGGTCCGAAGCGTTTATCCGCTCTTCTACTAGCTGTTTTGCTTCATAGACTGTTATCATGATTGATTGGATCAAACACCCACCACCGGCATCAGCGGCACATGAATCTTCTGCACCGCTTCCATCACAGCCTTCTCCACGATCTCCGGCGTGATTCCCGTCATGCAATCATAGTGCCCAAAGGGGCACTCGCGTTTGAAGCATGGACTGCACGGCACGTGATGCCGCACAATCGTATTATTCTTCCCCAAGGGACCTGTCAGCACGGGTTCCGTCGAGCCAAAGATACTTACCGTCGGCACGCCCAATGAAGCGGCGAGATGCATGGTGCCCGTGTCGTTTGTCACCAGTAACCGCGAGGCTCGCAGATGCGCGATCAATTCCGGCAGCGTCGTTTTCCCGATCAGATTTTCATGCGGCGTTCCCGCCATCATGCCACTGAGTTCTTCGCCCAGCTTCTTCTCGCCAGGCGCACCTAGTAGGATCCAACGCACTTGCGGCCAGCGGGCCGAGAGTCGCTTCGCCACTTCCGCGAAGCGATCCGCAGGCCAGCGTTTCGCCGGTCCATATTCAGCGCCGGCACAGATCGCGATGATATTGCTGCTGGGCGCGGGCGGCGGCAATTCCACGTCCTCCAGAGTCGGCACCTTGGCCCCACAATTTTCCGCCAGATACAAATATCGCTCCGCATGATGCCGCGGCGGACCTAGTGGGCGTTTGGGCTCCCGCGTCTCCTGATTAAGAAGACGCGACCTAAGGCTGCCTTTGTAACCGACGAGACGCGGAATCTTCGCCAGGTACAATTCCAGCGTGGATCGCGTGGAGTTCGTCAGCAAAATCGCCGCATCATACGGACCGCTTTCCCGCACTGTCTTCGCCACGCGGAAGAGCCCCTCTTTGCTCTCCTTCGTGATGATCGCGTCCACCTCCGGCAGCGACCGCCAGAGGTCAGCCAGCTTGGCAGGGCAGAGTATCGTCAGATGCAGATCCGGCCGCCCCGCCTTCAGAGCGCGCACGGCGGGGAAAGCCATGCAGGCATCGCCCAGCCAGTTCGGCGAGCGCACCAGAAGGCGGAAGGGCTGGAGCCGCCGCGTATCATAGCCTTTCGGATACGTCACCCCGCGCCGGTATTGAGAAAGCAAGAAGTCCGGCTTGGGCGTCTTCCAGCGGTTATGCACCCAGAACCAGTTGTGGGGCGACTGCCTCACCATGTATTCCACGCCGATATTGAGCATGGCTGTCAATCCCTCAGGCGTCTGCTTCACCTCACCGCTATTGATCGGAGGGAAACAGACTACGCGCCAGCGGGTCAGGGCATCGCCATCGTTATACACGCCGATCGGGATGATCGGGATGTCACAACGGATCGAGGTCAGGGCAATCAGGTTCGAAGTCGAAGCCAGCCGATCAAAGAACGGACACCAGACGCCCTTGTCGCCCGCATGCTGATCCACCAGGATGCCGAGCATGCTTCTCTCCGTCCGGAGCAGTTTCATCGGCGCTCCAAATCCGTCCGCCCGGTCCAGCAGCGTCACCCCCAGTCGCTCCCGCCGGAGCTTCACGTGCGCATTGAGATAGGGATTCCCCAGAGCTTGAAAGATGCTGGCAAACTTCAATCCCGGCACGAGCATCGCCGGGGCGTTGGTCAGTAGCTCCCAACACCCCAGGTGACATACGGCATGCAAAATGGATTTCCCCTGAGCCGCCACGGCATACGGATATTCCAACCCCTCCACCTTCACGCGCTTCAGAATCTCTTCCTGCTGCATCAGCGGCAGCTTCAGGCTGCAGAGAAAATTCGATCCCAGACTCCGGAAGTGTCTGCGCGCCGTCTGCCGGATCCACTCAGCGTTTTGTTCCCGGCCAAACGCGATGGTCAGATTGTTGATCGCCAGCTTCCGGTAGTTTGGGAAAAAAAGATACGCCAGCGTCCCTGCCATGCTGCCCAACCGGGCACACACTTCCAGCGGCGTCAGAGAAAGCAGAAACTCGGCGCTACGAAAAATGAGGTAAATCAGATACTGGCCGGTGCGGGTGAACGCTCCGGGGCCTTTTGAGGCTGCCATCCTTTTCTATGCCGCAAAGTGGAATGCTTTCAAGCCACCCATTTAAGAGACCCGAAATAGATGCATATTAGCCCGGAACCCGCCCGTGGCGTTTTGACTTACCCCCTTGCCTGCGGCACCGTGCGGCACCCTTTCTATGCAATCCGCAGGCACCGTCGTCGATTCCTTCCAGCTTTTCTCCCTGCCGCGTCAGGCGGCTTTGGACGAATCTGCGTTGCGCGATGCCTACGGCGCTCTCAGCCGTGAGGCTCATCCGGATCACGGTGGCAGCGAAGAGGCCGCCTCCGCACTGAACCTCGCTTGGGACACCCTCCGCACTCCGGAGCGACGCCTGAAGCATCTGCTGGAACTCGGGGCGGGGGAGGCCGCCCGAGCCTGGCGCACCGTGCCGCTCGATGCCGAGATGATGGACCTCTTTATGAAGCTTGGCGCCGCTCTGGATGGCTCCGGCAAATTTCTCACAAAGAAAGCCGCGGCAAACAGTGCGCTCGCCAGAGCTCTCCTCGCCAATGAAGAGATGCTCTGGCGAGAGAAACTCGAGGAAATCGGCTACGAGATCGAAGGCCGTCGTCAGACCATGGAGTCTACCTTGCCTGAATGGGATGCCCGTACGCCGGATGAGGCTGCCTGGAAGGATCTCGCGGCGCTTCAGGCACGCTTCGCTTATCTGGCGAAATGGCAAACCCAGATTCGCGAGCGGCTCTTGATGCTTATGTAATCGATATTAATAATCTGGATTACTTTATTACTGTTTAATCGTATTTTGCATGTCGGACAACAATTTCATCTTGGGCATCGATCTTGGCACTACCAATTCGCTGGTAGGCGTCGTGGACAGCGGCTTTCCGATCCTCCTGGCGGACGCCCAAGGTCAGCGTCTCACCCCGTCAGCCGTATACTTCGCTGAGGATGGCTCCGTCACGGTCGGCGCTTCGGCCCTTCGCCAGCGTTCCCTGCGCTCTGATCGCACCGTCACTTCGGTGAAACGGCTCATTGGCCGTAGGGACGGGGAAGGGGACTGGGAAGCCCCTTATGATTTGGCAAAACTGGGTACTAATCCAATTGAGGTTTCTGCCACCATTCTTAAACACCTGAAATCGATTGCAGAAAAAGCCCTGGAAACCAGCGTCTCCCGTGCCGTTATCACGGTTCCCGCGTATTTTAACGATGGCCAGCGCAACGCCACCAAACTGGCCGGCGAGATGGCAGGACTGACCGTGGAGCGGATCCTGAGTGAGCCTACGGCCGCTGCTTTGGCCTACGGACTCGACAAGTTGGAAGATCGCCGACGCATTGCAGTCTATGATCTGGGTGGCGGGACCTTTGATATCTCGATCCTCGAGATGCGCGATGGAATATTCCAAGTGCTTGCGACTGCTGGCGATACCCAGCTTGGAGGCGACGATATCGATCGCGCCCTCGCTACGTGCATCTGGAAGCAGTGGGCGGGAGAGGGGGGCGACGGCGATTCCGAGCCCAATTCACTCCAATGGGGTAAACTTCTCGTTTCTGCGGAAGAAGCTAAGATATCTCTTTCATCATCAGAAGAAAACACAGTCCTTCTGCCATTTTTTGACGGGGCTCGAAGCCTCGAAATCTCTATTTCCCGTGCCGATCTGGACGCGATCAGCAAACCTCTCATCGAGCGCACCCGCCGCCATTGTCTGCGTGCTCTGACGGATGCCGTCTTGAAACCCGAGGATTTGGATGACGTCATCCTTGTGGGGGGCTCCACACGCATGCCTTTGGTGCGATCTGTTACTGCGGATATCTTTGGTAGTGAACCGAATACCTCACAAAATCCCGATGAGGCCGTAGCCATGGGTGCGGTCATTCAGGCGGGTATTTTGAGCGGGGCTTTGCGAAATGTCGTGCTGCTGGACGTCACGCCGCTCTCATTGGGCATCGAGACCTTCGGCGGGCTCATGAACATCATCATTCCGCGCAACACTACGATTCCGTGCAAGGCAGGGGAGATGTTCACCAACGCAGTCGCGAACCAGGATTCCATGCTCATCCGCGTGCTCCAGGGCGAGCGGGAAATGGCCAAGGACAATTGGGAACTCGGCCAAGTCGCCATCCCGTTCCCGGCCGGACCCAAAGGCAGCGCCAGGGTGGGGGTGCAGTTCACCCTCGATGCCAATGGCATCCTACAGGTGCTGACCCGCGACACCGCCACCAACACCGACACCGTCCTGGAGATCCAAAGCTCCGCCGTCGATGTGGACGACGCCAAGGTCGAACAGATGATCGCCGAAAGCGTGGACTACGCCTTTGAGGACATGAACGAGCGCATCTGGACCGAGGCCCGACTGAAAGGCGAAGAGCTAGTCCAAGCCGTCGAAGATGCGCTGTCTCAATGCGGCTCACTCCTCAGCGACTCAGAAGTTGCCACCATCAAGGAGCGCTCCACATTAGTGAGGAGCATCATGAACTCCGGCACTCACGATGCCAAGGCCCTCAAAGCCGCCAATCAGGAGCTCGACGACGCCACCCAATCCCTGGCCGTCCTCCTGGTCGAACGCGCCACCGAACTGGCCCTAGAACGGAAACTAGGCATCTAAGATCCGACCTGAGCCAGCCCCGGGACCCGGAGTGCGTGCAGCTGCTGCCGCTCGGCTGAAGGAGCTTGCTCCGACGGGGTAGTGGCAACACCCAATACTCCTTAATCACACCCCGCTAACTTTCTGCCTTTAGCAACACGCGCTAAATGCCGTCACGGAGCCATATTTCCCGCTCAAAACAGAAAATCACCTAGCGACAGTCTGGAGTGCGGTAGCTTGCTACCGCTTTGAGGTTGGAGGAGCTTGCTCCGACGGGTAGGGGCCGCACCCACCATTCCTTCATCACAACGCAACCAAATCTCCGCGGAGCGCCATGCCGCACCCGCTATTCTCAAAACAATACTGTGCGCCCCCAGCATGAAAATCCTTACCCAATGAGTCACACACCATTCGCCCAAAACCGCGCCATCAGACCGTCCACAATTACCAACGCCACTACGAGAACATCAGGGAATGATCGACTCTATGCAAGGGACAGGTCGACAAACAAACACGATAGAGAGGTGACAGTTGCATGCTCTACCATGAAATGAACCCACCCTATTGCCGGGTGGACTTCAGCTGGGAGGGCTTCTCACAAAAATCGGCGACAAGCAAAAGCAGAATCCCCCTGATCGAATCGCCTTCGAGATGAAGGACGATATAGACGACCAAGGAGAACAAACCCCATGAATGAAGAAGAGTTGGCAAAGCATCTGGCGACCCTGACCGCAAAGGCGGCAAAGACGAGTTACAACGTAGCCACCCTTAGCGTGCTTTTGAGCGTCATTTCGCTTATAGTAGCCACCGCGTCTCTTCTCTCTCACACCTCAGAGAAGAGAGCTGAGTTACCAAGGGCTCCCGTTCCTTCAGCCAAAAGCATCACGGAATCGCCTCCGTCCTGGCCTCCCGCTACGCCACCGCCTGGTTGGCCTGAAGCGCCCAAATCGCCGCAACAACAGGGCTTAAGGTAGACATCCGCCAGAAACCGGGCGTAGGCAGGTGGTCAACGCATCGACCGACGGGGTCGTTACGGCGCGCTCGGATTCCCAAAGATAATCGGCTTGCGCGACCACCAGGAATTGTTGCTCCACAAGATCAGATCGCCCCGCACGGCCATGGAGAGCAGGGGATCTCTCGTCGATTGCGCCGCGAAGATCTGGCCCTCCGTCTCAATCAGCTCATAGGTGGAGAATCCGTTATTGATGGCAAAAAGCTTGCCGCCGCCCGCGGTGACATAGCAGACCTGATTCGGATCACCGCCCGCATACCACTTCCCGACAAGGGAACCCGCGTCCGCCGGCCGCGCCACTTGTTCCGCCAGACTCGACCGGTCCTGCCCGAGCAGTTCTCCGCCTTGGAAGCCACCCAGACCGGCGAAACCCATGAGCAAAAGGGCCAAAAAGAGACGGTTCAATTTCATAATAATGAGGTGATCTCGTAAAGTTACAAAGAAAGGGGAGTGACCGGACCCATCTAAGCAGACGCCTGCCACCCTGGCACGAACCAATTCTTCAGCCGCTTCCGGAACCAGCTTTTGCGTCCCAGATTTGCGGCTTGCGAACACTCTTAGCACCCATCGCTTAGCCGATTCCGTGAGCGATAAGCCGAGATGGGGCCTACCGCCGGGGCTACCATCGCGGCTTCCGTGACGGAAAACACCCCCACCCGGAAGATCACGAGCGCCACTACCGCGAATATTGTCTTGCGAAAATGACGCCGCTTAAGGGAGGTAGAAATCTATCAAATTCGAACATTCTGATAGTGGTGGATGCATTGGTTTTCCCTCCGAAAGTGGGACATCGCGTAGGTTATTTTCTGAGGGAAACAATTGTAATCTGCTGCAAGGGGACTACAGGCGTTCCCTACCCCTGAGATCATATGAAAAAGAGCTTACCCTTTAGTCTCCTGTGCTCGTTGGCATTCCTTTCCCTGGGTGCTTTCGCCCCCTCCTCTAATGGCGCCACGATTCTCAGTAATCTTGCCGTGCCAATATCGACATCGATTCTCACCGGCGGCCTGTATCAGAGTGCCTTCGTTTTTACCATGGGCACCACTTCCTACACCGTCACGGACGTGATTTTGACCCTCAGCGGCTTCACGACCGCAGAGGATACAGTCACTTTAGGATTTTACACGACTCCAGGAGGGCTCACCATAGGCTCTCTAGTGGAAAACATGATTACTCCAATCTCCACTAACGCATCGACCGCGCAGTTTACGTTCTTACCTTCGGCCCCTATCACCCTTGCGGCAAATACCACCTACTGGCTCCTGCTTGATGCCAGTTCAACCAGCAATCTGTCTTGGGGTCTCACTTCCCCGGCGACAGATCCCACTGGTTCCGCGGCCGTTTCAAACGGAAATCTGTTTAGCAGTAACGACGGCGCAAGTTATTTCAGCGTCCCAAGTAGGGCGAGACTAGCAATTAACGGACTCGCCGTTCCAGAGCCATCGAGAGTTTGCTTCCTACTTACAGCGGCACTAATCTGGTTTTCATCCTCAAGAAGACGCGCGCTTGCCTAATCTTTATTTGCCTTACGTCTTTCGTTTTATGACCCGTTTTTGTATCGTGTCTTCGTAAAGCATCCCCTGGTGCCCCACGGTCCGCAGACCCGTCTTATCGCGGCATTACAACCTGATTTTATTCTCCCAGTAAAAGCTGAAACATAGTGACCGTTACGCCTGGCCGTTGCTTGTCGGGGAACTGAACGCGCTCTACGCATTGGATTTGAGCCTTGGTTATCATGGATGATTTGTATGTATCGGGTTGTTGGTTTGAAAGGCCCCGGTTACTACGAGACACAGCGCGCCAGGACTCGCGTTGCGCTTTTCCTCGGCTCTCGGAAGTTGGCTGGCTTCTCCGGCTCTTGGGAGAGATTTACCGCTGGCCGTCCAGACGATGAATCGTGCAGCGTCGGCACAGTGACCCTGTTCAGGGCTGGATTGTGGTCCAACACCAAGCCGAAAGGGGAGAGAGGGGAGGGGAGCGATCAAGCTATATCCTGCGGCCACACTCCGACACTCGTGTTGCGAGCGGGGCATACAAACCAGCGTTGTTATGTCTATGCGGAATCCTCGCGCCCCGTCCAAATCTAGACGGCTGGATAGATCGCACCGCCAAGGCCGCAATTCTGTTGCGGGTCTCTCTCAGTATGATTGGCGGGCCTTGTAAACCCGGCTGCTTGTCACAGCGGCCCCACTCATAGAAGCAGGGATTTTTTCGTGCCAATTACTTTTTAAAAACTCGTTCCACCAGACCCTCGATTAGCTGATCCCAGGATGCCTCGTCCATCATTCGATTGGTCTCAGAAATAGTGTTGGGAACGTCTTCAGGCTCGCCTAGATAAAACGTCTCTCCATGCTTGGCGACTTGCTGGGTGATTCGCGCCTCTTCCCGGGATTCAATAGGTTCAAAATGGGGAAAATCCCTCGCTTGATAGTAGAGAACGCCCGCCAAACGCTTTGCCACTAAGAGACGAAAAAAACTTGCGTCCCACGTAGCGATATAAGGCGTGGTCACACGGACTGTCGGCAAATATCGCATTGTGTTCATCGAAGCTTCAATGAATGCACACCTCACATGCCAAAGATCCCAAGCCATTCTATCTATCTTTTTTTCGAGCTTTTCCGCTGAATCGCTAATACCAAAAAAACCTTCAGGCTTTAGCAAAAGCGCTTTCTGGCAAAGCTGCAATTCAAAAGATGTTGTGAACCCGATCTCGTTTTGAACGATTCTAACAAACTCATGCACTGACTTGACGGGATTTTTTTCTTTCCTCGTGGCAACCGCCATTGCTGCAAGAAGCGCTTTGTTGATCTTTTGACTCTCATGCGCAAAACCGATGAACACGCTCCAAAATGAACTCTGAAGGTGACTTACTTGCAGGGTGGCCAAATGGCTCACTTCGGCATCTGACAGGCTACATTCAATCCGCCTAGACGTAGCTAAGACGTCCGGATTGGAAAACTTGAATCGAATCCAAGACCGTAAAGCGGCATCCAGAATTTCGATCTTCGTGTCTCCCAGCTTCTCTACCAAATACAGCACAGGGCTAGTGGAATTACGCCACGGCCACAGCGCCTTTAAGAACTCAGGAAAAAGCGGCCGGATTGGTCGCCCCAGGTCGAAGCTATTGAGATACCGCACCACATTCGTGTCGCAGCAGATAAGCGCGGTAGATCCGGTCTCAGACCCGAATGAATCGTCGACATTGGACACCAGCTGCCTCCCGGAAAGCAGGGGCGTCAGTCCACCATCGCCCACCAATATTTCTGGCGGATGGTCCGCACAAAAGCACTCGGGGCGATCCACGCAGAACAGCCCGACAGTTTCCCGCAGCTCCTTCCGAAGATTGTGACACGTCGCGCCGATCGTTTCTACCTTTCCAGTTTGCACTGCTTTGCACAACAGCTCGAATGCAAGGTAGTCCATATAGAGCAAAAAAACCCGCTCGTGTTACAAGCACAAAGCGGGCGGCTAAAAGGCCTAAGCTGAGAGAGTCAGCAATACGCAACAAATGCGCATAAAATCCTTCCAAGCAAGAAATATTTCGACCTCCATCTCTACTGGTGTCGGCGCTACTTCATTGTAGTTGTTATGGGCCAGAATTGAGGCGTATTTGATCGACTAACTGCCTAAGCGTCCTCTGGTTAGGAGGTTGGCCAATGAGGATTTTATTCTGTTCATCCTCTGAGACTGGAGATTCGGGCTTGTATCCTTTGCTAAGGTCTAGCACCGCAAAGACGCGCAACTTGCCGTTAAACTCGTGGAGAGAGTAGCTGTTTCCCTTTTCGTCTTCACCTAAAGCAATGTGTTCGTTCATACTAGCACCATAAAGCAACTCATGGAGTAACCTAGGGCTAAATGTCCTCTCTTCGCAGGCCTTCGAAAACCCGGATGATGATAAGGGTAGGATCCTCCTCATCGAATCGTCTTCGAGACGAAAGAACAACATCGACGAGGGCCGTCGGATTCTCGGAGGCGGCTTGATTTAGCTGGTTTTCCTCTTTGGGCGTCGTGGCGCCCATTAGACGAGTCCTCAAGGCGAGGCGTATTTACTCGCCAACCAGTCCAAAGCCTTTGAATCGACCTTCGCTGACTTTAGCGCCATTCCTAGATGACAGAAGACATTCAGACTGACTCCGAATGACAAGATCCCAACGCGTTGGTATTTGGACAAAGAGGGAAGAATCCCAAAACGAGGAAGCTGGGAATCAAATATGGGGATTGAGCTTGTACCTTAGGCTCAATGGTCGTATTGTATCAGGTTATGGAGTCAGGAGATGCGCCCCCTTGTAGTTCTGATTTTGCGTGCTTCTAGCTTTCGCAGTCTTCATGCTGGCGTGCTTTACTCCGTGGGCGTGGCAGGACTTGAAAGACCTATTTTCGCGGCTAAGAGGGCGTTAACAGCCATCAACTCTTTGTGGCGATCCGCTTCCGCTTTCCGCCATCTTCCGCCACCTTCGGATTCGATTCGCCGCAGATTTTGCTTCCAAAGCTCGGTCACAATCTGAGCGTGGGCTGTCATAGCTTGCAGTTCCACAAGCTCTTTGTGTCGCTCATCTTCCACATCTCGGTCTTCATGGTCTTTACGAAGGCTCCGGTAAACGGCTATGAAGGCCAGGATTGAAAAGAGGGAGTTTAGGATTCCAAACAAATCCCCAAGTTGGCCAGCCGAAGCCATCGCCGTGCCTGTGCCTTGCAAGACAATCGCTAATCCAGTGATTAGCAGAGTTGCCCAAAGGCCAATTGCGCCAATCGCCAGCGATCCAGTTGGAATCCATTTCGAAAACACGTTCGCGGAATTAACGCCAGCCAATATGCAGACAGGCCCCTCTAGCCACCATAATTAATCGGCACCGACATCCTATTACTTTATATTACATACATTGTACAAAGTTATTGATTTGAAGATTTACGAGGGCAACGCAGGCAGGTGGGCCCTCTGAATGCGAGTCGAAGTGCGCGCATTCCCTGAGAACTGATTCCAAATTCCCACATGCCGACCACTGCCCTGAATTGAAAAGCGAGATCGTCTCTTCCGCACCGTTATGCGGAGATTCTGATCATGCGTCGTTTCATGCAGCCATCTGCTCTCTCCTTGTCTTCGGCATCCGCCACCGCCGTCTTCCTTTCGAGGCTTTTGGCGTTCTCCATTTTGCCACTCTCAGCGGCGCCTTTGGCTTTTGGCCAAATCCAAGACCAGAGCCAGAACCAAACCCAGAAACGCCCGCCGAACGTCATTTTCATCCTCACGGACGACCAGGGCTGGAATGACGCGCATTTTGCCGGGCATCCGTATGTGAAGACGCCGAATCTGGACAAATTTGCCAGTGAAGGCACGTGGTTCCGGCAATTCTATGTGGCGGCCACCGTTTGCTCACCGAGCCGGACGGCTTTCATGACAGCCCATGCTCCGGCCCGGCATCTGGTGCACGGGCATTTCGCGGAGCATGTTCAAAATTCGGCGCGATCCATGCCGGATTGGCTGGATCCTGCGGTGACGACTTTACCGGATCTGCTCAAGGCTGCGGGCTACGCCACGGCGCATTTCGGCAAATGGCATCTGGGCAACGGCGAAGGCGCGCCGCCTCCGACCGAATACGGCTTTGACGAGTCCAAAACGGTGAATTCCAACGGCCCCCAACTCGGCAATGAAGGCAAGGAGCCGTATTTCCGGGCCAAATCGACTGGCCTGATCGTGGATGAAACGATCCGCTTCATCCGGGAGCACAAGGATCGGCCTTTTTACGCGAATGTCTGGACGCTGCTGCCGCATGCCAAACTGCAGCCGACTCCCGAGCAATTGCGCGAATACGAAGTGCTCGCGCCCAAAGCCGATGATCCGGCCTTCGGCCCATGGATGCAGAAATACTTAAGCAATGCGAAGGATCTGAGGAGCCAGATGCAGGTTTTCTGCGCGTCCCTGACGGACCTCGATACGCAACTCGGCCGTCTTTTCGCGGCCCTGGACGAGATGAAACTGGCGGAAGACACGATCATCTTCTTCTCCAGCGACAACGGCCCCGAGGACTACCGCGTCCGCAATGCCGCGAATGGCGGCGTAGGAAACACTGGACCTTTGCGCGCCCGGAAACGCAGTATGTATGAAGGCGGTATCCGCACCTTTGGGCTGCTCCGCTGGCCAGGTCAGGTGCCCGCGGGCCGTGTGGACAATGAAACCGTGACCAGCGCCGTGGATTTTCTGCCCACCATCTGCAAACTCGCGGGCGTCGCGGTGCCGGATTCTCTCAAACCCGATGGTGAAGAAGTAAGCGATCTTTGGCTGGGCAAAACCCGGACCCGCCAAGCGCCGCTGCACTGGGAGTGGCTCTTCAACGTCCAGGGACAGGACGACGGCTACATGCCCCCTGCCCTCGCGATTCGTGATGGCCGGTGGAAGCTCTTCGTCAATCACAACGGCCAAGACGCGCAGCTTTATGACATTCCCAACGACATCAGCGAAGCCCATGACTTGGCTGCCAGGCATCCCGATGTGGTGCAAACTTTGACCGCCAAGGCTCTGGCCTGGTCCCGTGCTCTGCCACCAAGTTCGATCCGCGATCAAATTCTGACCAACGGTCAATTACCGGAATACGGCCGAAAAACTGCCAAATCAGCGCCAACGGAAACGGCACCCGACGCCAAGGCTCGTCCCGATCGCCGCCAGATCTTCACCAAAAAAGACACCAACACCGACGGCTCTCTCAGCCAGGAAGAATACCTCCACAACTTCCCAGACCAAGCCGAAGGCCAGCGCCGTTTTCCGACCTTCGACACCAATAAGGACGGCAAGCTGACCGCAGAAGAATTTATCCGCGCTGGGAAGAAATAGACCTCTTTACGATCACTTCTTAGACGAATCGTCGCCTTTCCAAAAACCTTCGCGTCTTCGCGTGTTCCTCCTGCGTCGGCTTAGCAGCGCGTTGAACTAACCAGTTGCAAAGCCGCCCACGACTAAGGCTTCACAAACTCCTCGCGGCTCAGCACCCCATCTTTATTGTCATCAAACAGGATAAACCTTTTCGGAGCCTCATCCGGATCGGGCTGCTTCAGCAGGAACTCTTCTTTGGTCAGTTTGCCATCCTTGTCCTTATCCCGTCCCTCAAACATCTTTCCGCGATCCTGTTTCTTCTTCTTCGGTGTGTCACTTGCAGCATCCTCTTTTGTAGACGCGACCTTCTTCTTGGATTGCGCCAAATCCAATAACTTCAGTTCCTCCGCGGGCTTCTCCGCCAGACGCTCCGCGAGCAAGCCAGCACACTCCTGCACCGCTGCCGCATACTCCGGCTTGTCCGCCAGATTCACGGTTTCGCCCGCATCCTTTTTCATGTCGTAGAGTTCCCGAGCCACCACACTCTGATCCGCCGTTTTCCGCCACTCAACATACCGCCAGGCATCGGTGCGCATCGCTTGGCCCAATAGCGCTCCGGTTTCTGGCGTGCTCCGTGGATACACCTGAAAGGCCGCCACCGCTTTTCCGTCCAGGTCCCCTGTCGGATTCTCCAGCAATCCTGCCAAGCTCTTTCCTTGTAGGTGAATCGGCTTCTCGACACCGGCCAGCTCACATAGCGTCGGGTAGATGTCGTTGAACTCCACGATCGCCGCCGTCTTTTGACCACCCTTCTTTCCCGGTGCGGTCAGGATTAGGGGTGCCCGCGTCGCCTGCTCATAGTTCGTGTGCTTGCACCACATGCCGTGATCTCCAAGGTGCCAGCCGTGGTCGCCCCACAGCACGATGATCGTATTCTCCGCCAGTCCCAGCGAGTCCAACGCATCCAGCACCACACCCAACTGCGCATCCATGTAGCTCGTGGCCGCATAATAGCCGTGGATCAGTTTCCGCGTCATGTCCGGCGGGATCGGGCCGCTCTTCGGTGGCCCCTGATAGTTTCGCAATTCTCCGCCGAACTGCGGTGCAAAACTCGGTGCGCCATCCGGCGGCGTTGCGCGGTCCGGTTGCGGCAACTTGTCAGGATCATGCATGTCCCAATATTTCTTAGGGGCGCAGAATGGCAGATGCGGCTTCAGAAAGCCCACCGCCAGGAAAAAAGGCTGTCCACTCTGCTTGAAACCTTCCAGCCGTTTCACAGCCTCCCGCGCCACGACCCCGTCGCCATAGGTTTCATCCAGCACGTCCGCTGACTCATAGGGCACGCCTTTCCCCAAGGCATTCACATCCACCTTTTTATTCTCGAAAAGCGCTTCTTCTCGCGTGATCGACTGTCGATTTTCCGTCAGCGCATAACCAACCGTTTTCGCCTGAAAATGAGGCACACTCCAGGACGCCTCATCCTCGTGATTCCCATGGCCTACATGAAAGATCTTCCCGATGCCATGACTCTGCCAACCGCTTTGCTTAAAGACCTGCGGCAGCGTCACCACCTCCGGTGCACGCAGCCGGAAATTCGTCGCCAGATCATAAATCTGCAGCGTTTCCGGCCGTAGTCCCGTCAGCACTCCATTGCGCGAAGGCGAACACACCGCCTGCATGCAATACGCCCGCTCGAACACCGTCCCCCGCGCCGCCAGCCGATCCATGTTGGGTGTCTTGGCGTGTTGATCCCCATAGCACCCGATCAGCGGCTTCAGATCATCCACGGCCACAAAGAGGACGTTTGGCTTCTTCGCCTGCCCCTGCGCCGCAGCCACCAGTTCACTTGGAATTACCCAACTCGACAGACAGACAAACGATGCCGTAACGAAACCAAAAAATGATACCCTCTTCATTGCGTCCCCCCGAAACGAGGCAAGTTCGCCAAACATTGCAGTAAAAAGGGTTCACTCTCCCCCGGGGATTCACCCCTTTAAAGCAGGTCAAACCGACGTGTCCCCTACGCAATCCCCTCACCATTTCATGATGTAGAACTACTAAACTCTCCATTGTCTTGAGGATGAATCTCAAAATGGCATGTTGAGCTATAGGCTCGACTTCACTTGTCCTTCGTTCTAGAAACTTGGTCATCAACCACCCCGATGCGATTCGCCGCTGCATTCCTAATTTTTTTCGGTTTAGGCTTCCAAGCTTCCGCCTTGGAAAAGGAAGCGCTCGACATTTCGCCACTCATCCGCAGGCCCGATCTTTCTCCATCCCTGACTCGAGAGGAAGTGGACAAGCATTTCGTTCCTTGGGTCAAGATAATCCAAAAAATGGCAGCCACTGTGAAGCCGGAATACGCAGAAGCTTTACATGATGTGCATCACATTCTGCGGCCGAGCATTCCCAAGGTCAGCAGCATTACCTTATATTCATTGATCCCTTTCAAGCGCGAGATCTTTGAAAAGGCGGTGAAGCACACAACTTCTTTGGCTGTAATACAGGCCAATAAAGATGTGCTGGCTCTCCCTGAGTTTGATGGCTATCCCGTCCTCAGTTCCATTGACATACCATCATCCGATGAAGCCAACCGCTGGACTAATCTGATACGGGATCAACTTTTCTCAAACTACGGAGGCATGTCTGCTTGCGATTTTATGCCACGGCATGCAATTCGATTCGTCCCGGAAAAAGGGGGCCAGCCTGTCGATCTCACTGTCTGTTTCGAATGTAAGCAGATGTACATAAACACAAAGCCGAAGATGGACAGACGGCTACAGCCCATTCTGTCGGATCTCGTTGCCGCCTTAATTGATGATCTCTTCGACAAACAGAAGAAACCACGGGATCAGCTTCATCCCAGGGATTGGCTAGATCTGGGGCAGCCTAAGTAGTCGCCCCTGAAAAACCCACCTTCTCCTAGGGAGGAAGCTGGAATACTGAGGATGAGTGTGCGATAAAAACGACCGGAAAGGACGCGACTGGGCGCAAAAGCCGGTCGATTTCAATTAGCATGAAGCACCGGCAACTTCAGGATCAGCAGAAGAGCTTTTTGATGCAAACCTTGGAGGAGCAGTGCGATCCGCGCCATCCGCTGCGCAAGCTGGGAGGAGCGCTGCCCTGGAAGGAGATGGAAGCGATGTTTGCGTCCCGTTACAGCAACACGGGACGGCCTGCCAAACCCATCCGGCTGATGATCTCATTGCTGTTGCTCAAGCAGATGCACGACCTCAGTGATCAGGCCGTGGTGCAGCGCTGGGTGGAGAACCCCTATTGGCAGCACTTCTCAGGCATGGAGCACTTTCAGTGGGAACTGCCCTGTGATCCCAGTGATCTGGTTTATTTTCGTCACCGTATCGGTCCAGAAGGTGTCGAGCAGTTGTTAGGCATCAGTGCGAAGCTCCATGGCGAAGCCGCCCAGGAACCCCAACTGGTGATCGACAGCACGGTGCAGGAGAAGAACATCACCCATCCGGTGGACAGCAAGCAGTATGGCAAGATCATCCAGCACTGCTGGAAGCTGGCCGACGATCACGGCATCAAGCTAAGACGAAGCTATGGCAAAGAGTTGAAGCAGTGTGTGAGGATGCAACGCTTCCACCGAGACAAGCAGCAGCGTCAGAAGGCCGATAAGGGCGTCAGACGCATGCAGACCATCGCGGGAACTTTGGTGAGGGAACTGACCCGCAAGCTGCCTGCACAGGTGGCGCACGAGTTGGAGCCACGTTTTGCCCTTTACCAGAGAGTCCTGCAGCAGAAGCGCAGCGACGGGGACAAGATTTACTCGCTGCATGAACCGCATGTTTACTGTGTGGCCAAAGGCAAGACGACTAAGAAGTATGAGTTTGGCACCAAGGCGTCCCTGGCGATGACCAAGACGGGCGGGATCATCGTGGCAGCGGTGGCACATGCCACCAATCAGTATGACGGGCATACCCTGCCTGAAGTGTTGGCCAAAGCGCAACTGGTTCAGCAGAAAGTGCCGGAGGCGGCCATTGTGGACCGGGGATATCGAGGTCAGAAGTGGGTGGGGCACACCGAAGTGCTGGCCCCAGGACCTCGTGCCAAGGGTCAGTCCAAACGGAGAACTCAGCAGCTACGACAATGCTTCAGAAGAAGAGCAGCCATTGAGCCGGTGATCAGCCACCTCAAAGCGGACTACCGCATGAGCAGGTGTCTGCTTAAAGGCTTTGCTGGTGACCAAATCAACCTGGCGATGGCAGCGGTAGCATGGAACCTCAACAAGTGGCTGAGGCTTTTTTGGCTCTTTTGGCTCTTTTGGCTCCGGCTCTGCCAAAGCATCACTTTGCTGCCCAAACCGGCTGCTGCCTGCGGAAACTCAATATCCCTTTTTCAGCACTGACTAAGTAGCAGCGTGAGACCGTTATGGGGTGTACCACGCTATTCCGCGTTGGACATTCCCCACTAGCTGTTCAAACGTTCCCGCTGACGATTCTCCATGTCTAATTCCCTGCCCGCTCATATTTCCGCTGCCCCTGCCGTCCACGTCCAACTCGCGGAACGCAGCTATGACGTCCGTATAGGCCGTGGCCTCCTGCCTCAGATCGGCCAAACCGCACTCGATCCTGCGATTTCCCTCGGCACGAACAAAAAGTGCGCGGTCGTCACGGAATCCACCGTCGGCCCGCTTTACGCGGAACCCGTCATCGCCAGCCTCACCGCTGCCGGATTCCAGCCCACCCTCATCACCGTTCCTGCCGGTGAAGCCAGCAAAAGCATGTACACCGTTGAAGACGTCTGCCGCCAGATGCTCCGCGCGGGTCTGGACCGCCACTCATTCCTGGTCGCACTGGGCGGCGGCGTCATCGGAGATCTCGCGGGCTTCGCTGCCTCCATCTTTCTGCGAGGCATTCCTTTCATCCAGGTCCCGACTACAGTTCTCGCCCAGGTGGACAGCAGCGTCGGTGGAAAGACCGGCGTGAATACCGCTGAAGGCAAAAACTTGTTAGGCACGTTCTCTCAGCCTTCATTGGTCCTCGCCGATGTTGATACCCTTTCCTCCCTACCGCCTCGCGCCCATCACGAAGGCTTCGCCGAGATCATCAAACACGCCGCGATCCGTGATGCGGACATGTTCACCGCCATTAACGCCATCGCTGATGGCACAGGCGACCTTGCCGCTCTCATCCAGCGGAATGTCGCCATCAAGGCCCGCATCGTGGAAGCCGACGAACACGAAACCACCGGCCTACGCGCGCTCCTGAACTTCGGTCACACCATCGGCCATGCCATTGAGGCCAGCGCCGGCTACGGCCAGCTTCTCCACGGCGAGGCCATCTCCCTCGGCATGATCGCCGCTGCCCAGCTCTCCGTGGAACTCGCGGGCCTTGCACAATCTGAAGCCGATCAAATCAGCGCCCTCCTTACCCGCTTCAACCTTCCTACCGAGCTCAGCGATGCCGCCATGACGACTGAGACCATTCTGGATCACATGAAGCACGATAAGAAATTCAAGGAAGGCCGCATCCGCTTTGTCCTTCTCCGCGCCCTGGGTGATGCGTTTGTTTCCAAAGATGTGACCGAGGCAAATATCGTGGCGGCTATCGAATCGCTGCGCGCCTGACCATTCACAGCATTCACCCCTGACGCAGCATCGACGCACGCGAAGCCCATGACCCGCACGGAAGCCTACCTCGCGCTCAATCTCCTGCCGAAAATCGGGCCTGTGCGCGTTCGCCGTCTTCTCACGGTCTTCCCCACTCCCGAATCCATCCTTAGTGCCAAAGCCTCAGAATTGCTGAAGGTTGACGGCATCGGCCTCGACCTCGCTGAGACGATCACGCAATGGGAGTCTCGCATCGACCTCACGCGTGAACTGCGCCGCATCCGCGAGGAGAACCTGACCATCCTCACGGCTGAAGATGCTGTCTATCCCAATCTTCTCCGCCAAATCCACACTCCGCCGCTTGTCCTCTATGTCCGTGGCGAGCTGACCGAGCGCGACCACCATGGCTTGGCTATTGTCGGCTCCCGTAAAGCCACGACGTATGGGTTGAACATGTCGAAGAAGCTGGCGTTTCAGCTCGCCTACGCTGGCTATACAGTGATCAGTGGCCTGGCACGCGGCATCGACACCGCAGCTCACGAGGGCGCACTTGCCAGCAAAGGCCGGACCGTCGCTGTGATTGGCTCCGGCCACGCCGAATTGTATCCGCCGGAGAATGCCGCCCTCGCGGAGCGCATTGCGAATCATGGTCAGGGCGCTGTTGTCAGCGAGTTTCCAGTAGATTATTTACCTGACAAACAATCGTTTCCACTCCGCAACCGCATCGTAAGTGGCTGGAGCTGCGGTATCATTGTCACCGAAGCTCCGCTGCGAAGCGGCGCCCTCATCACGGCGCAACAGGCCGTCGATCATGGCCGCACGGTCTATGCACTGCCTGGCAATGCGGATCGTCCCACCTCGCAAGGTTGCAACCGTCTCATCCAACAAGGCGCCAAGCTTATCATGGATGGCTCGGACGTTCTCGATGATCTCATGACCCTTTTCCCCACGGCTCCCCAGGCTCCCGCCTTACCCGAGCCGACATCTGCCTCCCCTGCCCTCATGCAAAGCCTGAGTACGGAAGAGACGACTATTCACACCCTCATCGGGACTGAGGAAACCCACATCAATGAGATCGCCGCGCAGTCAGCGTTGCCCACCTCCACTGTTTCAGCCACTCTCCTGAAACTAGAGATGAAGCGCCTCATCAAACCGCTGCCAGGCAAGTACTACGTCCGGCTGGTCTAAAGCTTGATCTGGTCCAGCAAAGGAAGCTGTTGATCGCGGGCAGACATGTTGCCCACAGGGAGCGGCCACTTGATGTCCACAGCGGGGTCGTCGAAGCGCAGGCCTCTCGCGAGCTCCGGTACGTAGACGGCGGACATCATGTAGAACATTTCACTGTCGGGCTTCAAACATTGAAATCCATGAGCGAACCCCGCTGGCACGTATAGCTGCCGGCCATTGTCAGGAGTCAGTTCAAAAGCTTCCCATTGTCCGAAGGTTGGCGAGTCTGGCCGGACATCCACGATGCAGTCCCAGACGGCGCCGGCCACACAGCGGATCAACTTGATCTCAGGATCAGGTTCCGCCTGATAATGCATGCCGCGCAGAGCACCGACTTCCGAGGTGCGGGTCCAGTTGCACTGCGGCCAGCGAGTGTTCAAGCCCTGGGCAGCGAACTCCTGATCGCAGTAGGTACGCGCCAAAAATCCCCTGTGGTCGCCTCGAGGCTCCAGTTCAACAAGGAAAAGGCCCTCGAGGCGAGTCTGTTGAAACTTCATGCCGCAGGAACCTAGGCCAGAGTGACTTCAGGAATCGGGATGATGAACTTGCCACCCGCATCCCGGAAGGCCTGCTGCTGCCCGATGATTTCCGTGGAGAAGTTCCAGGTTAGCAACAGCGCATAGTCAGGTTGCTTGTTCGCCAACTCATCACCAGAAACGATGGGAAGATGCGTCCCCGGAGTGAACAGCCCCTGCTTCTGAGTGCTGCGGTCCGCGACAAAATCCAGGGTGTCGGCACCGATGCCATAGTAGTTCAGCAACGTGCTGCCCTTTGCCGATGCTCCGTAGGCAGCGATGCGCTTACCCTGGCTCTTCAAGTCACCCAAGAGTTTCACGAGGTCGACCTTGAGGCCTTCCACACGACTGGAGAATCCGACGTAGTAGTCGATTCCGTCCACGCCCTTCTCTGTTTCCTCTGCCTTGAGTTGGGTGACGCTCTCGCGAATTTCATGAGCTCCGCGATGTCCGGCAAAGAGCCGCAGGGAACCGCCGTGAATGGCGAGGTGCTCCACATGGAAGATCTCCAGATTGTGGCGCGCAAACGCCGGGATCAGCGCCAGGAGGGTGAAGTAAAAAACGTGTTCGTGGTAGATGGTGTCGAACTCATTCTTTTCGATCATCTCGCATCCATAAGGAAACTCGAGAACAATGCGGCCATCCGGTTTCAGCAGCGCTTGCAGGCCGCCAATGAAATCATTGATGTCCGGGGCATGGGCGAAGACATTGTTGCCCAGGATCAGGTCTGCTCCACTGCGGGACTGCGCAAGGTTTGCTGCATTCGCTTTGGTGAAGAATTGACACAAGGTCGGGACACCCGCTGCTTCTGCAGCCGCCGCGATATTCTGGGCAGGCTCAACACCAAGACACGGCACGCCAGCCTTCACGAAATTCTTGAGCAGGTAACCGTCATTGCTGGCTGCTTCTACGACAAAGGAATCCGGCCCAAGGCCAAACTCTTTGACATAGCGGTTGGCCGCATCGGCTGCATGACGCAGCATCGCATCGGAGAACGATGAGAAGTAATGATAATAAGTGAAGAGGCTGTCAGGCGGGACAAGATCAATGAGCTGTAGCAGCTTGCACCCTTCACACAGCGCCAGGCGCAAGGGCACCCGTGGCTCCGTCTTGTTCAAATCTTCAGCCCGCAGCAGCCCATTAGCCAACGGCTGGTTCCCAAGGTCCAGGAGGCAATTCAGTTCAGGATGTCCGCAGGAGCGGCATGGGACGGGGAAATTCATGATTGAGGAGGAAGAGGAGCTACGGTGGCACTGGTGGCCCAGGCAAGGCCTAATTTACCGGCAGAGGCGACAAAACTTTCGATGTCAGCTTTGACAAGCTCCTGCCAGTTCTTTGATTCTGTCGTCGCGAGTTTGTATGCCTGAATGGTTTTCTCGATCGTCGTTTCAAAACTCCAGACGGGATACCACTGGAGCTGGTGATACGCCAGGTCGGACGACAGATTGAGGAGATTCATTTCCCGCGGAGCATTCGGTTCTGTGAGGTCATTCCAGGAACCGGACCAATGTGAAAGCACTTCTTCAACCAGACGTTTCACCGGTTGATTTGAGGTCAGGGCTGGCCCCAGGTTGAACGCATGCGAAATGCTTGAGACGTGCTTGTAGCCGAGGAGCGATGGATCCGCCAAGGCAGCACCCAGCCAGAGGTATCCGGCCAGAGGTTCGAGCACATGCTGCCATGGGCGGGTGGAGCGCGCATTGCGCACGCGAATGGCTTCGCCTTTCTCCAGGGCACGCACGCAATCAGGGATGATCCGGTCCAATGCCCAGTCTCCGCCACCGATCACATTGCCGGCCCGCGCCGTAGCGATCTTGATGGGTGAATCCGGCGCTGCAAAAAAGGAGTCCTTGTAGGACTTCGTGACGATCTCCGCAGCGCCTTTGCTGGCACTGTAGGGATCATGTCCACCCAGGGCATCCTGCTCCCGGTAGCCATGCATCCACTCGCGGTTGTCATAGACCTTGTCTGTGGTGATGATCACCGCCGCGCAGGGACGCTTGAGCGGACGCAAGGCATCCAGCACGTGAGCGGTGCCCATGACATTCGAACTGAAAGTCAGGAGGGGTTCCGCATAGGAAAGCCTCACCAGGGGCTGGGCCGCCAGGTGAAAGACAAAGTCGGGCTGAATCTCTGCGATGCGCGCTGCCAGGGCCTCTGCCTCGCGGATGTCGAGCCGGGTATCCGAAGCCAGCTTTTCGGCCAGCTTCAGTTCATTGAAGAGCGAGGGCCCAGGTTCAGGATCCAGTGCGATGCCGTGGACATTCGCTCCCATCTCCAGCAGCCATTCGCATAGCCAACTGCCTTTGAAACCCGTGTGACCTGTGACGAGGACGGATTTGTCTTGGAACGCTCCTCCAAATAAGCCCTTCATGACTGCCAGATTTTCCAGGGAGCCGTGTTGTCCGCCCACATCTTGTCCAGAATCTGGAGCTCGCGGAAGGTGTCCATGCACTGCCAGAAACCCTGGTGCCGGTACACTCCCAACTGGCCTTCCGCCGCCAGGCGCTCAAAGGGAGAACGCTCCAGAATGCAGGGATCACCGTCCAGATAGTTATCAATCTCGCGATTGAAGACGAAGAAGCCGCCATTGATGAAATACTCATCCTGATCCGGCTTCTCGTTGAAGGATACGACCTTGTTCTCTTCAAGTTCCAATTCACCGAAGCGACCGGAGGGTCTGACACCTGTCAGCGTGGCAATGCAGTTGGCGCTGTTGTGTTGATCGATAACGGCATTGATGTCCACATTGGAAACACCGTCTCCGTAGCTACAGAGAAATTTGTCGCCAGTGACGTGACGGATGGCGCGCTTGAGGCGTCCTCCAGTCTGCGTCTCCGCACCTGTATCCACCAGCGTGACATTCCAGTCTTCCTCGTCGTGAGCGTTGTGATAGGTGATGGGCGAGTTGCTGCCCAGATGGATGGTCAGATCACTGGTGGATGCCTTGTAGTTGAGGAAGTAGTTCTTGATGACTTCCCCCTTGTAGCCAAGGCAGAGGATGAAATCTTTGTGCCCATGAGCGGCATAGGATTTCATGATGTGCCAGAGAATTGGCCTGCCGCCGACGGGCACCATGGGCTTGGGACGGTATTCCGTTTCCTCGCGTAACCGCGTTCCCAGACCTCCACAGAGAATGACAACTTGCATAGTTTTGTTATCTCAACTTTTTAGAATTTTCGACATTACCTGAGCACCAGGAGCGTTCAGCCGAGTAGGCCTGCGATTCCAGAAAAGGCGACACCCCGCTATAACAACGGCACTCAGTCATCGTCAAATATTTGTCGCTCTGACAGGGCGAAAAACATCCCGGCGGGAAGGCCCTGTCAAGGGGCATTGCCGGTCGCCTCCCGGGAAGCTCAAAATGGGGGCCAGAGACCACCTCTATTGGCCCGTTGTCAGCATCCGGCCCGACTGGCAATGGACCCGTCGGAATTCAGCAGCAATATAGCAAAAAGGAAGACTCGGGAAGCCATTCCCACAACTTCCAAATTCGCGCCGCATCAGACGGCGAAGAACCGCGGCAAAAAGGCTGCGGTAGAGCTGCGTCCGTCCGTCAATTTTTCGCTTCGACCGTTTCCAGCATGTAGTCTGTCTGCTCCCGTATATCCAGCAGCATCTGTTTCAGCAGTTCCGTGCGCTTCTCCTGGACATTTTCCGATTTTACCGCCGGATCTTTTTGCAGGGTTATGATGAACTCGTTGCCACTCGCGGGAAAAGAATAAACTTCCTGAAACTCGATAAGCCCCATGGCACGAAGCTCCAGACAAATGAGCCGGAAACTTGCCGGCGTGAAATACCAACTATGGGCATCCACGTACGGAGCGTCGACTGAATCATCATGGGCGAGGTAAAGTTCATACAAGGTACGAGGAGTCAGCTGATTGCAAAGTTCGATCTCTGTTACGGCCGTCTGCGCTATGGAGAGAGCACCATTCATTTTGGCCTGATAAGCCACGCAGTTGAAGAAGGTTCTCCGGCTGTGTCTCGTCCGTTTTTCGTAATAAGCCTGTAGCGCGTCGCTCGTCCTTGTGGGGTTCTGAAAGTAATCAAAGCAGAACCGTTTGTCGGGCACCGCCAACGTGAGCAAGCCCATGGGGCGAACGATGCGGGCCACGCTTTGAAAAAATGCCACCAGATCGGGGGTGTGTTCGATGACATGGCTCGCCACGAACGCATCAAAAGTTCCCAGATGTTCGGGTGGAATGGCATCCTCCAGAGGACCGCCGCGCCAGACAAAGTCTACTTCCTGAATCCTTTTGCCATATTCCGCCGCCGCATCATTGGCATACTTCACCCTCAGCTCTTCCGCAGTGGCATGATCCATGGAGAAGCTGTTCCAGCCATCGGCCCGGCTTACCGCAGGATTGTAACTGGGCCCCAGTTCCAAAATTTTATGGTGCTTTTTCAGACGATAAAGCAGCTTATCGATACGCGCCTGCGGCGGGGTAACCGGGGGTTCAGAGGTTGGCAAAGTTGCGGAGGGAGAACTCATGCGGAACGGGGGTGGAGAACGGGGACAAAGACTTGCAGAAGCCGGGAAAAAACGACGCTAATCAGTCTGCAAAGAAAAGCTTTATCCCGCTGCGGTGCGAGCGAATCGTCACCACTCAATTTCGCTGCGGAGCCTTTCTGTGCTCTTAGCGAATTACTGTGCCGCTGGTGAAGACGACTGCTTCTTTTTCGGCAGGCGAATTTTGTGGAAAGCTCTGGAGAACCATGACCGGCCATTCCAGTGTTCGACAAATTTGCGCAGCTTTCGTTCGTTGCTATCCGCTTCTTGGCGAAGCTTTCGCTCAGCCTTAAAACGCTTGGTCAGTTTCTTAACGGTTGCATCCAGCTCGCAAACTTTTCCGTAGGAACGAGCGTGTTCCTGGTGCTGCGTAGCGGCACTCTGAAGGGCGGTCGCCAGTTCCTGCTGGAGGGTAGCGTGGCTCTGCTGAAGATTTGCCAGCAGCCGAGCATGATCGCTGATGCCGACGTTGGCCTCGTGCAGTTCTGATTGCAGGGTGCGGATGGATTCATCTCTCCGCTGGATCATCTGGGCCTGATCTTTGGCCTCAGCGATTATGGTCAGGTCCATGCCGCGATGGGCATAGTAGTGCTTCGATTCGGATCCCGTAGCCTGACTCAGCCATTCCTCAATGCGAGGATTGCTGCCCTTTACCAGGATGCCAAGGCCGAGCCCATGATTCAATTGGTAGGCGGTGAACTTTTTCTGAGTTTCCTCCCAAAATTTCCCTGCGCCAAGACTCTTCGGATCAGCACCGCTATGCCGCAGAATGTCATGAACAAGGATGACGCCGCCATTTTTCACCTTGGGGAACCAGGTATCGAAATCGCGCGAAATCGTTTCGTAACGATGGAGCCCGTCGATGTGAAGGAGCTCAATGGACCCATCGTCGAACTGCTGGGAAGCCGACGCGTAGTCCGACTGTGCCGCGAAAGCGAAACTGCTGTAATGGGCTGCCCGGTAGGCATCCACTTGCACGGTCTGCAACTCGTCTGCTCCCCTCGTTTGCTCTTCACCCTTCCAGTGGTTTACGGAATAGCACTGCGTGGAAAGCCCATGATCCTGAACTGACTGGCAGAAGGACAGGAATGAATCCCCATTCCGTGTGCCAATTTCCACCAGAGTCGCCGGTGCGAGGGCTTTTACTAAGTCATAACCGAACGGAGTGTGAGAGGCCCAGGCCGACTGGCCAGAGAGGTAGCGGGGAAAGAAAGAATAGGAGGGCGTGCTCATGAATTCTGACAAAACGAAGACGGGTCTAATCATGGCATAACCCTGTGAAATCAAATGGTTTCGGTGTCTGGCAGCCTGCGAGAACCGAGGCGAACGGACCGTCAATTTTGAGCGTAAAATCTCCGTACAAAACCTCACCCAATGCCTTCAGCGATCATGAGGGAATATTCGCCGTCACTGCTTTTTCAATTGCCGGCCACTGCTTCGCCCAGTCGTAGTTGTCATGGGCATGCTCCCGCGCTTTGACGATGAGATCTGGCAATGCGTCGTAAGACTCAATGACCTGGCTCATTTTCGCGCCCCATTCATAGGATTTGGCGAGATACGCATTCACGCCGTCTTTGATGGCGCCGGCGAAAGTGTAGCTGGGTGATGCGATGGTGACGGTGCCCACCACGGCTGCTTCAAAATACTTCAGCTCCGATTTGCAATGGGTGAAGCAGTTGTCCTGCAAGGGCGCAATATTGATCTCCGTGCTACCGATCCTCGTCTGTAGCGTGATGAAGTCCGTCATCGAAAAGTATCGCACGCGCTTGCCGTATTTGCCCAAAGTCGCCTTGGTGTCCATGTAACCGGCCACGACGACTTCGGTTTGAGGGTAGTCGCCGAGGATGGTGTCCAGATCACTGAGAACCATGCCAAAGTCTCGATTGTGGGAAGGTGATCCGCTGAAGTATCCGATCGTGATCTTGCCATCGCCACGGAAGTGGCGTTGCTTCTTCGCCTCAAAGATGCGGTCGGAAATCTTCAACTGTTGCTCGTTGAGGAAATTCGGCACGATCCAAGTCGGCTTACCCGTGTGCGCGCGAAGCTTTGCGGCGAGAAACTCGTTTGTGGTGATCGCACCATCAGTGAGTTTCAGTGCTGCGGCCATACGCGAGACATAGCCAAACCAGTGAACAAGAAGTCCCTCGTCGTGCCGGGACATGTCCAAGGTGTCCATCAGGAGCGGTAGATAATCGGTGTTGAAGACCAGATCATCCACATCATACAGAATGCGGATACCTCTTCTGCGCGCCAGGCACAGCATATCGTCAAGTGCGCCGCTGTAGCGAACTCTTCCCAGCACTAGCACATCGAGTTCATTGATGAATTTTTCCTGGTACCCGTAGTCCTCATTATGGAAGAATGATCCCACCACTCCGTTGGGCGAGTGTTCCAGCGCGCGCACCATGTTGTACACCCGGTAGCGGAAGGTGCTGCTATCTGGCCTCTCATAGAAATAGCCTACACGCAGCTTCCCTCCCTTCAGCCGACCCAATCGTTCGGCAAAGGATAAATTCCAGGGATCCTGGTACGTCGCCGGAACGAACGAAGAGAGGTCGAACATAAGGAAGGATCAAAAAAACGTTCTCGCTGCCGTCACGAAGTAGCCAGCCAGAATGAACTTGGCGTGAAGCACCCTGCTCCCCCATCAATAGGCTTGCGTGTCTTTATCATCGGGATGCTTTGATCGCTTCAGCTTTCAGCTTTAAGGGGTAAACGCGGCATGCCTCTCGCACAGCCAATCCAGGACTTCGGAAAAGGAAAGCTGCCAGTCTCTGAGAAGGCCATCTCCAGAAAGATTTCGTTGGCGGGTGATTCGATCGGTAGCAAGGCGTTCCCCGGTACGAAGAGCCTCCACCAGACTCTGCACCGTGGGTTCGACGCAGATGATGTTGTTGGAATAGTTTTCCAAGCCGCGCTTGATCCCAAAAGTGTTGGACACCACCACGGCGCCAGCTGCCGCTAGATTGAGTGGCGGATAACCTGGGTGTGGCGCACTCATCAGCGAAAGGCCCAAATCCACATTCTTGATCGTTTCGACATAACGGCTCCAGCCAAGTCCTTTCAGCAACTTTGGCTTTACCTTGTTGACCAGATGCAGCGGTTGCAAGTCATAGCCAGCAAACGTGATGTCCCACTGCTCTTCTAAAAGCAGTCCCTGCAGGATTGCCTCTTCAATCGCCTCCAATCCCAAGCCGAAGAGATAGCGCTGACGATGCGGGCAGGCATAAAACATGAAGTGCCGCTTTTGCCCAGGTTGAGTGGTGGCCGCCAATGTCCGCGCGCTATTGTTCAGGAACGATGGCTCGAACCACTTTGCGCAATCATTCATGTTTGAAAACCCATCCTGCACCAGATGGCAGTGGAGAAGCTGAGAATTGACCACCATGCTGACTCCCGTCTCGGAAAGCAGATCCTGACAGCGGAGTTTTTCGTCGCCCTCAGGGTAGAGCAGGCGTTCATCCTCCTGCACCAGATAGATGATGCGGCTGCGTTCCACGGATCGCAGCACGCTTTTCGTAATCCACCATGAAGTCGTGATGAACAGGTCATCGTGCGTGAAGTTCACACAGTGGTGATCCACCTCCACGTTGGCAAAAACGAAGTCAACGTCCTGGTCCCATGCAATGCCATTGACGCGAAGCACTTCGGCAAATGAACTTGGGCTGGGCGCCTTGGTTCGCGTAATGATGCGCAGGGAGCATTGCAAACGCTTGGCCAGCAACGCAGCCATGACCAAGCCAGTCGCACCGCCAGCGGCCAGACTGTCTACGGAGATGCTGTCAGTCACCAGGCTCAGTCTTCGTTGCGGAACAGGCGAATGAAAGATGCGCAATGCCTCCGCACCACGGCCAAACCTGGACCGCAATATCTCCAATGAGGAGTGAACTCTGGCTGCCTCCTTTTCCCGCAACTCACGCTCGAGGTCTTCCTTCCAGCCGTGCTCGATGTAGTGAGTTAACGGTTCGACCTTACCTTCCAACGACAAATCATGATCGCGGGAATACTGCTCGATGGAAAAGTCGGGATTGGGATCCCGGCCCTCCCGCCAGCCTTTGGTGATGTAGTGGGTCAGGGGTTCCAGGCCCTGTGCGGCAAGCTGCGGATCCTGCTGCAAATACCATTTCGTGTTGAAAAGAGGATGTGGATTACGCCCTTCTTTCCACCCGATCTCCAGATAATGCGCAAGAGGTTCTATGCCCTCGTTGGCGACATCGGTGTTCTGCTCAAGATACCAGCGCACATTGAACAAAGCATGGGGATTACGGCCTTCCTTCCACCCGGAATGGCCATAATGCGCACATGGCTCCAAGCCTCCTTCAGCTACATCCCTGTTTTCCTTCAAATACCATTCAACATCAAAAAGGGGGAATGGACTGAAGTGCTTTTTCCACCCAAACTGTAAATAGTGGCACGCTGGTTCACTTTCCCGCCCTGCTTCCTTTGGCCACTGAGATGCATAATGATCTGCATCAAAATACGGCAAAACCGATCTGAGGTACTTTTTGTGGCCATCATGCCACTTTTTTTTCAGACGGTGGGCACCACTGCTGAGTTGCTGAAGATGACGCAACTCCTTGGACTTAATCACCAGTTTCCCGAAAAAATTGGCTCGCAAATGTGTGAGCGTTTGGATGCTCATATCCACCGCTTTCACCCATTCCTCCACGGCTCTCCGTGGCTTGGCCTGACTGAAAAAGTCCTCCGCCTGGCTGAGCTTCTTTTCGACGCCACGCACCGACGCACTCCTAACTACCAACCTGGAGAGCCCATGCCGCTTTTGGGCGACAGCGTCACATGCCTGCCGTGCTGCGGACCGAAATTCCTCTATCTGCTTTGCCAGGGTTTTGGGGTAATTTTTCATGAGTAAGCACCACTGCACAATCCTGGAGATGGACCATGGAGAATCATCAGAGCCAGGTCCCCTGTAGCAGGACTGTGCTTTTCGAGGCCGGAACAGCAGGGCTAACAAACCTGCACTCATCGCGATGAAGAGAGTCCCTGGCGATTACAGGGCGAATTTGTGGATTACCAAAACAGGCCGTTGATGAATTCAAAGGATTTACGTTCAAGCGATAGGAAGATGAAACTGCCGAGGAAAGTACTTGCTTGGAATTGTCATAGCAAGCCATGGCAAGGGGTCAAGTTCCTTGTTGGGCCGATGGGACGACCCTTCGGGCGCGAACAACTGGCTCAAGAATTGCGATAGCAGCGGTCGGCTTTGAAAGAGGTATCCGGGGTGCCGCCGCCGCCGCCCTCAGCATTTCTCGACAGAATGCAAAGGAATCCCAATGGACTTCGGATGCCAGTTGCAAAGAATTGAATGCAGTCGCAACCCATCACTGGGAGGCACCGATCAAATCAAATCCTTGATGCGGATTTTGTGCAAGGCGCGGGTAATCCACGAATGATTATTCCATTGCAAAATCGCATCCTTTAATCGCTGCCGGATTTTTTCTGATCTCACGAGATTAGCTTTGAGCTTTTGAATTCTCTTCTTCCGTTCTCTGGAAACTTTGACCTCGCTATCCCGATCCGCCACCACTTTCTCATAAAGACCGCTCAATTCCCGGAAGTGATTTAACGTTTCTGCATGATCTTTGCTGGAGGTTTCCAAGTCGCGCCTTAAGATTTCCTCATCACGCCTCAAGGTATCCACTTCCAGTTGTTTTTGGGCGATGACATACTGGTAATGTTCTTCGTCAGTCCGCAGCCGATGGATCTCTTTGTGAATAGCCCCCTCGTCGAGACAGTGACGAGCTAATCCAATCCAGAAGAAATCTTCTGCGCTGACCGGGACATATGTATGACTCGCTTCAATATACTCCAGCAAAGTCCCCTTCCAGGTTTGCGAGAAGATATACCTGGCCGCAAATGCGATCTCGTTCTCGGAGAACCCTGCTCCACCCATCATGCGTAACAGGCGACGGGCCGCCAGCGTTGTAGCTTTGGGTTGCTGGTGAATCTCACAAGTGGGTGCAAACAAGTTCCGCATCCAGTAAGTGGTCTCCATGAGCACGCGCTTGAGTGTGTCGGGATTGCTGAGGTTACTGCCGTGCAACCGCAGACAGAACAAGCGCTCATGGATAACTGCCAGGCGGCCACCATGCCGCATGATGGCCACATGTAAGGCCCAGTCTCCCGATCGGTCGCTTCCTGGTTCAGGGAATGCGGGCGCCAGATTCGTGCGACGAAAAAGTGCAGTCGGGAGCTGGAAATGGTGATCTACCGCCCACATCTCCATGTCATCTGGGTCCCAGACCATGTTCACGGTAATCTTGTAAGACTCTTCCTCCTGAGGAGTTGGCCGTCCCATGGCATCGACTACCTGGATCCAGGTACCCACACCCGCGATCTCGGGGTGGCTGTCCAGATAATCGACCAGTGTGGAAATATGGCGAGTGGTCAGATAATCATCTGAACTCAAAAGCATCACCATATCGCCTCTCGACTGCTCGAATCCCAGTTTGATGGCGCCATTCCATCCAATGTTTTGGTCCAGTTCGATCACTCGCAGCCGAGGGTCTGAGAATGTTCGGAGCACCGCACGAGTTCCGTCGGTAGAACCGTTCTCTACGACAATCACTTCAAGGTCGCCAAAATCCTGCTTCAAAGCAGACTCAACACACTGACCTACAAATTTGTCGTAGTTGTAGGCTGGAACTACAATAGAGACGCGTGAAGTCACCTGGCCGCTGATGTCTTGAGTCGAGGATTTGGTGGCATCCGATGGGGTATTCATGTGTCGCTGAAGCGTTGAACAGAGCGGACTAATATATGCGTGGCAAGTCCCTTGTTCAAAAAATGAAAATTGATGTATGATCGATGAAAAATATTCCGAATATCGTAGGCCCAATGCTCTTCTAAACTCCAATCCGGCCGATAGTCCAGACGCCTAGCTGAGCGCCGTTCCTGGCCAAGAACTAGTGTTTGCTCCCTTCGGATTTTCGGTTTATGGCGATTTTGCCCGGCATAAAATTTTTAGCTGCGATGCCCACCGATAGGACAACGAATCAACAACCCTGCACACTGATATTCAGAGATTCCCTGCCTCATGAAGACCCCATGGATTGCAATTGTCATCATACAGTTCACGATCATTTTGGCGGTGGGATTAATTTTTTATCATCTTGTCGGGTCCAAGCTAAAGGATTTGCGTAAGCTGTTTGCAGATCAAAAACGCCTGCAAAAACGGCAATATAAACATCTCTCCGAGGTCCAGCGCCGCGTTAAGCGTATGGAATCTGAAGTGAGGACAAAGCTCGGAAACCTGACAGACATGGCCGCAGCCACCGTGCCGCTCCTCGAGACCATGCCTGTGCTCGAAACTATGCTGCGCGAAGAGACGATGCAGCGCCACGAGTATGCAGCGGTGGCACTCGCTCGTCTGGACGCATTCGAGTCCGAATTGCAGTCCCGATTGACTTATGTTAACGCGAGTCTGGAGGTCGCTTCAGCCGCCCGCGCCAGCGCTTATCAAACCTTGCTACATCTTGAGAAGATGACGGCTCAGACCGTGACAGAAAGCGTACTAGCGAGGCAAACGCTCAATACAGTGGCAGGAGACAAAAAATATCGGCTTTGGATCATCGCAAATACTCTCCCCAAAGTAGGTTCTACAAGCGTGGTCACTACACTTCAACAATCCGTGCCCGGTGCTCTGGTGGAGCAATTGCACGCGCTATCCGAAGCAGGGCAAAGGCTGCTTGCCACAGCCATCGAGCGGAATACCTGTGATTTCACCAAAAAGATTCAGATGCTTCATTTGCATCGCATGATGGAAGTTCGGCAGGCCTTGGATTCTGGCAATGTCCGAGGGCCTACTCGGTTTCGCCCGCAGTTCATCTGCGGCACGCGTGAACCAATCTCCTGGGCTCTCTCTCTTCTTTTTCAGATGCATGATCTGGGCGAAATCTCCAGGGAAGATGTAACCGTGAAGGCTTCTCGCGAAACAATCATCGCATGGATGGGTGGCACCCCGCCATGTCCATTTCATGTAAGGCCGGAAGAGTGGTTTGAGCGTGAAATACAGGGCTATCTAGG
This sequence comes from Phragmitibacter sp., assembly GCA_965284365.1. GTDB lineage: Bacteria > Verrucomicrobiota > Verrucomicrobiia > Verrucomicrobiales > Verrucomicrobiaceae > Phragmitibacter. The sequence continues at coordinate 4,968,916 of OZ260079.1, forward strand.
CATTGATCTAAGCCAACTTGGCTTTAATACAGACCGTGGCTATCAGGTTTATCAAACGCCTCGAGCTGCTCTCTTGATCATCCGTCAGGAAAACCTGGACTGCATGGTGGACGCGTTATCAGAGTTTCTGGTCATGCCCAAGGAACTTTTCGAGGACAAAAGCTGTAATATCACCTCCGACAAACCAGCTGGTGAACTGTATGAAGAAGTGAAAGAAGTGCTCAAGTTCCCAGTACAGTTCCTGGAGGAACTGTACTCAAGACCTTATGCGGTCACCTTTTACTCCGAAAAAGAGCGAAAGGAGTTCATTGATAAATGGAAAGAATAGTCCTCGCGCCTGCCGTCGAGTCTTCAAGCTTCAACATCTGATGAGAAAGCCTCTCAATGGCTGCGAGCGGAGATGGAGTATTCATCCTCCATATAGCCAGGCCGCAGCAGATACGCAGAGCGGTGCCTTGTAACTCCTGCCTTCCCATTGAACAAGTCCGCTACCACGAGATGATTGGCCTCGTGATTGATGCTAAGAAACCTCGACGTTAGATGGACCATATGGTCTGCATAAGTTTGCGCCTGCTCCGCTGGGATCTCCGTAAAAGAGTCCATATTCAATATGATGTCATAGCGATCAGTGGAGGCAAGAAACTCGCTGGGAGCGAGGAGACCCACCTTGGCGTTGGGAAATGCGGCCCAGTCTTCTCCCTGAAGACGGACTGAATCAGCTCCCAGGGTGCGGCCGAGGAAGTAACCCTGCGCTGCCGCTGTCGTGGGAATGTCGACAACATCGTACCGCGATGCACCGAGCATATGACCAAAATAGGCTGTTCGAGCCAGCCCAGCGCCAATCTCGAGCACCTTTTTTCCTTTGACGCAACCTAACAAACTATTGATCCGCACTGCCGCGTAGAGTGCATGCAGCGATCGCCAACTGAATACTCCCTTCTTGGTGATGAATCCAGCCTCGGCACGATAGATGTTTGGCAACGCAATGCTAACACCCAATGCTTGTTCGAGTGACTCCAGGAAACCATCTGGAGTCAGTTGTGGCTTGGCCAGCCAGGGAGCCACAGCATACAGGTCTTTAGCCTCTGGTGAGAATACCCGCAAAAATCCCATCAACTCGGCAAAACGATGCAAGGAGACTTTCGATGTTTCCTCGACATACGTCTTTGGGCGTGTCGTCACATACTCCTCGATGAGGTCATCAAACCCATAGAAATGGTTGGAAGATGCCGGATCCCTCAGAAGATTGCTGATACGGGGGAAGTCATCTGAGGAGAGGATTTCGTCCACCTCGAGCAATCGTTGGTCAAAAATGTATTTCCAAGTGCCAGGAGAATCGTGGTCCTCCTTCCGGCCACTCACGTTCTTCCCGAAAACATAAGACTTCCTAACGCGCTCTACCAACGCAGAATCGTCAGGAGTCGCAACGGGCGCCGGAGTTTCTCCTTGCTCGCAGACTAAAATCTCTTCGGTGCTCCATGGGGCGGTCATCTTCGATATCTAACTTTCGACCCTGAGAGCGCAAACACTTTGTCCTGAAAACGATGAGCGGGATTTGCCTCCACATGCCACTCCTTGGATCTGGAGTTTGGCAGGACTCTGAAAGACAAGAACAGAGCCCCGCTGATCTGCTCATCTCTCAAGAATTGTTTGAGAACGTATACACATCTTCCGCGTAACCTGGACGGAGCGCAAAGTGGGACCGCTGTCTGGAGACACCTGGCTTCCCCTTGAACAGATTAGGCACGATGAGATTATTAGCCTCATGATTGATGCTCAGGAATTTCGGCGTTAGCTTCAACAAGTGGTCAGCATAGGTACTGGCTTGCGCCTCGGGAATCTCAGGGAGAGAGTCGATATTGACGATGATGTCGTAGCGATCATCCAATGCCAGAAATTCACTGGGCGCCAGGAGCCGTGCCTTGACATTAAATCTGGCTACTTCCTCTCCTTGAAGTCTGACCGAATCCGCTCCAAGCGTGCGGCCCAGGAAGTATCCCTGTGAGGCAGCCGTGGTCGGTATGTCCACCACATCATACTGCGCTGCGCCGAACAAAACTCCATAATAGGCTGTGCGGGCGAGCCCTGCACCAATCTCCAGCACCCTTTTTCCCTTGATGCCACCTAACAGGCTGATTATTTTCACTGCGACGTAGAGCGCATACAGGGACCGTGTGCTCAACAAACCTCTATTGGTGATGAATCCAGCCTCAGCGCGGTAAATGTTTGGCAGTTTGATAGGAACTCCGAGCTCTCGTTCAAGCGAATCCAGGAAACCGTCAGGTGTCAATTCAGGCTTCGCCAGCCAGGGAGCCACGGCATACAAATCGGACCCGTCGGCCTCCGGAAGGTAGAGCCTTATGAATCCCATCAATTCGGCAAAGCGATGTAATGAAAACTTCAGGTTTTTGTCGGTAAAAGGCTTGGGACGAGTCGAGACAAATGGCTGAGCCAAGTCGTCGAATCCGTAAAACAAGGTCGAAGATCCCGGGTCTCTCAGCAGCTTGGTGATTTCGTCAATATCATCCGACCCCAGTATCTTATCCACGCCCGACAAATGTCCGTCGAAAATATACTTCCAGGTTCCTGGCGCATAAGGGTCGGCATTTTGACGCCCAGCCAGCATCCCGAATCGATATGATTTACTGATGCGCTGCACCAATTCAAGGTCATCCGGCACCACCGTTGGAGCTGGAAATTCTCCTTGCTCACACTTCACAATTTCTTCGGTACGCCACGGGTCAGTCATCCCGGATATCTAATGTTCGGTTGGGTAAGCGCAAACGATTTATCCTCAAAACAGGATGGCCATGATGCGATCCCGCAACAGTTCCATTTGTTCGAGGAATACGACATCTGTTCGCCCATCACGGCGTAAAACCGGCTCGCATATTCCCCGTCGAAATCGGAGCCAGAAAATGCCCCGGCACCGCCTGTGGCTGTTGATATCTCGACAGAGTGAGGTCAACTGTCTTTGACCATCTTGAGCTTACTGAAAAAGCGCACCAGCGGTTCTTTCCGGAGAGCTTTTAACTGTTTGCGAGCCTTCGAAAACCGCTCTTTGAAATGAGACGCGCGTTTGCCATGGGACTTGCTTTTCTTCTGCCACTTTTCGGCTCTAGCTGCCAGGTGACTAATCATTGACTGCTGATTGGCAACATGAAGCGCGGAGGCTTGCTTTTCCTGCTCTTTGATGGCCAGGGCCTCCCGAAGCCAGGACACTTCTCCCTGAAGGGTCTCATGGGTTGACTGCAGTGAATTGAATGAAGTCTGAAGGGCCTCGAAAGGTGTCAGGCGTTCAACATCTAATTTCGAAGCATCCAGGTCATTTTGCAGCGCAGTCTGCTGCTCACGGAGTTCCTTGATTTGCTTCTGCCAGGGAAGGCTGGATTCTCCACTGGCATCCACTTTCTCCTGCGAGATCTGCTGAATAGCTTCCTGAAAGACAGCCGCCATGCGTGTCGCGCCGATCACATTTTCTACGCCTGCGGAAACGAGGTTCAAATTCACTTCGTGAGGAGTGACCGAAAATTGCACTTCCAGACTAGTCGTTATGTTCCAGTAAGGTTCGGATGAGGAACGCGTCTCCAATTCCTGGAGATAGTCCCCTACCCCGTGCCGATTGGCCATTTCACGCAACTTTTCAATTTCGACCGTCGTCACATGTTCGGTCGTCTGAGCCATGTACCAGTCAAAATAGAGCAACCTTACCAGATTGGTCCAATGCGGTTCCGGCGTCTGCAGATGATCCCGTGCCTGCAACATAGCTTCTGCGGTGATCACGTGAAGGTTGTTGAAGAACGGCAGTTCCAGGTGCAGCGGCATGGTCTCCGCTTCACGATTGAACAAGGTAGCGCGGGCAGGATCCGCCTTGGGCATGAGATAGGAATAGCCAGTGCTGGCTGGCGAAATGGCATTCACCGAAAGCGACCTCGCACTGCGGAGTACCCGCTGCGCCGTCGCCGCGAACACCACTCCAGTGTACACATCAGGAAACCGTGACCGCAACATGCCATCACCCTTGGAACGCAGCACATCGAGCATCCTCGTATTCACAGCGTTGTGATAGACCGTGGGCAACTCATAGTACGCGGTCCGGAAGTTGTACAATCGCTCTTTCCATGCCGCCGTATCCCGCCACCAAGCCCCTTCTCTCAAACTCAAAAGCAGCGACCCTGCATTAGGATGCCCCTCAAGGTTTGGATAGTGGTAATACGAAATCGGCCAGGTAATCGCATCAGGTAATTCATACTCGGCAGCCAACTCCTGGATCCGTTTCACCGACCCAGGCACCATCCCGTCGTCATCGCCAATGACCACCAAATAACCTTCCTTCACATGTCCGAACGCCCATTCCCAATGGCTCGACATGCTTAGACGCCTCCCGGGATTGATCACCCGCACTCGCGCATCTCTCTGCTGAAACTCAGCCGTGACCTCTGGCGTATTGTCGATGCTCGCATTGTCACTGACCAGGATTTCATATTGATCCGCATCCTGAGACACACACGTCTCCAGCGTTTGAGCGAGGGTAGTAGCTCGTTCCCTCGTAGGAACCAGGACAGTGACAAATGGTTTCGACATGGAAGAGCGATGTTAGGAAGACGCGGCAGAAACCTTTTTCAGCCAGGCCCCTGGCCAGTGGGTGACGTTCTCTTTCAATTCGCTTTCGTTGAAAGGCCACTTCGGTTGCCCAAGGACAAACTCAGGATGGCTCGCCGCGAATTCCGCAGCCGCATCCATAGGGTTATCCCAGTCCCAGGTGGACACGCCCCGCGGCACATCACTCAGGTCATGCATGATGCCATCTGTCGCGACGATGTAGGAACCCTCCGTCACCAGCGGAGAATAGCACTCGAGTTCATGGCTCACGTGCGACTTCGAATGGCAGGAATCCAGGATCACCAGCACGGTCTCTCCGGGCTTGATCAGACTGCGCACCTCAGCCACGGTCTTCGGATCTTCGGAGTCGCCGATGACGAGCGAGATCATGGACGCCAGAGGATGCGCCTCGATGGCGGTTCGATTGTGCGGACGGATGACAATGTCCACGCCGATGACGCGGCCTTTGCCGAGCACCTTGCAAAGCGAAGCGTAGTAAACCAGCGATCCCCCGTGGGCCACACCGGTTTCAATGATCACATCCGGCTGCACCTCATGGATCACTTCCTGCAGGCGGATCATGTCTTCCGGCAACTGAATGATGGGCCGGCCCATCCAGGAAAAGGTATACGGATACTTCTGATTCCACCCGACACGCACCCACTCACGCGAGATGACCTCAAAGGCTTCTCTGGAGTAAAGCGGCAGGGTCTCTGCGGACTGATCATCGCGCTCGATGACCAGGGTCTGGGCTACGGTGTCTAAGGCTAATTTCATTGAAAAGAGGAAGCGGGCGAAATGATCAGCGATCCAGCAGGGTCACGGGAGAATGGGATTCTGTGAGCAACGTCTGGATTTCGGCGGTATAGCGAGGATTCGTTAGAAAGGCAAAGCGGACTCCAAACTCCAAAAGACGGGAATAGTCAACGACCGGATGACCCGTTCCCGGTAGAAATCCGTTCTGTTTGTTGCGGTTCGATTCGACGATACACGCGATGAGCGTGGCGTCCGGGTCGATGAGATTGGCCAGGGTTACGCCCTTGGCTCCCGCGCCCCAGAGCGCGATATTGCCTTCAGGCTTTAGTCCTTCAATCCGTGTCTTCCATTGCGCCGTGGATGCTCTTTCACCGGCTTGAAACTCCCGGGCCAGACGGCCGATCTTTTCGCCTTCCACCGCATCCGGCGGCACCGGCCCCGGCTCAGCAGGAAGATCAGCTACCGTCGCCTCAATCCACAGATACTGACCACTGAAGACATGCGTCACCGACTCCACCTTGAAGCCCGTGGCCGCAAAAGCCGCCGCCAGGGTGTTCGCCGTGAAGAGCGTGCAGTGCTCATAAAAAAAGTCCCAGATCACCTGGCCCTCCAGAATCCACTCCACACAGGGAGTTTCAAAAAACACCCGGGCATGCGGAGACTGCTCCAGCGCGCCTCGCACCATGCGGAGCAAGGCCAGAGGATCCGGAATGTGCTCAATGACATGCCGACAAACCACGATGTCCGCTCCCACCCGCTGAGCGTCGGGGCCATAAAAAGTGCGTTCGTAGCGGAGCCTTCCGTCCATCAGGACTTCCTCCCCCAGATACGAAGGGTCAAATCCCACCCCGCAGGAAGTACTGCCGTGCGCGATCAATTCCTTCAGGAAAGCACCTTTACCACACCCGACCTCCACAACGCGCTTCGTGCCGGCGCCGTGTTCGTTCACCAGCCGGTCGATCCGCTCGGAAACATGGGAGCTATACGCATCGGACCCCGTGATGGAGTTATCGTAAACCGCGCTGTAGTCCGTGAGATCGCCGTCGAACGCTTCATTGAAGACAAAGCCGCAGGACTCGCAGGCCGCCATGCGCAGTTCCCCACGATTGATCCCCCGGGCTGCTTCCGGAGTCCTGATGATCATGTTCTGGTGAACCGGCACCCCGGAGCGATTCACAAAAACCAATGTCCTCTCGGAGGCGCACAAGGGACAGGCGGCACTCAATTCGCCGGCCTCCCTTCGATCATTTCAGAGATGCCCTCAGCCAGAGAAACCCGCGGTGTCCAGCCCTGCGAGCGCAAACGGCTGCTGTCCGCCACCACGAAGGCGTAGGGATCTGCCTGCCCCGTTGGCTCCATCAGCACCAGGTCAGGACGGCCCAGCGCCTTCCCGATCTCCATGGCCAGATTGTACACAGAGACCCCCTCGCCTGTCCCCAGGTTATACGGACCGGCTGCCGCTTGCTCGGTGATCGTCAGAAGCGCATGGGCGATATCCTTGACATGAATGTAGTCCTTCGTGCTGTGCGGCGTCTTCAGCCGCAACGCATCCCCTGCCCTCAGGGTCTTGATGAGAGACGAGCACAGCCGCAAGTGATGCTCCCCCGCTCCATACGGGTAAAACACCCTTGCCCACGCCAGCGTGGCGCCCAGCGGCGGCAGCGCCGCTTCCAGATCCTCCCGCAGTCCATTCTTGGCTTTGGCGTATCGGTGTATCGGCGCCAATGGGGTCACATTCTCCACCAGCGGCTCTCCTGTCATCTGGTACTCGATGCAAGTCCCCAAAACGGTGTGATGCTTCACCCCACCTTTCGCCAGATCCGTCAGCATGTTGAGGCTCTGCTCGCGCAGCCCTTCATTTTCTTCGCTCTCCAGATAAACCCCCGGCGTCGCGATCCACGCCGAATGAATCACCGCATCCGGCTTCCACTTCAGGACCTCTGCCGTCCCCGGATCTTCCAGCGTCCCCTTGTGCCACGCACAACCCGGAAAACTCGCCGCCCAATCCGGCGGACTATCCTGCCGATGCATCGCCGAGACCTGGTGCCCTGCGGAGCAGAGCGATTGAACAGTAGCAGCGCCAATGAACCCGGTAGCCCCGGTCAAAAATACCCTCATGTCAGATTAAAGTTTGAGCGAATTTCGACGCTACTCCCCCGTCGCAAAAGCTGCAAATTGTTTCCTATATTTGCCTCCAAAACACCGGCCAAGCCCACCCGAAAAACCAAGTAGTGGCGGGCGTCCCGCACGCCCTCCAATTCCGCTGAAGCGAACGCCAAGGCATTCAGGCTCGGCCGTCCCCAGTGCGCCTGCCAATGCTTCTGCATAGGAAAAGATATTAAGGCCTCAAAGCCCGCTGAATCTCCGCACAGTACCTTGATTTCGCAACGTTGGCCGTTAGATTCGGATTCCAGACACGAGCTATGAAATGAGAAATACTGACCATGCTAAGATGAGCGAATTACTGATAGGCCGGGTCTTCAGGGCTTCAGAGCTTGAGTCGGCTTTTGGCGTCTGAACGACGAGTGTGGAAGCTGAGTTGTCACTGGTAACTTCACCCAAGACCGCATAGAGTCCTCACCATAGCAGATCAACCTGCATCGTGCTAGTCCCCTACTCCTTCAAAGCCCGCTTCATCCGCTCCACGATCACTTCCGCCGGTTCGAGCCCGCAAGACACTCGGAGCAAGTTCCGGTCCACACCGCACTTTTCGGCCCAGTCGAGTTCGTCATAGTGGGCCAGGAGGGTGAAGGGACTAACCAGGGTGTAGTTTGTGCCGAGACTAGGGCCTTTGCAGAACTCCATGGCGTCGTAGGCGGCGGGGGCTTTGCTTTTGTCCTTCAAAACAAAGGAGATCAGGCAACCATGGGCGCCGTCTTCCTTGAGGAGGTGCTCATAAAAGCCGCTTTCATCCGCGATGGTGTGATGCACCTGGGCAATGGCCGGATGCTCACTGAGAAATTCATAGAGCGCCTCGGTGTTCCGGCCCATGGTCTTGGACCGTTGCACGAAGTCGCGGGAGTTCCGCTCCAGGACTACGGCATCGCCGCGCCAGAGTTGATGATCGGCATGTTGCCGCAGGAAGGACGCGAACTCATCGGCAAACGGGGAGTCGCCGTTCAACACGACACAGCCCGCCAATACATCGCCGGTGCCGGAGAAGGCCTTGGTCAGGCTCATGGTCACCACATCGGCCACCAGAAACGAATCCACATTCGCGCAGCCCGCCACGGTATCATCGACGATCACAGGGATATCCTTTTCCTCCAGGAACAGCATCTCTGTCACACGGCGCAGGTCCACGCACTTGATAAGCGGATTACTTGGCATCTCCGCAAAGATCCCGGCCAGCGGTTCGGTGCGGATGACGTTCAGTAGCCTGTCATAGTCCGACTCATCGGTGAACGGGAAAAAATGCGCGCCTTTTCCGAAGTGCTCCTGCAGCTTCAGCACATCCACATAAGGGAAGTCGAGTTGCGCGGTCTTCCGATCCGGCAGACTAGCCGAGAGCATGCGGTGCACGGCATAGTTCGCGGCCATGCCGGAAGGGAACAAAAAGATATGCTCCGGGATCTGCCCCGTGATACCGGCGAGACGGCTCTTGATCTCGGTCTGGGCTTTCTGGCCTTCCTCATTCGTGACCTGGTCTGGGAAGACACCCAACGCCGCCTCGGATTGCCGCGCGCTCACCACTTCGCCGCAGAACCGCCAGAAGCGTCGTGCGGTGTCATAAGCCGCCGCCGGGAACAGGGCCGCGCCCAGTTTCTCATCGCCATACTCGACCACCCGGACGGGCTGGCCGATCTGGTTTTGCACAAAGGCCGCGCAGCGCTCCGCATGGATGGCCCGTGGAAACACCAGCGCCCGCTCCCCTGCCCCGCTCAGGTCTTTCTCCACCTGCTCGATGAGCCGGCCAATCGCGGGCGGGATGAAAAAGCGCGGATAGCCACTCTGAAACTTCGACACCACTTTCGGGTCCTTCTCCTCATAGCCGATGACATGCTCCCACAACGGCATGCACACTGAAACCGCATAAGGGCTTTCCGGGATCGGCTTGCCGAGATCTTCAGGATGGCAAAGAGGGTCGGTTAAAAGGTCGCGCATGGGAGGCGGAGCATGATATCAGATGCCGCCCCGTGCAAATGGAACTGGCTTCCACGCTTCACGAACCTCGTGACGTCTGAAGTCTCAGATTTCCACCCCCAGCTACCCGTTTCGTGAGACAAAAGTTGTCACTGAACCCCTCTTCGAGGCCCTTAGAAACCGCTCACCAATGGGGCTTTCATCGACGTTATAGCACAAAAACCCAGATTTCTGCCCCGGTCGGACCCAACCGCCCAAAAAAGATTTTTCGCCGAGAGATTACAGGAGTATCTTGGGGGCAGATGACCGAGACGATCCCAGACCTGATGCCACGAATCGAAGCCGCCACCTTGGAAGATCTATCCCAGTTGACGGAACTCGTGATGTCGCTCCTGGGGGAAGAGGAAGACTTCGTGCCGGATCAGATTAAACAGGAACACGGCATCCGCCTTATCCTGGAGCAGCCGAACCGCGGTCGCATCTTTGTCCTGCGCACCGACCACGCCATCATCGGCATGGTGAACCTCCTTTTCACGATCAGCACCGCCGAGGGCGGCTTTGTCATTCTGATGGAAGACGTGATCGTCCACCCCATGCATCGCGGCCAGGGCTACGGCTCCAAGCTGCTGAAGTACGCGATCGAGTTTGCCCGCGAAAAGAAATTCAAGCGCATCACGCTGCTGACCGACCGAATCGGTGCAGAGAGTCAGCGCTTTTTCCAGAAGCACGGCTTCTCTTTCTCCCACATGATCCCCATGCGGCTCGTCTTCGATGACTCCGTCCCTTCATGAGTTTCGTAGCCTCGCCACAGCGTTCTCCTCGTCCTCGTGGACAGAGCCCGTTCCGGCGGTCGATGCGGCTGCCTGGTTTCTGATCGCTCTGCTTTTCGGCCTGCTGACCGGATTCCTTCTTTTCGCCGCTTTTATCCGGAGACAATCCGCCCTGCATCCGCCGTCTGACGAGCCATCGGTTCCAGCTGGCAATGGGCAAGGAAATGAAGCCAGCCGGCAGCCTTGGGAAAAGGATGCCGACTGGTGGAAAAGCAAAAGTTAAAGGCTATCTTGAATAGATTGGCACCCGCCTGCATCAGAGGGAGAAATCCGCCAGTCCAGGCGGGGAGGCCAAAGACATTGCAAAGAAGAAAGATTCACGGATATTAAGCATTGAACATGATTAGCCAATCTTCCTCAGGCTTTCTGCGTGCGGCCATCGTTTCGGCCGGGTTATACGTGGCCGCTGACAGCGCTGTTTTGGCGCAGCGCTACGTAGAGCCGCCGCAACCACCGCCCCGCGAGAATCCCGTCAGGCAGGTAGGTGACTTCTTCAAGAATCTTTTCTACGGTGAGCCGAACCAGCCTCAGCCGCCCCGGCCTGCTCCGAAGACGCGTCCTCGGAATCGGAAGTACAGTTTGGATGCGCCACCCGCGGAGATGAGCCCGGATTATCGGCCCCCTGCCCCGCGCTCGCTGGAGACGGAACCGCCACCGACTCTGCCGGATCTGCCAGCGCTTTCTAATAAGCCGAAGAAGAAGACGCCTGTACCCGCCCCTGCGGCGACAGAACCTGAGAAGCGTGCCCCGGAGCCAAAGGCTAAAGTGGAAGACTCTCCTCCTCCCGCTCCGAAGCCCAAAAAGAGAGAAGTACAGGCACCTGTCGAGGAAACGCCGCCACCCGCACCCAAGCCGAAGGAGCCTGCTCCCGAGCCAAAGCGGACACCGAACCCTGAGCCTAAAACGGAACCACAGGAGTCCCCGCCGACACCCGATACCCCTCCTTCCCCACCGGTAAAAAAAGAGATGCCGCCACCTACCGAGCCCAAGGTAGCGATGCAGGACAAGGAGCCACCCGCGACGTCTCCCCCTTCGCGGAATCCTCCGCCTGAGTCCGGTAAGCCTGAGACTTCTCCGGCTGAAACCGAAACGCCCTCCACGACCGCAGCCACACATCCGACAGGATCGCGGACCGGCAAGCCTGGCCGTGTAAAAAGCCCATATCCGCCTTATTCTGAACTCGATGTGACAGGACTTCCGAGTGGTTCGCTTGCTCTGGATCCCACGACACAAAAGGTTTTTAAGATTCCTTGATCCCTGAGGCCCATTACAGTATTGCCCCCACCCTCAGACCTTGGTAAGTGATGCAGATGCCTCAGGCTTCTGATACGCATATCCTGCTGATTCCCAGCTACAACACCGGGCTTAAACTCACGGAAACTGTGAGCCGTGCCCTCGAGGTGTGGTCCCCGGTTTGGGTCGTGGTGGATGGCAGCTCGGACGGCAGTGACAAGAACTTGGGGTCCTTGCAGGCGGCTGCTCTTCCTGGAGCGCTCAGAATCCTACGCCTGCCGCGGAATTCTGGCAAAGGTGCGGCCATTCTGCACGGGACGCGCCAAGCGATAGCTGAGGGGTTTACTCATGTGCTAACGATGGATGCCGATGGCCAGCACTCGTCCGCGCATGTGCGACGATTCATGGATATTTCGAGGCTCAATCCGCATGCTTTGGTCCTGGGTGTGCCACAGTTTGATGAGCATGCGCCAAGCGCACGCGTTCGTGGCCGCCGGATCGCCAACTGGTGGGCGCGGCTTGAGACACAGTCGGACGTGGGTGACTGCCTGTTTGGTTTTCGGGTCTATCCCGCCAAGGCGCTTCTCGCAGTCCTGGAGGAAACCACATGGGCCCGGCGATTTGATTTTGATCCGGAAGTGGCCGTGCGGCTGATCTGGCGTGGCCATGAGGCGCTGAACGTGCCTGCTCCCTGCCGATACTTCACCCGCGAGGAGGGCGGTGTCTCGCATTTCAACTATGTCCGGGACAATCTCTTGCTGAGTTGGATGTTTTTACGTTTGTTTTTTGGCTTTTTACCTAGACTTCCGAAGTTGATTCATTATCGGCTCCGTAGTAAAGCCACCGCATGATTTTCAAGAATGCATTACTTTTGCTGCTGACAGCTATCGCCCTCACGCTGAGCAGTTGCAGTTCCACTTCCGTTAGTCTTGAGTACCAGCCGTCCCTCGGCCAAAATATTCCCGGGCCGAGGAAGGTGGCGGTCGGACGTTTTGCTGATCTGCGCCGCGAAGGTGGCCGGGCTCTGGGCGCGGTGAAGACGCCGGTGGGCACGCCCATGGAATACATCACGACGAATGTGCCGGTCGACCAAGTGGTGCGGAATGCGTTCGCTCATGGACTTAGCTCCAGGAGGATGCTGGTGTCCGAGGCTGGCGCGCCATTTATGCTAACGGGTGAAGTCCTGCAGTTGTATACCGATCAGGTGATCCGCCCTGCGGCCTATGCAACGATTCGTGTGAACCTTGTCCGGACGAATAGCGGCCGTATCGTTTTTTCCCGTGTGTATCGTGCCGAACAAGAAGGCAAGGCTTACTTGCCTGGTTCAGGGTCTCCCGTTCCGATGCTGAGAGAACTGGCCTCACGAGCTTTGCAACATACCGTGGATTCTGCGCTGGATGACGCCGGTTTTCGCGTGAGGTTGACGCATCAGCCTTAAGCGATAAGGCGAACGGCGCGGCACCCTTTTATGAAGATGCCAAAGTGGCTGCGCGGTATGGTGATACCGACGCTGTTGTTATGGATCTGGGCGCTGTCCTTTCATATCACCGATTCCGTCGATGAGGAAGGTCTGCCGCCTGACGCTCGGTCGGTGGCTGGAGTTGCACTTTCGGTAGCCATCGCGACCTGGGCTCTTGCGGATGCCCGCAAGAGGAACCGAACCATCTGCTATGACTATGACACGTTTGTGTATATTGCGTGGCCTGTGATGCTGCCGGTTTATCTGTTCCAGACGCGGGGATGGCGAGCGTTCATCACCCTGTTTTGTTTTGTCGTTATCTGTAGTGTCGCTGCAGCCGTAGGTTTAACATTGACTATGATGAGTGCTGGCAGATTGCGGTGACCCCATTACCGCGGTGCGCACTTTACGCAGCAGCTGCTCGAGATGATTGGGTCTCATAGCAACTGATGCGATGTTTAACGAAGGTGTGACTATCTACGTGCGGATTTCTTTGCCGAACGTTTCGTGGCCGACACCTTCTTGGCGGGCGCTTTTTTGGTAGAGGATTTTTTTGATGCAGGCGCTTCATCGCCAGATTTGGAATCAGCATCGGGTTTGTCATTATCCAAGCTGGCGAGATAGGTTGCATTGAGCGCGGGGAACTGGGCGCTCAGCGTCTTGGCCATGGCCATCTCTTCTTTGAGAATTGCTTTGCATGTCGAGGCGATTTCACGCTCGCCGAGTTCCGTTGCAGTGAGGACGAGAGATTGATAACAGGCGATTTCGAAATGCTCGGTGGCGAAGGCGGTGATGGCATTCTTGATGACCGTATCCCTGGAAGCTGTCGGTACCAAACCAGCGGCGATATTGACGAGCTTGCTGACGCCTTCTCTAATGTAAGGGTGACTGCCACCCATGGAGGAGAGCGCCTTTTTCATCGCAGCAGCATGGCGCTTTGTCTCTCGCAAATGGTTGGTGAGAGCTTTGCGGGCGGCTGGAATGCCTTTGGCTTCCGCGATTTGTTTTTCCAGGGTGGAAACTATGCCGACTTCCATTGCATGGGCGTCGCCAAGCCAACTGATGAATTGTTCTCGTTTGGTCATGATGGACGTTCGCCGCCTCGTTCTCATCCGGATGTATGCATTATGCATCGGGACAGATTTAAGCTTACTGCTTAGAACAGGCAGCCACCTTGAGACGCACAAGCGAAATATGGCAAACCTGACATACTTGTGCATACAACTTTCGAGACTAACAATGGAAAAGGGTGGACCTGGTTTGGTCTGATGAAGTCCACCTTTGATGCGTGGAGTGAGGACAAGGCTCTGCGTCTGAGTGCGGCCCTTGCCTATTATTCGGTGTTTTCGATCGCGCCATTAATCGTGATCACCATCGCCATGGCGGGACTCTTTCTGGATGATGAAGCCGCCACGGGCCAATTATTTGAAGCGATGAAGGGGTCCGTGGGCACTCAAGCCGCGGCTGGCGTGCAGGAGATGGTGGAAAGCGCCTCCAAGCCGAAGTCCGGTATTATTGCGACAGTGGTAGGATCGGTGACGCTGCTGCTGGGAGCTTCCGGTGTATTGGGCCAACTCAAGGATGCGCTCAACACGATCTGGGAAGTCGAAGTGAAGAAGGGCGCTGGCATGGTGTATTTCATCCGGAGCCGCTTTCTGAATTTCGGCATGGTGCTGGTGATTGGATTGCTGCTGCTAATTTCACTCTTGGCCACTTCCTGGCTGGCGACGATCGGCGAGAGATTTCACAGCATTGAGGCAGTGCCGGTGTGGGTTTGGTCGATCGTGACTATCCTGATTTCCGCCGGGGTGGCAGCGACGCTATTTGCCATGCTCTTCAAGTTTCTGCCAGATGCGAAGATCGGCTGGAAGGACGTTTGGCTGGGCGCTGCCCTTACGGCCGTGCTGTTTGAGATCGGCAAAGCGGGACTGGGTTGGTATCTGGGCCGGGAAGGCACTGCGGACGCTTATGGTTCTGCTGGATCCGTGGTTCTGCTGATTCTCTGGGTCTATTACGCTGCCTGTATTCTCCTGTTTGGGGCGGAATTTACGCAAGTCTATGCCACAGCCAGAGGCAGGGATATTCAACCTTCGGCATTGGCGGAAAGCACTGCCGACAAAAAAGCCGACTCCACCTCCCCTGTCCCAAGTGCCTCGTCAACTGCGGCTGTTGAGTGGACACCTGGTGTCATTATTACTCGCAGCGAGCAAAGGACCGATCCTATTTTTACACACAGGCTGTTTGATCCCTTGCTGCGATACCTTGAAGGGCGTCTTCAACTCCTGAGTATCGAGGCCAAGGAATCGCTGGTGCAGGGCGGCATGCTGCTGATCATCGCGTCGGTTTGCGGAGTTGGTCTATTTGTCGGTTGGACGCTGCTGGCAGTCACGCTGATCGGATTGCTAACTGAGCATTTTGGTTGGTACTGGGTTACGGCTGTTGGCGTATCGGCAGGATTGCATCTCGCTGTCGCTGCCGGGGCTGCTTTGCTGTTATGGAAGCGTTCTGTGAAAGGCGCCTGGTTTGCTCAAACCATTGCAGAACTTAGAAAGGATCGCGCATGGCTGAAGGGACATCCAAAGAATCAATAGTCGAGTCAATCGAGGAAGGACGTCGGCAACTGGAAGACGAGGCGGCCTATTTGAAGGTGCAATTAAGCCCGTCACATGTCGCCTCCAACCTTTGGGACCGCCATCATCGGGCGATTATCCTTTTGACGCTGGCTGCGGGAATGGCTATTCCCCAATTGCTAAAGCGTCGGCGCCACCCCTCCGAAAAACGGCGTGATGATGACGACCACAAGTATGTTGTCTATCGTGACAAGAATCCTGAATCGTCCATGCTCTCCACCCTGCTAAAGCTGGCCACACCTTTTGTTGTAAAAGCAGGCATCAAGGCGTTTTCCCAGTATGCGCAGCAGCAGGCCGCGGTCTCGCACTATCAGCCCCCGCCCGTTTGCGGCGATGATGACGATGCCAGTGGCCGTGTTGTTGTGGGCATCCAGCCGCTTGCTTAGGGTTCGCCACCAGTCATCCACGAACACCAGCAGATTTTTCGAGCGATATTCCTTATTCCGCAAGCGTCACGGTTACGCGGCCAAAGCGGTTTGTGCATGGGGGGGCTGCCTCGCTCGGAGACTCATCTTGCCAGACAACATATTCGAAGTCTTCACTAATCGGAGCGGCCAAAACCTCGTGACCGGCAGGAGCCCACTCCGAGAGATTATTGCTGAATTGCACCTGATAAAAAATACCCGGGTTCATCTCTGCACGACGACGGATGAAGGCTACTTGCAACAATCCAGTCTCAGACTTGAACTGGATAAGTGGCATTCCCTTTGTGCCTCCCGAAGATTGGACATGATAGAAGTGATCGTCCGCGGCCATGTTGAACGCGAATTTGAAGAGGTTGGGCACTCCTGTGCCATTGTCCTCAATGGCTGAGGCCTGGCCAGAATCCGCAAGAGTGCCGTAGTTCTGAAACCGCCATTCGGCCAAAGTGGACCACGTGCTGATCAACACATAGTCACTTGGGGGAGAGGATCCCCCTGGGTTCTTTGCAACAACACGGTAGGAATAGTAGGTGGCGGGCTGGACGGTATTGTCGGTGTAATAAGTCTGTCCCACGCCCGTTGTGCCAATGGCACTCCAATTGGTAGAGGGAGTGCGACGCTGGATCTCATACGTAGATGCGCGGGCTGCACTGACCCAGCTCAAGGCAACCGAGCGAGAGGAATTGGCATTGCCAGTGAAGAAGGGAATGGCTTCAGGTGCGGCGGGAACGATGCCTTGCACTGCGATGTTATCGACGGCCCAAGTGTCGAACGTTGCGCCGGAATGCTGAAGCTGCCGCCACCGGAACCGCGTGGCGCTGGACTGGGCGCCTGCAGGCAAAGCGATGTTGTAACTTGTCCATGTGGAATGAGCCGGGTAAACAGTGTCTAGCGTACTCAGCGTGGTCCACGAGGTCCCACCGTTCTTCGAATACTCGAGGACAACTGACTCCCCTGCTTCGGAATTATCCCAGTTGGTAGCGCCGTCTACGGCAACATTTCCTGCGCGGAACACAAATTTCAGCAATGCTCCCCCCAAAGAAATATCGACAGGCGCCAGGGAGGCCTGGCGTGGCCCACTGCCACCCATCCAGAGGGCATCCCCCTGATAGAAGCCGGCCAAGCCAGTGCCCCGGACGGAAGTTGCCAGGAGTTCAGCCCAGTTTGCATGTGTGATGGAGGGATCAAAAGTCTCGGACAACAGCGTGCCTACAGACTGCACATACACAGGAAGCTCATTGGAAGCAGCGCTTCCAGAGGCATTAAAAGCCACAACCCGGTAGTTAAAGTCCAAGCCCGAACTTACTGTGGAGTCATCGTAGGTAAGCGTGTTCTTCGGAAGTGTCGCCAGTACGGCCCACTGTGCTTCACCAATGCGACGCTCGACGTGGTACCCGTCCTCCTGTGCGACATCAGACCAGGTGAGCCGGATGGTGGGGCCTTCAAGCGATTCCGCCCGAAGGTTGGCAGGTGCCGAGGGCGGGAGCAAAGCAGGGGTCGTGACCTGGCGCACCGTGGAAACTGGAGAGGTGCCCACGGCATTGGACGCATACATGCGATATTGGTAGCTGGTACCGGGGAGGACGGTTTTGTCCACATACTGTGTGGTGGGGGCTGACACCGTGGCCAAGGCGGACCATGCGCCCCCCGATACCAACGCCCGCTCGATAAGATAGGTGGCGGCCAAAGACACGGAAGACCACTGAACGGTGAGTTCCGTAGGCAGGGTGGTGCTGAGCGTGTAAAGGTAGGGAGCCGCCGGGGCGACCAGCCCCGTGGTCACGGAGACGACGTCAGAGGCTTCAGATACTCCCAGCGAATTGTACGCTTCCACTTTGTAATGATAAGCAGTCCCGGACGAGAGATAGGCATCCAGATAAGTGGTCGCAGAAATGGCGGTGGAAGTTAGGGTCGACCAAGTCGTGCTCGTGCCGGTGCGGCGATACACCTTGTAGGTGAGACCACGCAAAGGTGCATTCCAGTTAAGGCGGATTTGGGTGGAACTTTCAGGAAAAGCTGCAAGCACTGGCTTCTCCGGAACTGCAAATGTGATCTCTGCCGGGGAACTGGGGCTGGAGGTCAAGACACCGTTTTTGGCTTGCACCCGATACGCCAATGAACTGCCAACCTGTATGCCGCCCTCAAGGAAAGTCGTGTTGCTGACCGTGTTCGTCCCTACCACCTGCCATGCACCTGAAGGAAGGTTGCGGCGCTCAATCACATAGGAAGATTCCCCGCTCACATCCTGCCAGGAAAATTCGATGCTGTTGGCGCTAG
This sequence comes from Phragmitibacter sp., assembly GCA_965284365.1. GTDB lineage: Bacteria > Verrucomicrobiota > Verrucomicrobiia > Verrucomicrobiales > Verrucomicrobiaceae > Phragmitibacter. Next base: position 4,987,208 of record OZ260079.1, read on the forward strand.
CTACACGCACTTGCGGTTTTGCAGGAGTAGCCAAAACGGACGGTGATTGAATGTTGAAGGCATCGTCCATGACGTAAAATGAAGGCACGCCATCTTTCCCCATTGTCACCGCCACCACACGTCCGTTAGGCATCGCGATCATGCGCTGAGCCTGACCAGGAATCTGCAAGACCTGCCCCACCCCGTAGCTGGGCGGTAGCCACTGCTGGAATTGCGTCGTATCACTGGCGACATTTCGAGCAGAGAGCAGCGCGCTGCTCAGCCACACAGCATCCACAAAGCTATTGGCAAGCGCAGATGAAAGACGGGCCAGCGTGGTGGCATCGTGAATGTAGCCTGAGCCGAGCACCACCTTGGTGCCATCTGCAGAAAGCCGGATGGGATGAACGAAGCCAGTGGAATCGTGCAGAGGCGAATCTTTAACGATGCCCAAGGCACCCGGAGCGAGAGTGGGATAGGTGCTACCGCTCGCGTTGATTTCTTCCCACAGGAGATCGTTTGGTGAGGTATCATCCCGGAAGAAGTACATCTTCTGTGTGGCATTATTCCAAACAAAAGCCTTCGAATAGTAGTTCCATTCTTTGCTGGAAACGAGCGCGCCTGCCTGATTAAAGGTGTAGTGGGAATCCCAAGCGCCCGCTTCGTCCGTCGCGAACAGGTAGTTCCCGGCCATGGCAAAGCCACGTGGCTTGTACGCCAGTTGCACGAATGGCTCCTCAGCGAGGGTGCTGGCGCTCAGGCTCATCTTGCGGATCAGACCGGAGGCGTAAGCGGTATAAAGCACATTGTTCTGGGCAGAATAAGTGACAAACTCCGGCACGCCGATCAAGGGAATGGGTGCCAGATAGGATTGGGAAGAGGTATCCCACCGGAAGATGTTTTGGTGAGACTTGCTGAGGAGGTTCAAGACCCCAGCATTGTCCATGAAGTAGTCATCCGGTACGTAGGCCAGTTCACTTGCGTTGATCGGCTGTCCTGCGACGGGGGCACTAATGGAACTGAGTGACACAGTCTGGACGGAAATGGTGGTGCCAGTTCCTGGCGAAAAAGCCAGCACGGTGCTTCCGTCGACGCAGATGCTTTTCGCCGCGGAAGCGAGAGTGACACTCCCGACCTGTAGGAGCGCATTGTTATAAGCAATGATCTTGTTGGAGCTTAAGACGATGGGCACGTCGGTGCCGATAAACTGAAGATCTGTAATCGTGGTTCCGAAGCTAAGGACGAAAGTGAGGCCAGATGTGGAATAACAGTTTCCTGAGCTATCGGCGAATCGCCCTTCATCTGGAAACACCCAGGTCTTGGTCCCGATGTTGTAAGCACCGTGGTGGGGGCTATCGCCACTATTAACGAACGTGCCGTCATTGCGGTATTCCACGTAGGTGACATCGGCGGGTGAGAGACCCCACGTGGTGCCCAAGATGCGGTTGTTTGACTTGGAAATAGAGGCGCCGTGAACCGCATAAATGTATCTCTCGTACGAAGTGATGACGGTGTGGTTCGTCCGATTGATGGTGGTCAGCTTCGCGTAGTAACCTTCGGTGTGATTAATGAGGAGAAGGTTGCCATCCGTAAACAGAGTCTGGACTGTCGAAGTGACATTGATGACATGTTGTTCATTTTGGCCAGTCGTGCTATACCGATAGACCGCCTTATCATAGGCCACATACAGGCCGTCTGCCTCCAGAGACACGGCTGAGAGCGGGCCACGAGAGGTGGGGAGCGTGATCGAACTGAGCCAAGTGCGCGTCGACAGATCATAGCGGGCAATCTGTGCCGGCTCGGCTATGGCAAAGTGGACGACGTTCCCAACCTTATGTGTGCTCACCCAGTCGGCCGACCATGCGGTAGCAGTGAATGCCAGCCAGAGGACAACATAAAAACGGAAAACGCCTAACATGGGTGGTTTTTTGGGGGTGAGTCAGGAAATGAGAAGGAAGTCACTGTAAGAAGCGCCCTTTCCCTATTCTTTCCGTAGCCAAAGAATCATTCTGTTGCAACCTTTTGTTATGGTTGCATAAGGAAAAGCGGTATAGGAGGACTTCATTAATGAGTGGGCCCATTTCTCTCGCAACCCGAATTACTCTTTGCGTAACGCTTGTGGCCGCGTGTGCGGGGATCGTGCTTGTTTGGAATGCCGACTCTCCCAGTGACAAAGGGGCCACTGCGCATCAGGAGTCGAAGTCCGCTCCGGTAGGGAAACGGACGGAGGAGCCGGCTCCCGGGTCATCGCAGCAATCCACCCAAGAGGGCCGGACCTCTTCCCAGTCCGCCGCCCCGCTGGCCAAGAATGGAAAGTCCGGAGAAAATTCCGCCCTAAGTTCCAATGCCCTTACCGCTGAAGATGCCGTTCAAGGCAAAGAAATCCAGAGTGCCGATCCCTTAGTAAAGAAATATGTAAACGACAGGGGTGAGGTCATCCGGGAGATACGGAACAATGCCCTGGGCTTGCCAGTAAAGGATACTCGCTTTGTCTCAGGGCAAGAAATGACCGTGGAAAAGACTTACCGCGACGATGGCGAGTTAGTACTCGTGCGACGCTATCAGAATGGCCGACTCGTGGACACGCAGGAAATCCGGTAAGCGAGCTAGTCACACGGCATAGGGCGGGCACTACTCGTTGACTTTTCCGCCGACCTAGCGTGCCACGGCTCAACGGGAATTTGGGGATGGCAGCTTGATAGCGGTGATGGAGCCGTTCGTCTTGAGATTCTTCCCGTAGGCAAGTTCTACCACTGCGGGGACGTCTTTGATGCCTTCAACGGTGACTTGCGGTGGGGAACTATAACCGGCACCGGGATCGATGATTTCGTAGCTGAGGATTTTGCCGTCGCGGACGATGGCGTTGGCTTTGGCTTCCTTGTGAGTCCAGAGTTCGCCGCGGCTACGTACATAGCGGTAATGGTTGGAGACTTCATCCAAGCGGTCATTGGTGACGCCATATTTTTTGAGGCCGGCCATCAAAGCGGACTTGTTCTCACGAGCACGCTGGTCGGTGACGCCTTGGCCGGGACCTGCGGGACGCACATGGGTGAAGGTTTCGCGGAAGACCTCTTCTGGGACCTCGAGGGCACTGGCGATGAGCTTCACGGGGCGACCGCCGTCACGAGGATCTGTGTCGTAGCCCCCGGTAAACACGACTGGGACGCGTTTGGCCCCGGGAGGGAGGATTGAACTGGGTTTGTTGGGCTGGCTCAGGGCGGGTGCGATCTGGACCAGGACAAGGAGGATGAGCGCAGCGAGGCGTGGGAAGGGCATGGCGAGGAGCGTGTGAGATTAAAATGGGCAGCAATATAGGTGAAACATCGGTTGAGCGTATTAGTTGGATTCAAAACTAAAAATCAGTCTAACTGCTCGCCGTGCGCCTACTGACATAGCGGTAGATTCCAACGGTGATTGGTACAGGCAGGAGAACGAAGCAAAGCAATTTGACACACAGACGGTTCTCCTTGCTCCAGAAGTCCGGGGTGAAGTGAAGAACGCGGAGTGTCTCACCTTGAATGAGGATCTCGGGTGCCGCCGGGTTATAGAGAACGGAGATTGAGGAGGCGCGAGGGTAGATGGTAAGGATTTCCTCGGCATTACCCGGTTCAACACCGGGTGGGAGTACCGGGCAGACGCGCTCGCTGCGTCCGGTCACAGTACCAGCTAGCCAAAGCGATCGAAATCCCCTGCGAGATGAAGGATAGACGGCATCAGTGACGAGGAAGCTCTCGACTTGGTATTGCGCGCGATTGAACTGAAGGTAGAAGCGATTGAAAAGCGTGAACACCCATAGCCATGAGAAGATGACGGCAACGAAGATCGCGACTCCGGCAACGATGCGTGATTTGCTCATGGGCACATTGTGCCCCACACTACAAAGTGACGCACAAGGTAGAATACCGCTCTCTAGCGGCGACACCAACTAGAAGCGATACGACACACCCAGCATGCCGAACATGGCTTCATCAAGGTCAGTCTCGTTGAGGACGATCTCTTCGGAGTCTCTGAGTTCGATGTTCCCGAAGAGGTTCACCCCTACAATGACATTAATGCGCCAGTTATCGGTGAGCCGGTATTCCGAGCCTATGCCCACACGCCAGCCGCTGATGTCGATATCTGCGACAGGGCTGGGTTCTTCCGAAATGTCCCATGAGCCGCCGGAAGGAAAGCCGCTGACGCTGAAAGAAAGAGTGTCGGTGGCCTGCCAACCGATCGCGGCAAAAGGCGGTGTCAGTTGAACCATCCAATCGTCTGAGGGGCGCCAGATGACACCGAAGCCGGGCAGTGCGGTTTGCTCGCCTATGCTCTGGGCGAAGTAACCTGCAAGGGCCAAGGTAAAGCGTGGTGAGAATTGGTAGCCCGCGACACCGATGAGCCGAAAGCTGAAGTCATCAGAACCTATGTCCTCAAAATCGGTGGCGAGACCGGGACTTGCGATGAGCAGCCCCATCCAGCCGGTATCGGTGCCAGGAAAGTGGCGAAGGCTGAACTGCAATTCCAGCGAGTGGAGATCGAGTCGATCCAGCAGCAGGTGACCGTTGAGATCCGCTGAAGTGTATTCGTGAATGAGACTGGCACCGAATCCCCAACCTGAGTCGAAGCGCTTCCGGTAAAGTGGCAAACGAAGACGGGATTCGACCATGTCGAGAGCTCCACTCCCGTCGGAGAAGTCCATGGTGTCATAGACCGTGCCGATGACGATGGGATCGGCCCTACCGAAGCCGAGGGCTGCTGGATCGAGAAGTTGGGGGCGAGAGGGCGGAGCACTAGCAACTGTCTCGGAATGGACGGATTCCAAGGAACCTGCGCGCAGAGTGGCGGGAACAATAGAGGCTAGAATAAGAACGAAGAAGAGGGAAAGGCGCATAGATTGGTGACGGTCTGAGGATTCGTGGAAATCAATAAAATGCGTGGGGCGAAATGTCTTGGATTCAGCATTCTGGCAAAGGGCGGGATGGCTCGGCCACGTCCTCGACATAGTCGCATTACTCCCGCACAAATTCGTATAGATGAGCGTGGATGGGGAATTTGAATTTGGGGCCTTCGAACCCGCGGGCAACGAGGGCTTTGCTTAGATACATCATGACACCCGCGTGCGAGACCACGAGGGTGTCTTTTCGTTCAGAGTCAAGCCTGTCGGTGATCGCGAGGATGCGAGCGAAGAAAGCGTCGCGAATCTCCTTCTGGGAGGAGTGGCCAGTCATCCATGAGAAACGGAGAATCCACTTCCAGATCCAGATGGGGAGACGAAGGGAGCCGGTGCGAAAGAGAGCGACATCAGCTTCTCTGAGGAGAGAGGTGAACTCAATGGGACCAGAATAGATCGCGGTGGCCGTGGCGCTGGCGCGCTGGAGATCGCTGGATAGGCAGCGATCCCACTCGGAGGTAAGTTTTTGCGTGCCGAGAATGGGTTCGGACGCTTCGTAGTCTTTACGCCATTGGGCCAACTGGGCAGCCGTTTTCCAGCCGGTGGGAAGAGGTTCCTGGACGGGAAAATGTCTGACTAGGCCGATGCGCACGATGAGAAGGGAGATTAACTGGGGGTTAGCGGTTTGCTGGAACAGGTAAGGCCAGACTGGAGTGGGGGCAAGCGGCTTGGTCGCCCAGCAGGTTGTCCGCCTTCCCATCCAAAGGGCAGCTTACAAATGCACACGCTTGTTGTTTCATTGTAATTCACAACTCGGCTGTTTGGATAGGTGATATCCTTGGAAGCTTGCCTTAGCTTTCGCTTTTAGCGACGGTGAGGCCTAAGGGCACTGAGACAATCTTCCCATCGAGTTTTACCAGGCAAAAGAGACGGACATAACCATCCTTTGGCCAGTAAACTTTGAAGGTGAGCTTTGGCCCTCCGCGAAGATCCTCGCGCAAGATGTCTCCCCCCGTTGGGTGAAACAAGGAGACCGTCTCGCGGTCTTTGTAGACGGCCACTAAATGGGAAAATGCATTCAGCAATGGTTCCAAGTTAGATACGGGGTGCCCCTGTTCATCGGTGACTTCCAACTGGAGGATTTGCAATTGCCCCGCGGTGGGGAGCGCGCCGCTGGTGCGACCTTGAACTGGAGTTAGCCGGAATCGCCAATTAGCGACTGAAGCAGATAAAGTGTCTGATTCCTGCAAGGGCGCCGCTGGGGGCGTGGCTGAGCTGTCAGATGATCCTTTGGAAGGAATGTCGATCCGCGGGAATTCCTGGAGACCTGTGGCAGCGGGGATGACGGCGGCCCAGAGTCTTTGGGCTGAGGCATTCGAAGACGGAGCGAAGCTTGTGCTGAACTCTCCAGACGTGTTCGTGGGCGAGACGTCTAGCAGTTGCAGTTCTCGCAGTGACTCATCCACGATGAAGGCGTGGACTGGCTTACTATGGGAAATGATGAGTTCCGCGGGTGTGACGGGCTGCCCCTTGCGATCACGAAGTTGCAGCGAGATGGGGGTCTTCTCCCCCTCCCCGCTGCTGCTGCTGCTGGTAGAGACTCTCGTGGCTGACATCTTCACCACCGGGTCTTTCGGAGTCACATAAATGAAACTGTAAGGGATCCGGCGTGGCAGGAGTGCGGTTTTGCAGATGTCACATTGGCGGCCAGCCTGGAGCGCAAGGATTTCTGGATGATTGGGGCAGTGAAAAACCTCTGCTTCGACGATTTTGAGATCGACGCCTTTACGCAAGGCACTGAGAGAAGCCTGGAAGTTGGCGAAGACAGCGTTGGCACCGTCCAGATTTCCCTGGAGGCCATTCTGCGCCATGAGATTCACCGAACGAAAGCAATCGGCGATGTGAGCGTTCCAAATCGCTTCGTCGACTCCAGGGGTCGGATGGCGGGCGATCATGCGCAGAGCCGGACTGCAGAGCGAGATCTGGGGTGTGACTTCATCAATGCGCTTTTCATCCAGAAGGCGGGAAACATTTGCCGTGGCGAGGCGGACAACGTTCCATGATTCCTCTATTGTGGTGGGATTCAAGACCGGCGGGGGCACGGGGACATCTGCTATGGCCAGCCTAGCGAAGGCTGCGCAAAGCGCCATGATAGCGGAGGTTAGATGGCTGCGCATGGGATGAGCCAGGCTCGGCGAGATCATATACCGGGGAGACTAGGGAATCCCCTGTCGACAGGCAAGGGTTGTCTTTCCTTCGGTCGCATGGCAGAGACGCTCATTTGGCGGGAAACCCTTCTTCTTGCATTTGCGCGTGCCAACCCGCATGTTGCGAATCCCGGTTTTGACTTTCACCTTTCTATTCAGCACTCAACTGATCGAGCATGAGCGGCAAAAAAATACTTCTGAAGTTTGGCAGCGGCATTCTGACACGCACGGATCGTGCGGAAACGGATGAGGAGCAGGTGTGCAAACTGGTGCAGGCCATCGCGGAATTGAACCGCGCTGGGCATGAAGTAGTGGTGGTGAGCAGCGGTGCGGTTTCTTCGGGTTTGAAGGCCATGGGGTTCCGTGAGCGGCCGCAGGATATGACGACGCTACAAGCTTGCGCCTCTGTGGGGCAAACCTTCCTGATGCATACGTATCAAAGCTATTTGCGTGGGCATGGACTGCATGTGGCGCAGTTGCTTCTCACGCATGCCGATCTGGAGAGCAAAGAACGTGCGGAACGGGTAAAAGCGACGCTGGGGCGGCTGCTGGAAGCGCGCAATGTCATTCCGGTCATCAATGAAAATGACTCCGTAGCCGTCGAGGAATTGCGCTTCGGAGATAACGATAAACTTTCCGCGCGTGTGGCCACGCTCTGGGGGGCAGATTTGCTCATCCTTCTGACCAGTGTGCCAGGGCTGATGGATCTACAGGATTCAGGAGCAGTGAACATCGTGCCCGTGGTAAGGGACGTGGATGCGGTGCTGCATATGGCGCAGGAAGAGAAAGGCGAGTTCTCCGTAGGGGGGATGGGTAGCAAGCTGAAAGCGGTGCAGGAAGCACTGGCCGGTGGGGTGGCATGCGTGATTGCCTCCGGGCGACACCCAGAGCGGATCGCCAAACTGGCAGAGGGTGAAGACGAAATTGGCACGCGCTTTCCCCTACCCCATCGCCATTAAGCGGTCCTAAAGCCAAACGTAAGGCGCCGTTGAGGCGTATGGTCTTTGATGCAGGCATCAGCAGTAAGATGAGTGAGACGACGATTAAGGAACAGATTTTGGAGTTTGGCCGCAGAGCCAAGGCGGCGGCGCACGAACTGGTGAAGCTGAGCGCGGAGCAAAAAAACACCATCTTGCGGGCCATGGCCAAGGAAGTGCGTCAGCGCGAAAAGACGATTCTGGAAGCAAATGCGTTGGATGTGGCCAGTGCGGAAGAGAAGGGCCTGAGCAAGCCGATGGTGGATCGCCTGCGCTTGACCCCGAAGTCTCTTGAAGGCATTGCGGCAGCTATTGAGCAGGTGGCGGAGTTACCGGATCCTGTCGGCGAAGTGCTGTCTGAGTGGACGCGCCCAAATGGTCTGCACATGAGCAAGATGCGGGTGCCTATCGGGGTGATCGGCATCATCTTTGAATCGCGTCCGAACGTGACGAGCGACTCGGCTGTGCTTTGCATGAAGACGGGCAATGCCACCATCCTGCGAGGCGGGTCGGAGGCGATCCACTCCAACAAAGCTCTGGCAGCAGCGCTACAGGCTGGCGGCGAACGAGCGGGATTGCCGAAGGATAGCATTCAGCTTATTCCTTTCACCGATCGTGAAAGCGTGGATCACATGGCGCAGATGGATCAGTATCTGGATCTGATCATCCCTCGTGGGGGCCAGGGTCTCGTGGAGCGTGTGGTGAGTGCGGCGCGGATGCCCGTGCTGAAGCATTACCACGGTGTGTGTCATGTCTATGTGCATGAGGCCGCGAATTTCGAAATGGCGGCTGACATCATCCTGAATTCAAAAGTTCAGAAGCCAGGTGTTTGCAACGCCCTGGAGACGGTGCTGGTGGATGAGGGGATCGCGGAAGGTTTCTACAGCATGATGGCGGATTTTCTGAAGTCACATGGAGTAGAAATCCGAGGCGATGAATCGGTGCAAAAGTGGTGGTCTGGAGCGAAGGCGGCGACTGAGGAGGATTGGAGCACGGAGTATCTGGATTTGATTCTGTCGGTAAAGACGGTCAAAGGGCCGGATGAAGCCATTGCTCACATCAATCACTTTGGTTCCCACCATACCGACAGCATTGTGACGGAAGACAGCGCTGTGGCGGAACGGTTTCTGAAGGAAGTGGATACCGCCGTAGTGATGTGGAACGCGAGCACTCGGTTCAACGACGGCAGCGAGTTCGGCTTTGGCGCCGAAATCGGCATTAGCACGGACAAGCTCCATGCGCGCGGTCCCATGGGGCTGGCGGAGTTGTGCAGCTACAAGTATGTGGTCACGGGCACCGGACAGGTGCGGGTGTGAGGAGTTCGCCAAGCGTGCGCTGATTTAATCTTCTGAAACATTGGGGGTACCGTCATCGTCTGGGATGGCGATATGAAGTTCGTTTTTGTTTTGATTGCGGTTGTGTTTGGCGCGGGAGCTTTCTCAGCTGCGGATGGGCAGGCGAAGAAGCCCAATGTGCTTTTCATCGCGGTAGATGATTTGAACCACTGGGTGGGGTATCTCGGAAGAAACCAACAGACCATCACACCCAACATCGATCAACTAGCATCTCGTGGCGTGCGATTCCCTCTGGCCTATTGTGCCGCGCCAGTGTGCAATCCGTCACGAGCGGCGCTCATGAGCGGCATGCGACCCTCTACCACGGGTGTTTATAACAACAATGTCGACTGGCGGCAGATCATCGCCCCGGAGAAATGTCTGCCCGCAACCTTCCGTTCTGGCTGTTATGTCGCGCTAGGTGCAGGGAAGATTTACCACGGCGGGTTCGACCGAATGGAAGAATGGGATGACTATCTGAAAAACGAAGGCCGTGACCCCAAGCCGTCTGGAAACGACGGTGTGGGCGGCATCAAATTCGCGCCCCTGGATTGCAAAGACGAGGATTTGGCCGACTGGCGCATCGGCGACTACGGGATCGAGCAACTGAAGAAGAAGCATGACAAGCCGTTCTTTCTGACCATCGGTTTCCATAAACCGCACATGCCTTGGAATGTTCCGCAGAAGTACTATGACATGCATCCCCTGGAGAAAATCGAGTTGCCCCCGCATCAGGACGATGACTTGTCGGACATCCCCCCTGCGGGGATCAAGATGGCCAAGCCGGATGGGGATCACGCGGCAATGGTAGCTTCCGGCAGATGGAAGGAAGCGGTACAGGGCTATCTGGCAGCCATCAGCTATCTGGACATGAACGTGGGCCGATTGATCAAGGCGCTGGACGAGTCTGCCTATAAGGACAACACGATCATTGTTCTCTGGGGAGATCACGGCTGGCATTTGGGAGAGAAGCAGCACTGGCGGAAATTCGCGCTTTGGGAAGAGGCAACTCGTGCGCCGTTTTTATGGGTGGTGCCCGGCGTGACCAAGGCGGGGGGAGTGAGCCCGCGCACAGTGGATTTCATGAGCATCTACCCCACCCTCTGTGGTCTCTGCGGCCTGAACAAACCGGGGCATCTGGAAGGCAAAGACATCCAGCCGCTTCTGGCGAATCCCGACGCCCTGTGGGACACCCCCGCGCTGACGACTCATGAGTTCAACAACCACGGAGTGCGCAGCGAAGGCTGGCGTTACATTCGCTATGCCAACGGCGACGAGGAACTCTACGACGAAAAGGCTGATCCGCTGGAATACAAGAATCTGGCAAAAGACGACCAATTCGCCGGACAGAAAGCCGAACTGGGGAAGTGGTTACCCAAGGAAAATACGCCAAATCCCGTTGCGGCTGGGCAGAAAGGGAAAGGGAAGGGCAAGAAGAACAAAACTGGCGCTGAGGACTGAGTGTCCTCAAGACGTAGCGAATTTAAGCGCCTGGGTTCTAACCAACAGGACAAGTAGCTTATTATGGTTTTTATGGTTGATACCTTTAATTTAGACGGTAACTTCACTGATGGTAACCCTCATCAGCACTGTGGCGCACCTTCTTCACATTGCGGTTATGATTCCCGCTATCGCGGAATCGTCGGCTAAGCCTCAGGCGCAGGTAGCGCCGATAGTTGCTGTTGAAAGAAAGACCACCTCTCAGGAAGCTGCTTTCAAGTCTGGTAAAGTCGATGTGCTCGACACCCGGGTTTTCGGTCACCGGGTTGATGCTAAATTGAAGATCAAGCATCCGGCTGATTGGGAGGTGCGATCCCTGCGAGAGACGAATAAGATTCTTATTACCGTTCCGAGTGATTTCACGATCATCGCCACTATCGAGGTGAAGAATTACGGGAAGCATATCACCGCCGAAGAGGCGAAGGATTTGTGCCAAGTGGATTTCATCCGCAGCACGATGCAAAAAGTCGGCATGACCGTCTTTTCCGCAAACGAATTTTCTGTCCAGAATCAGCCTGGTGTTTACTACTACAACGAGCATAAACTGGCGTTACCAACGGGAGGTGAACTGCTCTCTATCGAACACAACGTGCTGTTTTGCCATGATGACTGCGTCGTGACTTTCACCCTTGCCACGGCAGGGTCCCCCCAAATTCGCAATCAGGTAAAGGCTCGAGGTGATGAGTTGTACCCCTTGTTCAAGCTGATGGCCGACACCATCGAACTAGTGCGAGACTGACGGATGAGACTATCGGCAAGCCGGCCTTTGTATGCAGCCCGAGATCCAGCGGGGTAGAACTTGACGAATGTGCGTGCTGAGGCCCCTCCGACAACGTATGTTAAGCTTAGTCAGCTTCTTGCATGCGTCGGCGTGTTCATCCTCTGTATTTACGATTATTGCTCTCATACGCTGCAATCTGGTCGGCCTGCTACTTCTCCAGCCTGGCCGCTGCGAACGCGGCAGATCTGACTTTGTCTCTGAAGCACGTCTTCGAAGAAAGGGAACTGACGCTGGATCGTTTGGATTACAAAACAAAGGCAGGTGAAGGCTTTTCAGTGACCCGGCTGAGCTACTTTATCAGCGGGCTGGCTCTGCAGAAAAGTGACGGCCAGTGGCACGAGGTGAAGGGTGCAGTGGCGTGGATGGATGAGAGGCTTAAGCGGAGACAGTTCCCATCTGGCGCGGTGCCAGTGGGTGAATACCGCGCCTTGCGGTTCGACGTAGGATTGGATGCCAGGGTGAATCTTGGCGACCCGGCGAAACACGGGCCGCAGGATGACCTGAACCCTAATATCAACGGACTGCACTGGAGCTGGCAGGGAGGGTACATTTTTCTGGCTCTGGAAGGCCATCTGACCGGCAAGGAAGGCCGTCGCGAAGGCTATGCGTGGCACTTGGGAAATGAGCCGGCACGCACGACCGTCGTGCTGGAGCGGCCCTTCACAGTAAAGCCGGAGTCAGGGGCTGCCTTGACGGTGGAGTTCGATGTCGGCGCGCTCGTTAACGGCGGTGTCGGCGTCTCGTTTTCGCGAGATGGCACTACGACGCATGCGAAAGAAGGTGATCCTCTTCTCGGCAAGTTGAAAGTGAACTTAGAGAAAGCCTTTTCGTTGGCTGATGACTCCGACACTGCTGGGGCCAACGGAGGAACACCCGACAAACAAGTGCGCCCACATGATGAAACGGTCTCGTTGGCAGTTGCTCCGGGAGTGCCCCAACCAGCTCTGCCACCAGACAATCCCTTGACGGCGGCCCGGATCTTTCTGGGAAAGAAATTGTTCCACGAAGGTCTGCTTTCCCGTACTGGCACGATTTCCTGCGCCTCATGCCATCAGAGTGGAGCTGGGCTGTCCGATCCTCGCCGCGTTAGTCTAGGGGTGGATGGACGTGAAGGGGATCGCCAGGCCATGCCGCTTTTTAATCTGGCCTGGAAGCGGGAGTTCTTCTGGGATGGGCGCATTTCCAGTTTGCGGGAGCAGGTATTGGTGCCGATCACGGATCACCGTGAGATGGATGAGTCCCCTTCCCGCGTCGTTGAGAAACTGCAGAAAGCCGAACCATATGGTGCGCAGTTCGCGACAGCATTTGGAACACCGGGGATTACTCCCGAGCGACTCGGCCTTGCGCTGGAGGCGTTCATGCTGACGCTGACCTCGTTTGATTCCAAGTTCGACCGAGCGCAGCGTGGCCAAGAGAAACTGAGCCCGGACGAGCAGCGCGGTTTTGACCTTTTTCTCATGGAGCGGGAACCACGACTGGGAACACTGGGCGCCGATTGCTTTCACTGTCACGGAGGTCCCCTTTTCACCGACCATCAGTTCCGCAACAACGGACTGAAGGTGACCGATGCGGACACTGGAAAGGAGCGGGTCACGAAGTCCTTCATTGATCGAGGTGTCTTCTCGACGCCAAGTTTGCGCAATGTGGCGATCACGGCGCCCTATATGCATGACGGCCGGTTTAAGACCCTGGAAGAAGTGTTGGACCACTACAGCACGGGCGTGCAGCGCACTGATGTGCTGGATCCGAATCTCGCAAAACATCCGGACGGCGGGCTTCACCTGACGCCAGAAGACAAACGATGTCTTATTGCGTTTTTGAAGACGCTGACGGACGACCGATTTGCGCGCGAAGCAGCTTTAGATACAGAGAGCCAAAAGTGACCGGGCCTTCCAGGTTATTTGGATACAACGTCGTCTTGTGTGTACATGACCTTGTCAGGTCCTGCAGAACGCACTTCCGTGCTAGTCGCGGAGTCTGAATGGAAGAAGTAAGGTGTGCCCCAAAAATCAAGGAGTTCTCCCGCGGAATTGAGCTTACGAAGTTCGGCAGGAAGATACGTGGCACCGGCTTGATTGCCTCCCGTGAGAGCTTTGACGATCTCGGCATTGGTGCCGGTAGGATTACCGCCAAACCGCTGCCCAAAGGAGCGGATATTCAGAGCCACGGAAGCTGCTTCTTGTTGGGCAGGCGATTCCTCCGGCATCTGGTATTTGGGAACCGGAGGCGATACAGGCTGCGATGGGGCCGCGCGCGGTGGCTCAGAGGCCATAGGAGCGGGAGCCGGAGGCGGAACAACTGGCGCGGGTGCAGGTGCCACCTCAGGTGCCGCTTCGGAAGCAGGCGGGGGCGTAGAAGTAGCGTGAGGAGTGCCCTCCCCTTCCCCACCCCGGGTGAGCCACCATGCCAAGACGGCAGCCACCAGGACGATAAAGACCGACCCCAGCAGCCAACCGCGCTGCTTTTTCATCCCCATAGTCTTAGGCCGGTTTCATGAAGCCCAGATCCGCCGTTGGGAAACGGTTAATGTTGGGCAGTACAGAAAGGATATCCGAAGTGCTCAGGCCGAACCATTTCGCGAGGGTCGCAGAATGCTGGTCCACCGATAGCGTAGGAATCCAGCGTCCGGTGCTGGTATCGTTCGGGCCGTTGATCGCGAAAGTGGGCAAGTGCCCATAGGTTTGGCCGCCATTCACTCCGCCGCCAATGACAAGATGATGCCCGCCCCAGCCGTGGTCGCTGCCCTGGCTGTTGGTGGGGAAAGTGCGATTGAAATCGCTGGCCGTGAAGAGGGTGACTTTATTCGACAGAGTGATCTGTTCCATCGCACGCTGGAAGGCGAAGACACAATCATTGATGTCCTGAAGCAGACGGTAGTGGGTCCCGTTTACGTTCGTCGGTTGATTGGTAAATCCTGTACCATCCACCTGTGCGGTGTGAGTATCATAACCGCCCACGGAGCAGAAAAAGACCTGCCGCTTCATGTTGAAGGCGCCGGGTCCAGCCTGAATCAGGCGTGCAATCATCTTAAGCTGCGTGCCGAGACTGCTGGTCGGGAAAGGCGTATTCCAGACCCAAGCCGGCTCGGTCGTCGCCTGGATACTGGCATTAAGCAACTCTCCCGTTTGAATGGCGTTGTCCATCACTTCGGCGAAGGCTGTGCGCTGCAGATTAACGTTGCTCAGCGCGAGGATGTCCCGCATGGCGCGGACCCGCCCACCGGTGCCAGTCATGAGGCCGCCGCTGAGGACGATAGCGCCGGTGGTGGACACATGGTATTGCGAGACAAGGTTGCCCACCTCAAAGGTGTTGGCCCCGTTGAGGGATACCGACATGGAGATCTGTCCGGAAGGATTGGCCAGCGAATTGAGGATGTCCGCCACACGGCCGCCCCATCCTGTGGAAGGTGGCTGGTCTGGAATGGAAGTCTGCCACTGCGTGACCTGATCACTGTGGGAAAACAGCTGCGGAGGCCTGACCCCAGACGCGCTGGAGAGATACTCCGCGCGGGTGATGGGACGAACCAACGTGCCGATGTTTTGGATCACGGCCAACTTCTGCTCAGAGAAGAGGGTTTGGAGTCTGTTCCCACTGGGGTGAAAACCGACGGTGTGGCCGTCTGAATCCGTGTAGTCAGCGCCTCCAGGCGTCTTCAGCGTGAGGAGTGCCGAATTGGGGATCGCCAGATTCCCGCGAATGGCGGCGTACTGATCGTAGGTGGCCGTGTCCTTAGGAACGAACCAGTTATTGGAGTCGTTGCCGCCCGCGAGGAAGAGGCAGACCATCGCCTTGTAGTCTGAGGGGACCTCAGCAGCGAGCGCCGTATTGATCAAGCGCAGATCCCGAATGGTGTGGGTCGCGGCAAGAGCAGCTGCACCCATGCAGCCAGCATGCTTGATGAAACCGCGGCGCGTGAGGATGTTGGGAGCCTTGGAAAATTGCATGGGATTAGCGCTGAATGGTGAAGTCTGGGCTGGTAAGAATCAAATGGATAATCGTGCGCAGACGATCGCGTTTATTAGTGTCTGAAGGAGCCGTGGTTCCCTGATTATAGACGACGAGCGAAGAGTGAGCATTGAGCAGGCCATTAGCACTCGGAGCAGTGGTGCAAGTGACACCATTTATACTGAATTTGTTCGGAGCCGTCACGGTAATCGTGCGATTGGTCGTGTTGTTGTTCATGACGGTTGACGTGAACACGCCGTCGGTCACGCCACTGATGACGACGACGTCTCCCGTAGTCAGATTGTGATTCACGGAGGTGGTGACCACACAGTTGGCGCCGGTCGCGATGCTCGTGATCGGTGTGCAGACCAGATTTTTAATGACCGTCTTTGCCTCGGCCGAGAGCTGTCCGGCGGTGAGCAAGGTGCTGAACTGATCGATCAGGCTGGTCAGGTTCTGATTGTGCGTCCATGGCACAGTATTGTTGGTGGGCGCGCCCAGATCATTGGTTACTGCAGGCGCTGCCATCCATCGTGTGAAGTCCATGACCAACTGGTTACCGCCGCTGATAAAGCTGCTATACCCATTGGTGGCGCCGCTTGGATTGAACACCCCGTTGTAGAGAAAATTGGCTTGGCGCACCACGTTCGTTTCCGCCGTGAGCTGGAATTCGGGAGTGGTGATGCCTTGTGAGGCGATTGATCCGGGGAACTTGTAGTCCGGCAGATAATAGTTAAACACCGTGAGGGAGTTCAGTGGCGACTGACTGAGGTCCGTGTCCGTATTGTTGAGCTGGAAAGTGCTCGGTCTGTTGCCCACCGTGCCGCTCCGGTTAAGCGGGAGGGATTGCAGTGGAAACTGATACACGCTGTTGAATCCCTGGTTGGGCGAGAGGTTGGTGTTCAGACTTGGAGCAAGAAATGTCCAAGTGTTGCTGTCCACGACAGATTCCACAGTCACGACCATGTCGACCGGCTGCGGGATACCACCATAGAAGTTGATTTGCACCTGATCCCCCACCACCAACTCATGGTCGGAATTCGTGTCCATGGTCACACGCCGGTCATTCGGAGCGGCCTGGCCAGAGGGACCTGTGGTGTAGCTACCTGGGCTAAAGCGCGGAACCATGGCATTTCCAGAGCGAGCTAAAGTAGATGATGGTACTGCAATGGTGAAGCCCGTGGAGCCTGTCCCACTTTCGACTGTAGCCGAAGTAAGCGTGTATACCTGCTGATCAATGCCTGCGGCTCCATTGGCGCCGCCACTGGTGAAGTCCACAAAAATTTTGTGACCATTCTCGAGCCAATGGTTAGCCCAAGTTATGGTGCAGACGGTGGAATTTGCCGGGATACTGTAGCTTACATTGACCCAATTCTGAGCCTGGACGCTGAACTGGTTGTTAGCGAGATTCGTAGTGCCGTAAGTACCATCCCACGGAGCGGGAGTGCCCGTACCGAAATCCAAATAGGCGTTCGTCCCGCTGGGCAGCTTGTGATCCGTCGTGGTGGTGACTGTAATGGTGCGGGTGCCGGATTGTGAATAGGTGCCACTAAACGTATCCGGGCGGAACGCACGTGCTGGAGCGGTGACCCGCAGGAGTGGTTCGCGTTGTTTTCCGTAGGAACGCTCTGTCAGGAGGACGGGGCTGCGGGCCTCGTAGTCGAGAAGGATTGCCTTAATCACGGCTTTCATATCTCCGCGCACACCCGAGCCGTTGTCATTGAATTTTGACACCACACGATAGAGGTAGTCACGTGATGGGTTTGAAGTGACGAGACGCTGGATCAATTGACGGCAGATGAATGGGCCGACGTTGGGATGATTGAAGAGTTGCTGATGAGAAAGATCCAATTCTAGCGCTGGCAGTGCCAGATATGCCGGGTCGTTGTACTGATTGACCGTGTGAGTGGCATTGGGGTCCAAAATCTGACCGCCAATCGTCAGGAGGCCAGGAAGAACTTCGTTATTGAGGAGCCGTTTCGTGCCTGTGTAATGGCGCGCTGGGACCTCCCGCATCTGGCGAACCCAGTTGGCAGCGGCACCCAGGGAGGTACGATGGGGACCGTCGTAACCATAGTCCCAACCGGTGAATACATGAGCAAAACCGATGATCTCATTTTGTGTGTAGACATCGATCGGTGAATCCTGTGAATTCAGGATCAGGGTGCCGTCCGGCCACATCCGAAAGAGACCAACGGAGAAGAGCTGTTTGATTTCACGCGCGTAGTTCTCATTGGGAATCCGTCCCAGACTCTGGTCCGGCTTATCATTGCGCAGCATGTCCAGATAACGGCCCATGGTCGGAGTGAGAGTAACAACCTCCAGGACATCGCGGAAGTTCCCAAACGAATGCTCTAATAATTTGTCATAGTAGTAGGACAGAGAGAGAGCATTCGCATCCAGAGGACCCTGGGCCGAAACCACCAGAATTTCACTCAATGCAAAGGCGATGCGTTGACGCAATTGATCGTCGCTAGAAACGGAACGCCACCACCATGCATTAAATGTAAGTGGCTCGTCAAAATTGCCGCCTTGCGCGCTCGCGCCTTCGGTACGCCAAACTTCAGGCAAATGATCGCCGATCGGCTTGGCGAACTGAGCTTCGATCCAAGCATCGTAACTGGCCATATCTCTTAGCTCCTTGATGTCTTTGATACTCGCTCCATAGGTGGCCTGAGTGAGAAAACGCGCCGCACCTGCATTGGTGGTGTGGTCATCCGTCCAGGCGGGCGGCGAAGGAGGAGGTGTAAAGGTACGCGAGCCGGCGGCCAAGGTGTAGTTACCGCGAATCTCACCAGCCGGGTACAAGGCCGTATGAAGATTGATGTAGGCCTTGCCTTGCTTGATCAATTCCTTGATTTCAGCGAGTGAGAAAGTGCCGGCAGGGGCCAGGGTCCACTTATGGCTGCCATCAGGTTGCGGACCATCGCCCACCGGAGGTTCCACACCATCATAGATGATGGCGGAGGGGTGATTCAGATAAGCGTCGGCATGGACATGCCAATCAGTCAGTTCCCCGGAAAGGTTACCGTAGTTGAACCGGACGTAAGCCACGGTTTCGTCTTCGCTCAAGCGAAGCGTAGAAGTGCCAACGCCATTCGTGACGGCGCCATTTTGAGCGAGCATCGTCGAGATATAGAGCGTGCCGCCGGTGGCTCCAGCCTCGGGCGCAACATAGGAGTCGAGCACAAATCCAGGCACCACTTCCGAGGGCGCCGTCATGCTCTGACCGGGTTTGGACCAGCCGACGGCGAGGTTGTCCCCTGCCCCGGCTCCCGCTTTGTAGAGGACCTCAAAGTAGTAGCGTTTTCCTTCCTCCAGAGCCAACCAGGAAGACTTCTGATTTGCTTCAGCTCCCCAGGTCTGCGGAGTGGCGCTGCCGGTGGTGACGCTGGCGCGTTTGAAGAGATTCACCACTTCATCATCATTGGAAATCCATAGTTCGGAAGGACCGTTAGAGGCCAGCCAGAAGTAATAGTTTCCGGTCGAAGGGGCAGTAATGTAGCCGCGCAAACGGGTACCGTAATTGTCGCCAAAGTCCGTCGGACCCTGCAGAGGAGAAACGGTTCCGGTGCCATTCGGCGCGGTGGCGGTAGGAATAGCGGCGACACCGCTTCCCAAAACGCCATTCCAGTATTCCCGAGTGGCGCCTCCATCCGTCTTATCCACCTGGAGATTCAAGATTGAGGTGCTGGTACCTGCGGGGCCGGTCAGCGTGATGAGGATTTGGTAACTTCCCTCGGCCCCCGACGGTGGGGTGCCACTCAATACGCCGTTAGTATTGGTCAGCCACGCTGGCAATCCACTTACGGAAACGGACGCACTATTGCTCCCATTGATGGTATGCGAGAAGCTGCCTCCTACTATAGCCACCGCGCTGGTGTTGCTGGTGTGAGCCACAGGCGCCTGCGCTACACTGGAAGGATACAGGCGTGAGGCGGGGATGATCTGCTTCGGCTGGCTGGCGCTATACCAGTAAAGACGGCAGCGGCAAAATCCGCCGTTTTCATAATACTCCAACTGAATGTCATAACGCACGCCACCGACCAGCGGCAGCCGAACAAAACGCTCATTCCCAAACGAGGACCAATCTTTGAGGGTCTTGTTGACGATCTCGATATTGACATTGCCGGCGCTGGCCGCTGCATACTTGTTAGCGCCGATGTTGAACGTGTATGACGTAGGAGTGACCGCAGTGACTATAGCATTGCGAGTATCGCTGATATTGATGTTGCCCGAACCGCTCTCATAGAGACCGGCTCCAATTTGAACGTCGAACGTAGTGGCTGTCACATTGGTGACGGCGTATGGGAAAGTGCTCATGTTGGTGAGGTTTCCGCTGGTTGGATCCAGATCAATGAACTCCCCATTTTGAAACGAACCTGCCGTGATGTTGGTGAGATTGGAATATGTCACCGTCATGACGCCGGTCGTGCTGTCGTAAGAGTAGGTGCTGTTATTTCCGTGGACCAGGTTCCCGCTTGTGAAATCTACCCGGACCGTTTCTCCAACGACAAAGCTGTTCGGCTCGATGACCATACCGGAGTAGGTGACGAGCACATTGCCCGTGGCAGCGTCGTAGGTGTAAGTGCCACCGCCCTGGTTTGAGGAGGGAACCGGCTTCAGATCCTGCAACTGGCCATTGATCCAGAGATTGCAGCCATCGTCCGCATGGACGCTGATCGCGTATTCTTCGGTGAACTGTGGTTGAATCTGGCCTGTCCAGCGGACGGAGAAGGTGTCCGGGTTGATGAGAGTCGCGTCTGGTGTGCCAGCGCCCCAAAGACCATTGTTGCTGTTAGTGGGACCGGCCCCATCAATACCGATGCGCCCTGGCGGTCCGGAAAAAGTAGTGTTGGGATAAACCAAATTCAGCCATCCCGTGGTGGGACTGTTAGGTAAACCGAAAACAAATCCCGAGCCATTACCCGAAACTGGCAGAGTGGTAGCGCTGGTAATCGGGACGGTAAACCTATCCACGTCAGTGATTGCAGAGATGGTGTAAGGACCGTGGAAATTGCCATTTGAAGGGGTGAAGAGATTTCCGGAAGAGAAGTAGATAGTTACCGGTGCACTTTGGACGAGACCATGAGCCGTAAGGTTGACCAGAATAGAGCCCGCCGTTGTGGGGCTGGCGCTTCTTGTGAAGGCATATGGGGTGCCCGAAGTCATCGCAGTGCCATGAGCGTACACATTGGCCTGCGGGATATTTACATAGGTGGTGGTCCCTGGGGTCAACCACTGCAGGCGGCACCGCGCATCGCCGGTGGTTTCCACATGTTCGACGCGTATCTTGTAGCGCTGCGCGGGCAAAGTTGGGGCCGTGAGCGCAATAACGCTGCTCTGCTTAAAGACTCCCACGACCTCAACGTCCGCACCGCTCCAGCCGTGCTCGACAATTTCTTCCCCGGCCTCAAAAGTGCCGTTCAAGTTCAAGTCCAGGAGGACGCGCGCCTTATCATCCGCGTCCAACTGGAACTGGTAATTCCCCGTTGTGGATGGCGCCAGATAACCTTCAAAGATGGAGGAGTGGTTGTCCGGCGAATTGGTAGTGACGCCGGCGTTATCAACGACGGCAACACCGTTAGGCGTGCCGCTGTACCACTCATGATCCATATTTGCATCCAGCCGTTCAAGGACCGGAGGATGCGGGAAGGATTGGATGCTGAAATTGCAGCTTCCTGTACTGTTAGTGGGCAGACTGGCACCTGTGATTACCAGAGTGAAGTTAATACCGGGCGAAACAGCACCGACGGTATAGTTGAAGTTATTGTAGGTCGCATTGGCAAGATTGCCCGACCCGAAAGTCATTTTCACCAAATGCCCGACCTGGAGCGCAGGGCTGCCATTATAGGTGTAAGGCACCACAATAGTGCCCGTGTTGGGGGAACCGGTGCCGGTGCGAGTGTACGTGTAGGTGCCAAGACTCCCGAAATTGGCAGCGTGAGCATAGGTGGTGTTGGAGTGGTCGTAATAGCGCCCCAACAAGCCCGTGCCGGTGGCGTTGGTGGAATTGTAAATGATGACCGTCGCTTTGTCCTCAGGACCCACGGCGGGTGGAGTCTGGTCGTTCGACGATGCCCCTGTTAGTGTGGCAGTGACGGACTCACTTCCTTCCAGAGAAGCGTCGGTATTGGGATTCACGTGAATCACTTTGCTCTTCTCACCCGCCACAAATGCCACGGAGAAACCAGGGTTCACCGAATAGTCCACACCTTGCGTCGCTGTGCCGGCAAGCGAGTAAGCGATGGAACAGGTGCCGATGCCATTTGATCGGCTCACCTGGAATGTCCCGCTTTCTGGACCGTCTTCGGAAGCAAGAGGTTGAGATGCGGCGATACCCACATCATCTGGGACAGCCAGATCTGAAGTTAGTTGGTCATAGTCGGAGACGCCATCTCCGTCCGTATCGGCGGACAGGGCATTCATCCCTGCCATGATTTCCGCCCAATCACTTACTCCGTCGCCATCGCTGTCCACGTCGGTGACTTCCAAGCGGTAGAATTTGCTGGCGCCCGCCGTCTTGGTGACGCTGACAATCTGGCTGGCATTGTTTGCGGAGGGGACAAATGCAGTCGTCGCCACAGGAGTGACCAAGCTTTCAACCGTGGCAAAAGCACCGGTGGGCGTCGTGTCACTCAGCACGCGATAGCGCTTCCCCGCTTCGGCGTTGAAGGTGAAAACCACGGCCCCACCAGAAATTACCATGTTTCCTACACGATGGCAGTCCCCAGCCAAACGCGGATCGGTCCCGGCGATGGATTCAATGAGATTGGAGCATCCATCGAAGTCGGTGTCAGCGTTCTTATTCAGGCCCCAGCCGTTGAAAATCGTCTGCCAGACGTCATCCAATTGATCCGAAACGCCCAAACCAGGCCCGGTGCTAAAACTGTCCGTGACAGCGAAGCACGGGGAGAGAGTGGTGAAAAATAAAGAGAGGGCGCCTAGGTAGTGGAGTGGACGCATACGTGGGAAGGAAGTGCTGGCAAAATGACTTTCACCGATCCGGACCGCGAACGCTGGGGACGAGCCCGTGGACATTGACCTTCTGGTAAACACTCAGCCTATCAATTTTTTGCTTTTGAAGTCAATCCTAAATTTTCGCCCTGTGAAGCTGTCAGTGAGGCGTTTAGGTCGCGCAGTCTATGTGACACTTTGTTCAGGTGGTCGAGACTCCATGCCAATACCTGGGCGATTGCGTCACGCTTAAGTAACCCAAAAACAAATGTCTTAGCCTGGGGGGTGCTTAAGGAATGGGAAACCATGCCCCCTGTAAAAATACCGTCGTCCCTACCCTGCCCGTCATCCTCTTTCAACCCCCTCAAGCACCTTTGCGGCATTCTCGTCGCAATGCTTTTTGCTGTCGTGGCATCACCGCTCCAGGCTCAGTCAGTCTGGACCTCCTTCTCGAGTGCTTCATGGTCCGATATGAATGCCTGGAGCCCGACGGGAGTCCCTACCAGCCACGATACCACCCACCTTGTCTTTGGCACGGGTGCAAACATTACGGCGACCAATAATCTAGGGTTCTTTTTGCTGAATGAAATTCTATTCAGCAGCCAGTCGAACATGGATGTCACCGTCCTCGACGGAGATGAATTGAGGTTGTTGACTTCGAGCTTGGCTGAACTTCCCGAGATTCGCCTCACTGAATCAGGGAGCGCAACCATCTCATCAACCATTACCTACGTGGGAAACACCACGGTATCCAACAGCGGTTCCGGTTCGCTTTTGCTGAACGGGAGCCAGTTGATCACCCGCGGCACGAAACAAACCTTCATCAACGAAGGCTCGGGCACTCTCAGCCTTGCTGACGGCATCACCTATGACGACGTGGCCGGTTCGGTTGCCGGGACAGGCGTTGTGCTGAATTTTATCAATAATAGCACCAGTCTGAACGCGGGCTCCTTCACGGTAGGCAACATGCCGAGCATGGGTGCCGCCACTTTCAACATTGGCGGCACCGGCACGGTAACCTTTTCAGGTAATACTAGTGGTGGCCTCTTTGATGATTTTGCCGTGCTGAATGTGCTCACAGGCGCCACGTTCGACTTCGCGGGAAATGGTGAGTCCATGGGCGCGCTTTCCGGCGCAGGAACCATCAACATCCGAGGCGGAGTGGGCCTTTCGTTGTCCGGCTATTTTGAAGTGTCTGGAAAACTTACCGGAACCGTGGCCGCAGCGATCACGTTTGATGGAGCCACTCACACGACGGTCCTTTCCAATGCCACCAATGACTACACAGGCGCCACCACCTTGACCCAGGGAAAGCTCATCATCAACGCCAATGCGCCTAGCGGCAGCGCAGGAGCTTTAGGGAATGCCACCTCCGAAGTACTTGTAGGCAGTACGTCAGGAGCAACCAATGCCTCCCTTCTCATTGGCGAGGAAAATGTCACCATTGGCCGCATCATCCGTCTCCGTTCTGGAAACACAGGCATCTCTACGATCGGCGGGCTTAATGACTCTGGGACCGCAACGTTTAGTGGCAATGTCATTTTGGGCACCAACAGCACCGCCGCCAAAGGACTCACGGTATTGTCCACGAAGGGAGGCACCGTCGAATTTACGGGCGCTTTGCAGCGCGCTACAGGCGCCACTGGCACGGCAGATACCCTGACTGTGACCGGAGGAGGCACTACCGTCCTCAAAGGTGCGAACACTTTTACCGGTGCCACCACGGTGTCCGGCGGCACACTCGTTCTGGACTATACTTCACAGAACAACTCCAAGTTGAGCCAGACGGCGACCCTGACCCTTAACGGCGGCTCGCTGCAAGTCCTGGGCAATGCCAGCGCGGTAACGAGTCAGACGATCAACGGTCTGGTCTTGGGCAATAGTGCTGGAACGCTTGGAGGTGGCGGACGCTTGGTTGTCACCACCTCTGGCCAAAACACCATGCTCAACCTCGGCACGCTCACGCGCAATCGCGGAGCGACCATGGACTTTTCCACGGTTCAAAGCGCCGGGGGCACGGCCCGGATTGTGACGACCTCAGGGAACACCCCAACCAACATCCTTGGAGCGTATGCGACGTTCAACCGTGATGACTGGGCCGTGGTGTCGGGAGGTGACATCGCGGCGCTGAATTCGGCCAACTATACTTTGGGTGCTTTTGGCGCGGGTCTCCACACCAGCCTGGCAGCCAGCACATCTGCCGGGACGGGCGCCACAAGCCATACTCTTCGACTGACCGACGCTGGGGCGGTTACGTTCGCCGCGGCTGCAAACATCCTGACACTGGAATCCGGGGGACTGCTCGTTGCTTCTTCCGCCGGTGCCACCAGCATTGGCACCGCAGCCGTGCGCGGAAACCTGGTTTCCGGCACGGGTGAACTTATCATTCATCAAAATAGCACCGCTGGGGCTTTGACCATCAACTCCCTGATTACGGGTACAGCCACCGTGACAAAAACGGGAGATGGCAGACTCATCCTTACGGGGGCGAACAGTTATTCCGGAAACACGTATATCAATGGCGGCATTGTGGAAGTAACGAACGCTGCCAGCCTGGGCGCATTCGCATCCGGCACCACCAACGGGGTCTTCATCAATGGCGGAACGCTGGTCCTGAGTGCGGCCAATGCTTTAACCGGTGGCACGAGCGGGGGCTATCGCCAGATCACCGTTGGGTCAGCCGGAGCTACCATCGATTTGCGGGCGGACCAGGCACTCAGTCAGGGCAATCTCAAAGGGACCGGCACCCTCACGAAAACCGGCACAGGGACACTGGTCGTCGGTTCGGCGCAAAACACCTTCACTGGTGATATCATCATCGAGCAAGGGGCCATCGTGATGAATAGCGCGCAGTTGAACTCCGCGGCCAACATTTACGTAATGACCAACGGCAGCTACACCATCACGGACGACGGCACGGGCACTTTCACCCTGGCCACCGCCGGTCGTTTTGTCCTGAATGGCAACGGCTACCTGAACAACGGCGCTTTGCGTCTTAATGACCAGAGCACAACGAGCGCTTCGCAAGATCCACGAACCACGATCAATCGGGAGGTGGTGCTGGAAACGACGTCCCGTATACAAGTGGACAACGGATCAGCCGTGGGCAGCTATTCCCAACTCTCTCTTACCGCCAATGTCTACGGGGCGGGCGGGCTGGTGAAGTCAGGGAGCGGCGGTCTTGTGCTCACCGCACGTGACAACACCTATAGCGGCGCCACCGAAGTTCAGGACGGCCTCCTCGCCATCGATAGCGGGAACGATCGCCTGCCCACCGGGACCACAGTGACTCTCGGCACAGGAGCGACCTCGGGCATATTGAAACTCAACGGCTACAGCCAAACTTTGGCTGGGATTGCCACATCGGGTACCGGAACGGCCAATGCCGTGATCGGCGGAAATGCCGCCAACACCAGCCTTCTGGAAGTGGACGTGGCCAGCGGCTCTCAGACCTACGGCGGATCGCTTGGCGGAACGGGCACGACCACCCTGGGCGGCAACTACCACACCAGCAACAATCTCGACTTCGTGAAAAGCGGTGATGGCTCCCTGCAACTGAACGCTGCTAATACCTACAGTGGAGATACCACCGTGGAGGAAGGAACTCTGTCGCTCGGCAATTCCAAGGCGCTCGGTGGCGCGGGGTTCTCCTATGCAAATACGGCCGGCATCACGACCGTGAAAACAGGCGCCAAGCTCGATCTGAACGGTCAGGCGGATGTACAGGAGGTCATCGTCCTCAATGGCACGGGCCTAAACGGTGCGGGCGCGCTCGTTAACCAAAACACGAACTCTACCGCCAGCCTCGGTAACGGCGTCGCCTCACTCACGGTCACTTCCGTTAATGCCACTGGTTGGGCAGGCGCATCCAGCGTGGATGTGGGGGCACCCGCATCTGGGACATCCGCTATAGCCTCAGCCTCTTTCGGGTTGGGCACGGGGAGCATCAGTGTTACCAACGGTGGCACCGCCTTCACCCTTTCCAATGGCGCAGTCAGCGTTTCAGGCGGCGGTGGCACCGGAGCAGTATTGACTCTGAACCATGGCCTGACCAATGCCAACTTTGTGGTGGCAGCCGGAACGACCACGTATTCAGTGGCTCCGAACGTCACGTTACAAAACGGAGCGACCGGCGTGGCCATCCTGGACGGCAACGGCCTTGTGACGGGCATCAACATTACCAGCCCGGGAAGCAGTTTTTCTGGCGCTCCCACAGCGACTTTTACGGGCGGCACTGTCAGCTTCTCGGGAACCAACCCCGTTGCGACGGGCAATGCCAATAACTTCACGGTTGTCGGAGTGAATGTAGTCAATCCTGGCACCGGCTACACGTCTACGCCAACCATCACGATCACGCGAACTGGCGGGACTACCGCAGCGGCCGTTGTCGATAGCAGCAAGTTTGTTCTGAACGGCTTCACTGTCACCAATGCGGGATCTGGCTATACCGCCTCGCCCACAGTGACCATCACGAACAGTGGCGGAACGGCAACCGCCACTGCGACTGCAAATTTGACCTCGGTCTACCTTGCTTCGGACTCAAGTGTTGGTGGAGATGGGAACCTAATTCTGAATCCTGTCATCTCGGGTAATCACGCACTGGAGAAAGTTGGATCTGGCACGACGACACTTAACGGCGCCAATGTTTATTCCGGCACGACTACGGTCAGGGAAGGCATCTTGCTGGCGAACAATGCGACTGGTTCCGCGACCGGAACAGGCAGTGTGCAAGTGGTGTCGGGAGCGACCTTGGGAGGAACCGGCTCTGTCGCCGGGGCCGCGTCGCAAAGCATCACCACTGACGCTGACAGCAACTTGATCGTTGGCAGCCAACATGGTGCAGCAGAGGCTGCGCAGGATCTGGTCTTCGGCGACAGCGCTATCGCCAGCAATGTCAGCGTCAACCTTCACGGTACCCTTCAGTTTGATCTCACAGGAGCAGGCAGTTTTGCAGTACTCGGTGACAGTTCTTACAACACGCTGGGTGGTGGCAATGACCTGCTGGAGATATTCACTACGGGCACGATCAACCTCGATGGCGCCACCATACTGATTGCGGCATTGGACACCACTGCGTGGCAGGACGGGCATACCTGGAAACTGATTGACTGGTCGAACGTGCCCTATAGCAGCCTGAGCACGGAGGGCGTGACTCTGGGCACAACGACGGTGGCGAACTACACTTTGACACAATCGATCACAGCAGATGGCTACTACATCACAGCAGTCGTTCCGGAACCGGGCAGAGCGCTATTAGTTATCCTTGGTTCTGCGGTATGCCTGTTCGTGAGACGTCGCCGTTGCTGATTCGCACCCTGGCTACAGGAATTGATTGAGTGGTCGGGCTGTCGGGATTCGAACCCACGGCCTGACCTGTTCGAAAGGTCCATGACATGAGGCGCTGCCGCTGGCCCACTTCGGCAGGATGCTCACCCAGAGGCCATTATCCCGTAGTAACCCTTCCTGGTTCGGGCTTTCTCTGTTGAAAGGAGAGCGTTCGGAGGCTATCTACGAGAGATTGACGGCCGCAATATGAGTTCTCGTTCCCACCCCTTCTACAGGGTTTGCCTCTTACTGATCGCCGCGCTGATTATTTTCGCCACGCCATTGCAGGCAGCAGGAAAGGTGTCCTACAATTTTGAAGTGCGCCCCATTCTGGCAGCAAAATGCTTTTCCTGTCATGGAAGCGATCCGCGCAATCGAAAGGGGGACTTGCGACTGGATACCTTCGCGGACGCGACAGCAAAAGCGATCAAGCCGGGGAATCCTGGTGAGAGTGAGCTGATGCATCGGGTGCTCACCCAGGATGCTGATGATGTGATGCCACCGCCGGAAAAACATCAGGAACTCACCGCGGCGCAGAAGGAACTGCTGAGTCGCTGGATCGCGGAGGGCGCCGCCTATGAATCGCATTGGGCATTCGCGCCGCCGGTTAAACCTTCGGCGACGAGCATCGACGAGATCGTGGCAGCCAAGCTGCAAACCAAGGGTTGGAAAGCAGCCCCGGCGGCTGAAAAACAGGAGTGGCTGAGGAGGGTCACCCTGGCGCTAAACGGGGTCGTGCCGACGTTGCAGGAAATGGATGCCTTTCTGGCCGACAACAGCCCGAAAGCCCGGGAGGTTGCGGTGGATCGCCTGCTGGCAAGCCCCTTCTACGGGGAACGGATGGCTGCTGTCTGGTTGGATGCCGCGCGCTATGCAGACACCTTTGGCCGTCACGAGGATCAGGAAAACTTCATGTGGCCCTGGCGGGATTGGGTGATCAGGGCGTTCAACAACAACCTGCCTTATGATCAGTTCCTGACCTGGCAGATGGCAGGCGACTTGCTGCCGGAGGCCTCGCAGGAACAGCGAATCGCCACTGGCTTCCATCGCCTGGCAATGATGACGAATGAAGCTGGTAGCGATCCCGAGGAAAACCGCTGGATGCAGATTTTTGACCGTGTCCAAGTCACTTCGACGGTGGTCCTTGGGCTCACGCTGGAGTGTGCCCAGTGTCATGATCACAAGTATGATCCCCTGTCGATGAAGGACTACTACCAGATGGCGGCCTTCTTTGACAAAGGTGATGAGTTCGGCGTTTTCGCACGATTCTGCAACGGCACGCCACCACCCTACACCTACGTGTATCAACCGGGACAGGCGGACAAGCAGGCGCGACTGAAGCAGGCGATCACAACGGCGGAGGCGAACCTGCAGAAGATCCGAGACGAAGCTCGCAGCCGGTTCAAAGATTGGTGCCAGCATTCCGCGCCACCCTTACGGGGCGGCAGCCTATGGCCACAAGTCGCCGCGAAGGGAGTTGTGAGTCGGATTGCCTCCGTGATGCCCAAGCCAGAGATGGCCATGAGTTTCGACGCGGTGGACGAGAAAGAACACGACTTCCACATTTCTCTCTCGCCCCCCTTGCGGACAGCGACCGGCGCTAGTGCGGCAACCTTAAAAGGCGTGGCCGGAAGACCGTTGGAATTTTCTGAAACTGGAGGGGGCTGCTCATTCCCGCCGGAGCTCTGCTACTACCGAAAGTATTCGCCCTTCACGTTTTCCTTCTGGCTGACCATGAAGAAGACCCCTCAGCGGGGTGTCATCCTGCACCGAACTCGTGCTGGAGGGGATGCTACGATTCGTGGCTATGAGTTGATGTTTCTGGATGGCAAGCTGACGGCCACACTGTCCCATTTTTACCCTGGCAATGCCATTCGAGTGCAGGCGGTGGATACGATCGACTTCCCCGAGTGGCGTCATGTGGCCATGGTGTATAATGGGTCCAGCAGGGCAGAGGGAGTGAAGTTCTATGTGGATGGCAAACCGCTCGCGACGCGGGTGATTCGAGACTGCCTGCAGCGCGATATCGATTACCGGATCGAGTGGGCTGACCGCGATCCAGCACAGGTGGCGGACGGCAGTGATACTCCACCGAAGTTGATCCTAGGGACGCGCGACCTTGACACGGGATTGCAGAGCGGGGCAATCGATGAACTGCGCGCCTATGATCGTCCTCTCAGTCCGGTAGAGATCACCTTCCTGAGTGGCAAACAAGTGCCCGACAGTGATGAACCCTGGCTTGATTGGTATGTCAGGGAGATCGACCCAGAGGGCGTCAAAGCATACGCCGTCCTTAACCAGGCCAGAAAAGCCGAAACGGACTACGATGTAGGCCTGAAGGACATCATGGTCATGGAAGACACGCCATGGGTGCACCGACAGACTCCGATGCTGACCCGGGGTGATTTCAAGTCACCTGCGAAGACCGTGGAACCTGATACACCCTCAGCACTCAATCCGATGCCCGAAGGCAGTCCGAAGAACCGGCTGGGGCTGGCGCGCTGGATGGTGGACAAACAAAATCCCCTGACCGCGCGCGTGCAGGTGAATCGGCTTTGGGCCACGCTGTTTGGTCGTGGACTGGTGGCCACGCCACAGGATTTCGGGGTTCAGGGGGAGGTGCCCGCCATTCCTGAGTTGCTAGATTACCTCGCAATCAAGTTCATGGATCAAGGCTGGAATATGAAGGCGCTTTGCCGCGAGATCGCGCTCTCCAATACTTATGGGCAACGCTCGCTAGCTGCCGATCAAGCGCAGGGAGAAGCCGATCCCGACAATGCCTTCCTAGCCCGAGGGCCTCGTCTCCGGCTGAGTGCGGAGCAATTGCGTGACTCGGTGCTGCTTGCCAGTGGATTGCTAAATCCCAAGGTGGGTGGCCCAAGCGTCAAACCCTACCAGCCAGCCGGGCTCTGGGAGGACAGCGCCACACAGCATGTCTACGTGCAGGATAAGGGGCAGGATTTGTATCGCCGCAGTTTGTATACGTTCTGGCGTCGCACCTGCCCGCCGCCGGCGATGACTGTGTTTGACGCGCCCAGCCGGGAGTTTTGTCTGGTGAACCGCGCCCCCACCATGACCCCTCTGCAAGTGCTGGCCACCTGGAATGATACCGGCTACCTCGAGGCAGCGCGCGTGCTGGCGGAAAAGCTCGTGCAGCAGCATCCCTCCGCCAAAGGCGATTCCGAGCGCGTCACCACCGCCTTCCGGCTGCTGACTGGCAAGCTCCCCACCACGGGTCAGACCTCTGCCTTGGCAGGATTGATCGCTGCCGGCAGGGAAGAATTTTCGGCTTCACATGAGGATGCGGAGGACCTGCTCGCCTCCACCGGAGAGTCTGCCCGGATTCCTGATTTGCGGGCAGAGGAAGTGGCCGCCACACTGCTGATGGTACGGTCGCTTTTCAATGCGGAACCCTTTATGGCGTGCTACTAGATCGCTGCGGATTCAACGCCATGTCCAACCTGACCAACAATCTGTTTCCCTGCCGGCAAATTGCCGACCAGCACGGCCTTACCCGACGTGAGTGGCTTGGCCAGATGGGCTATGGCACGGGTGCCGCCGCGTTGGCTGCCTTGCTGGGTAACAGCAGCTCGCAAGCCGGGCCGTTGCTGGCTGATGGCACTACCCTCCCCCACTTCGCTCCCAAGGCGAAGCGGGTGATCTGCCTCTTCATGAGCGGTGGAGCTTCCCACCTCGAATCCTTCGACCACAAGCCCCTTCTCAAGGAGCATCACGGGAAGCCGCTTCCTGCCTCGGTCTTTAAAGGTCGGCAGCCGCTGGGAATGTCGCAGTTTCAGAATCAGTTTCAGGTGCAGGGCTCCCGCTATGCCTTCCAGCAATATGGGCAGAGCGGCGCCTGGATCAGTGAAGCCTTCCCCCACATCGCCAAGCAGGCGGACAAGCTGTGCTTTCTCAAAGGCATGGTTTCCGAGGCCGTGAATCATGATCCCGCGATCATCTTCATGAACAGCGGACACCAACTGGCGGGGCGTCCCACCATGGGGGCATGGCTCAGTTATGGCCTGGGCTCGGAAAACGAGAACCTCCCCGCCTACATCGTGATGGTGACCAAAAGAAATGCCGACCAACCCCTGTCCTCCCGGCTTTGGGACAGCGGCTTTCTGCCCAGCCAGCATCAAGGAGTCTCCTTCCGGCCAGGAAAGGAACCGGTGCTTTTCTTGCAGAATCCCAAAGGCCTGAGCGATTCTCTGCATCGGAAGATGGTGCAACAGTTGATCGAAGTGCAGCAGGAAGAACTGCACCTGCGGGGCGAGGCAGAGATCGCTGCCCGCATCAAGCAGTTTGAGATGGCCGCCCGCATGCAGACCGAAGTGCCGGAGGTGACCGATATTTCCAAAGAAACCAAGGATACACTCAACCGCTATGGCAAGGCCGTCTCGAGGTCCGGCAGTTTTGCGCGCAACTGCCTGATTGCCCGAAAGCTGTGCGAGAAAGGCGTGCGTTTCATTCAGTTGTTCCATCCTGGCTGGGACCATCATGCTGGCATTGGCTCGCGCTTTGACAAAGTCTCCAGTGACGTGGATCAGCCCACCGCCGCCCTGCTGGAAGATCTGGAAGAGCGCGGCCTGCTCCAGGAGACACTCGTGATGTTTGTCACCGAGTTCGGGCGTACTCCCTATTCCCAGGGAGGCGCTTCCCAGGGCACGGCAGACTACGGACGCGAGCACCATCGCGACGCCTTCACCTTCTGGGTCGCGGGCGGCGGCGTGAAGCCCGGCATCAGCTATGGGCAGACCGACGACTACGGGTTCGATGTCGTGGATGGCAAAGTTACCGCCAATGATTTCCACGCCTCCATGCTCCACTTGCTTGGCATCGATCACGAGCGCTTCACCTACCGCTTCCAGGGAAGAGACTATCGCCTGACGAACGTCGCTGGCACCGTGGTGAAGCCCATTCTCGCCTGATTTGATTTCCCTGCGCATGGTGAGCAAGAAATCGATCCTCTGGACGCTGGCGCTGCTCGTCATCGTCGCCATCAGTACCACGGCCATCCTGCAATACCGGGAGCACCGTCAGGAACGGAAGAAGGCCGCAGCCGCACTCGCCCAGGCCAAGAAGGACAAGCACAAGAGAGAGAAAGAGAAAGCCAAAAGTGACTCTGATGAGGAACCGGCGGACGAACCAAAGCCCGCTCCGAAGGCAGAGCCCAAAGCCACTGTCCTGAGCCCGGCTGCCAAGCAACACCTGGCCGAACAATCCTTCATATCCGATCTGCGAACGGTTCTTCTCTGGCGGAGCACTCAGCCTGAGAATCCCGAGACAAGCCGCGTGCTGCTTGAAAAGCTCTCCGCCATTGCTTGTGAAGATTTACCCCCAGACCGCAAGAGCGCGTGGTTATCACTTCTCCAAGACTGGAAATCTCTCAGTGACCCAACCAAGGCCATGGCAATAGATACGGACCCACAACTCAAAGCACAAACCCAACAAGCCGCCGCAACCCTCAACGCCATGTTCCAGGCCCATGGTGACGGAGACATTGTGTTGTAACCAGCAGTATGTGCGGCAAACCGTCTGATGCCGAAATTGCCAGAGAAAATGGGTGAGGCGCTACTCACTGGCTCCGGCAAGCCAGATCCGTTTCCCGTCCAGCCAAGTCTGCAGCACTTGCGTGTCTTTGATGTCGTCTTCAGGACATTGCAGCAGGTCGCGGTCGAGGATGATGAAGTCTGCGCGTTTTCCGGGCTCCAGTGAGCCGCACTCCTTTTCCAGGAAAAGGACTTGGGCGTTGTTGATGGTGTACAGGCGGATGGCTTCCTCCCGGGTGAGACCGCCTTCCTTGTGCAGAGACTCATCGAGGTATCGGCACCTGCGCGAGATGGTAGTCCACATGCCGAGCCAGGGATTGTATGCATTGATGGAGCGCAGGCTGCCGATCTTCTGCATGTGATCGCTGCCGCCACCGACGGGCACCTTGGCATCGAACAAAGCACGCAATGGCTGGAAGCGGCTCATGCGTTCATTGCCGAACTGTTTCAACAGCGTCTTGCCATCCAGGTAAAACCAGATGGGCTGCATGTCGATGACGGCACCCAGGCGCGCAGCCTGGGCGATGCTTTCGGGCGCCATGAAATTGCAATGCGTGATGCTGGGACGCGATGCGCGAATAGGCGTGTCTCTGTTCACCTCGTCATACACGTCGAGCAGAAGCTTCACAGCGCCGTCACCGACACTGTGCGCGGTGAACTGCAAGCCTGCGCCTGCCACTTTGCGCACCATCTTGACGAGGTGCTCGCTCGGCGTCCGCTGCACTCCTCGGTAGTCTTTGTCGGTGATGCCGTAGATGCTGCTCACGCCCCAAGGTTCCAGCATCAAGGCGCTGCCGGTGAGCATCCCGCCATCGAGCCAGATCTTGGTGCCGATGATCTGGAGCATTGGGTCCGGCTTGCTGAGCGGGTGCTTGAGGATCTCATCCACCGCGACCTCGGTGGTGCGCCACAGGCTGCCAGCGGGAATCACCTGCGACAGCCGTAAGCGCACCGTGAGTTCCTGTGCATCGCGCAGAGCTTGATACACTTCGATGTTACTCTTGCTCGCACCACGGTCGGCGATGGTGGTGAAGCCCACGCTGTTGTAGTCGGCGAAGAGTTTCTTTACGATTTCGCGTGTCTGCGTTGCATCTGGCGTCTTGCGGATGGATTTGGCGTCGATCTTCGGACTGAAGGCATGCATCAGTCCGGTCGGCTCGCCATTGGCGTCAAAGACGACCACGCCCGTGGAGCCGGCGGGCACCTTGAAGTTCCGGTCAATGCCCGCGAGCTGGAGCGCGCGTGAGTTGAGCATGGAGTCAGGCCCAGTGCTGAAATTCACCGGATGCCTCGGGGCCACTCGATCCAGTTCCTCGCGCGTCGGATAGCGCTGCTCCTTCAGTCGAGTGATGAAGATCTGGCTGACACTGATGAGCGTCCCCTCGGGCAACACCTTGGCTCGACTCTCAATGTAACTGAGGAGCTGCGCCATGTCTCCTATGTCCGGCACCGGATGATCGAACTCATAAGTTGCCGCACTAACCGGATGAGCATGGCTGTCCATAAGTCCCGGCAAGACCATGCGCCCCCGGAGATCCACGACTTGCGTGGCATCCCCCTTCAGAGCGAGGATGGCCGCATCGTCTCCCACTGCGCTGATGCGTTCGTTCTCGATCGCCATCGCCGAGACGATGCGAAAGCTGCCATCCACCGTGACGATCTTGCCGTGATGCAGGATCATCGTGGGAGCCGCGCAGGTGACAGTTGCAACGAGCAGTGTGGAGAGCGCGATGAAGGTGGCAGGATTGAAAATGCTCATTTTCAGGTAGCGTACTCTACAAATGAATTTTTAAGCAAGCGCATTGCAAAACTGTCATCGTTCAAACCGACTAACAATAGGACGCTCAGTCCGCTATCGCCAGACCCTGGAAAAGTACGCACCAATTCCACAAAGGATACGGCATACCGGCCCGCGTGCCGTAGGACTTGTCACTGAACTGATAGACCGAAGGCTCGGGATCGGAATCGCGCAGATTTCCATAGGAGTAGGCACGCAGAGCGACAAGCGTCTGCCCAGCGACGAACGGCACGGCATTGCGCAGTTCATGATTTTTGAATCTTAGAATCATGACTCCAGCCTCGGAAAGGACGCCATGAACTGGGACTTGCGCATAGGCATCCCCCTGGCCTGTATTTGCGATGGAAAACGTTCCTTCGGCTTGCAGTGATGCGATTCGCTCACGCTTCGCACCTGCTACGAGAAGATCAGTGGTTGGCTGGCCATCGACCACCGGGCCGGTACGCATGTTGGTTATGGCTCCAATTTCGCCAGTGTCAGATTGGCCATAACTCAAGGTGCTTCCCTCGCCCACACGCAGCGGCGTCACCAATCTAATGCGCACGCGTTTCTCAGACTCGACTTCAACGTTCGCAATCGGCACGATAGCGCCGCTTGCTTCGCGAACAACGAATCCAAAAAGCGATGTAAAGCCGGTTGTAGCGACTCGCTGCTGGCGTGCGAGAAATTGGTCATCGAGGCGAAGCGGAGGCCGGGGCACGATGAAATCTACCAACGCACTGGCACGGTCATCTTCCAGCCAAGCGCGCTGCGGGCGTAGCGGCTGCCACTTTTCTCCGTTCACAAGCACCCGCCGCATGACTTTGCCAATCTGCTCGCCAAACCAGCGTTCACCGTCGGCGGCTAGGTGGATGCCATGCCCGCGCTGCCCATTGGATTTGCGGCTGTTCAGGGCACTCGGCACCATGTAATGCGGACCGACGAGGATAACGAGCGGATCAGCATCTGCCGCCATGAGTTGCGCTTCCCCAGCGGGTCCGAGCGTCTGATAAGTGAACATGGGGATCTCACTGGCTTGACCTGTAACGGCTCGCAGGTCATCGGACCATTTCTTGCGATAAGCGAGTAGACGATCCCGATACCACTGCTGACCTGCGGGACGTGGTATCTCCTCCAGCCAGCGGCTCGGGACGATGCCGCCACGCGGGCCGCCATTGGCTTCGCCTTGCATCCAGACCAATGCACCAATGGCAAAGTCCAGGCCGCGGAACTTGGCCTGAGCTTGCGCACGCCGTGCATCGTCGAGGCTCGTGCGATAATAACCGCCGCCCTGCTTTTTCACGGCGGGCGTGCGCGGATCGGTGGATTCATCAGCGACGGAAAGCTCCTCGATGGTCCGACCGCCCTGTCCGGCCATGGCGACGAGGAAATGCGGTGACTGCATGCGTTCGCGCCCTAAATCGAAACCACGTGCGGCAGCTTGCATGTGATCCGCGAGGCCGTTGGCTATCGTCTCACCTAAATCTCCCCGCTGCGCCGCAGTGAGAGGCACGAAGTCAAATCCGGACGTGGGACGTGCGGCGGGCTCGGAGGAGTGATTACCGTAAAACCAGGTTCGAACCCCTCGGCGGAACGCAAAGTTTTCCCAGCCCGAGTCTGCAGGCGTTACGAGCGGCAGCGATTCCGACCCATCGCAGAGTGACTGTCCCATGAGCCAAAGACCAACGACGGCATCCTTTCGAGCGAGCAACTGATGGGCTTCCTCAGCTCCGAGTTCAGTCAACCCGCTACAGAGAACGAGCAGGCAACCAGCAACGCGAAATCGTATCTTCATGGCGAGTGGAATTGCTGTCTCAGCAAAGGGAAAGTTTCGTTCGGCAACTGAACAGGGATCATCCATTGCGGCGTAGAGCTTCGCCATCACAATTTTGATGAGCTCTTGGGTACGGCGATAGATGAGCACCCTGCGAGATCCCTCAGCCTCGTGTCCGTTTGAGCCGCCAATAACCATGGCAATTTCTTGGACCTAGTCTCGAAAACGAGGGACACAAAGCACGTGTGCCAAAGAGACTCTGTAAGGAGCAGGGACATTCCTGTCCATTGTTTGAGGAGCAGGAACCCCTGTCCCTGTGCTTTATTTGAGCGGCGCAGTCGCCTGAGTCTGCAGGTGGACAGGAATGTCCACCCTCCTTTTTAGGCCGGGTCAGAATACAAATAAATGCAGGCCAGTACGCGCCAACCGCGCCCCGGTGGGGTAGGGTGTTCCATGAAATAGCGGAATCTCCAAGGCAGCGGGCCATAAATGCAGGTGCCGCCGACCATGTTGGAGACGTTCTGGTAGCATTGCGAAGGCGTAGGCGAATGGCCCAAGGGTAAGTTCGAGGCCTGGATCAGGGCGAAGCAGGGATTCAAGGAGGCCGATGCGAGCGATCACCGTCAGCGTTTCAGCTTCCCGGCGACAACGCCAGCGCCAGGGACTTCTCCCCAAAAAGTCCAAGCCCATGCCCCGGAAAAGCACCCCTGCGCCGACTGGTGGAGCTGCTCAACCAGGAGCTGGGCATCCAAAAATACGACCAAAAGGTGCAGAGAAACTGACTGACCGGAGTCGGGCTGGCGGGATTCGAACCCACGGCCTCTTCGTCCCGAACGAAGCGCGCTACCAGACTGCGCTACAGCCCGTTTTCACACGGCATCCCAGCTCACACTGGGACGGTGGCTTGGTCATATGACCAAGCAGGAAAGCTGTTTTAGATCAGGATTCTCGAACCGGCAAGTGTGGAAAATTCCACGCCGATAATTTTTAGTGGGAACGTGAAATCCAATCCGGATGCAAACACGTATCAACGAGCTCAAGGTTTTGCTTACCTTTCCTGCATCGTTGTTTGATTCATCTTGCCTCACCCGATATTATGTGTGCCATGCAGAAAGATTCCCATGAAAACTCCTCGCCAACGGTTGGCTCAGGAGGCTTGGGACCGCACACCACACCGACCGGCAAGATCCGGCTCGTGGCATCGAGGTATCTCGAGGCTTCTGAGTTGGGCGAATCGATGGACAGCGAGGACGTCCTCGGCGTTTGCGAGTCACTGATCCGTAGTGAGCGGATGGTGCAGGGATTGATCGCCACTCTACCGGATTGTGTCAAAGTGCTGAATCTGGAAGGGCGTCTGATCTCCATGAGTCCGACGGGCCAGAAGCTTCTGGAGATCGATGACATCACTCCCTATTTGGGCAGCTATTGGCCGCAATGGTGGTCCGAAGAGACAGCGCCTGTAGCAGAGGCAGCGGTTCGGGCAGCAGCCGATGGACGAACGATATCTTTTCACGCTTCGGCCAGAACCATGCGAGGCGTCCTGAAATGGTGGGAATCCAAGGTCTCCCCTTTGTATGGTCCGAACGGGAACCCTGAGCGGTTGCTGTGCATCTCGCGCGACATCACGGAACAGCACCAGGCCGATGAGCATCTCAAACAGAGCGAGCTCCTTTTCAGCACTGCTTTTGATAGCTCCATCATGGGATTGGTGATCAGCGATGCGAAGGGTGTCATCATGCGCGCCAATGAAGCATTTTGCCGAATTGTAGGCCATTCCATGGAGGACGTGCTGGGAAAAACCTCCAAGGCCATCACGCACCCGGATGACCTCCAGCAGAATGTGGAGGAATTGCGAAAAATCGAGGAGGGCGCCAGTTCCACTTCCTTCCAGAAACGGTACATACGCCCCGACCGTTCGGTAGTATGGACGCAGGTTAACGTTTCCAAAACGCAGCCTGATGGCGATGACAATTACTCCCTGATTGTAACGGTCGAAGACATCAGCGCACAAGTCGGCGCCCGGATGGCGCTTCAGGAGCGGGAGACGCATCTCCGGCAGATTTTCGATAGCGTCAAAGACTATGCCATCGTCACGGTAGACGTGGACGGAAGGGTGACAGAATGGAACGCCGGGGCTGAGAAGATGTTCGGCTATAGCGCTCCGGAAATGCTGGGGCAGGACTCTCGCAGGCTTTGGACATATGAGCAGCGGGTCAACGGGGTGCCGGACCATGAATACCGGATGGCGCTGGAGAACGGGAACTGGGAAGGTGAACGCTGGCAGCAACGGAAAGATGGATCGGCCTTTTATGCCAGCGGGCACCTGCGCCCCATGCGCGACGAACAGGGGCGCCTCACCGGATACACGAAAGTCTGTCAGGATATCACCAGAGAAATCGAAGCGTCCCGATTGTTGACGGAGGCTCAGGCCAAGGTGGCGCAGACGCTGGAGACCGAGCGGCAAAGGCTCACGGATGTCTTCACACGCTCCTCTTCCTTCATGGCCGTGCAGCGAGGCCCGAACCACGTATATGAGTTCGTCAACGAACCCTTCCTCCAACTCGTCGGACATCGGGACGTCCTAGGAAAATCGGTACGAGAAGCCTTGCCTGAACTGGAGGGACAGGGATTCTACGAACTACTCGATCAAGTTTATACAACAGGGCACGCTTACCAGGGTAACGAAATACTTGTCCGACTCACCCGGGAACCGGGTCACGAACCGGAAGATCGCTACGTCGATTTTGTGTATCTTCCGACGCGCGACGCGCAGGGTGAGATCAACGGCATCCTTACACATGGGGTGGACCAGACCGAGCGCCGTTCAGCGGCCAAAACCCTGCAAATGTTAGCGGAGCAACGCCGCTTGGCCTTGGACGCGTCCGGCATGGGCTGGTGGCATCTCGATGTTCAATCTGGTAAAGCGAGCTGGGATGAGCGCATCAAGGCGATGCTGGATGTCGATGCCGCCGAACTGCCCTTGGACGGGGTGCTCGACTTGATGTTGGAAGAGGACCGGGAGCCCGTGAAGAAGGCCATCCTGGCAGCTTTGGATGTGAACAACCCCCAGCCGTATGATGTGGAGTACCGCATTCCGCACCGGGACGGCACGGTCCACTGGATCCAGTCGCGGGGACGCGCTTATTTTGAGGAAACTCCAGTACTCCATGCGGTTTCTCTTGTCGGGACAGGACTGGACGTGACTGAGATGAAGCTGGCGCAAAAGCGCCTGCAGGAAAGTGAGGCGCGCTTCCGCGAACTAGCCGACGCCATGCCGCAGATGGTCTTCATGGCAACACCGGATGGCGAGGTGGATTACTTCAACCAGCGATGGTACGAATACACCGGCCTGCCGCGCGGTACGGTGACGATGGATCACTGGAAACTGGTGCATACAGAAGACGGTCTGCAGCGAGCGCTCAAGGCCTGGCCTGAAGCAGTGAGCACCGGCAATCCCTACGAGATAGAGTATATGCTGCGCCGGGAGGATGGTGTTTTCCGCTGGCATCTCGGCCGTGCGCTGCCTATTCGGAACGAAGCCGGCGAAATCATCCGATGGTTCGGCACAAACACCGACATCAATGACGCCAAACGATGGCAGGAAGAGAATGCGCGCCTCCTGGCCTCCGAACGCGATATCCGCGAGAACGCGGAACGTGCGAACCGCATCAAGGATGAATTCCTTGCGACACTCTCCCATGAGTTGCGCACCCCGCTAAGTGCCATCCTGGGTTGGTGCACCATTCTCAGTGGTGATCCAGATTCGGAAGATTTAACCGTGGGGCTGCAAACCATCGAGCGAAATGCCCGCGCGCAGTCGCAGATCATCACAGATCTTCTGGACATGAGCGCCATCATTTCCGGAAAGGTGCGGCTACACATGCAACCGGTAGACCTGTCATCGGTTTTGAAGACAGCCGTGGAAACGGTCCGCCCTGCCTCCGAAGCAAAAGGCGTTTATCTAAGGATGGTGATCGACACCTCGGTGCCGCCCATTCATGGCGACCCATCCCGACTTCAGCAAATCCTGTGGAATCTGCTGTCCAACGCGGTCAAATTCACTCCTAAAGACGGCAAGGTGACCGTGGAACTGGAACGCGAAGGGCCCAATGTTGTTCTGAGAGTCTCCGATACCGGCGATGGCATCTCCTCCGACTTCCTGCCGCACGTGTTTGACCGCTTCCGTCAAGCTGATGCAACGAGCACCCGCAAACATGGCGGCCTTGGACTGGGACTGGCCATTGTCAAAGAACTGGTGGAGTTGCATGGGGGTACCGTGAAGGCGGAAAGCCAGGGTTTGGGCGCGGGCGCGATGTTCTGCGTGGCCATTCCCGTGGCGGTTCTTCAACCCGAACCCAGCCCCAAGGAAACGGAGAAAGTCAATATTCAGGCTGGTTCCACTTCCCTACCCATCCCAAGTGATGTGCTTGATCTGAGCGGCGTAAAGGTCCTTGTAGTCGACGACGAAACGGACGCGCGGGATCTCATCCGTCGTTTCCTCGTCACTTGCCGGGCCACCGTTTCAACGGCAGCCAATGCTGCTGAAGCTCTGGAGAAGATTCAATGCGATCCGCCGGATGTGCTTATCAGCGACATTGGTATGCCAGGTGAAGATGGTTATGCCTTGATGCGGAAAGTGCGGAAGTTGCCTGAGAGTGAAGGAGGCAATGTGCCTGCCATCGCACTAACTGCTTATGCACGCGCCGAGGATCGCATGAAAGCGATCGCCGCTGGCTTCCAAATGCATGTGGCTAAGCCAGCGGAGGCAGCAGAACTGCTGACGATGGTGGCCAGCTTAACTGGCCGGCACATTCACTTTGCGTAGTCGGCTGGCTTCTTGCCAGTGATAAAGCCTTTAAAGCCATACATGGTGGGATTGTAGCCACCCACCACTTGCACATTGGCTCTGGCAGGCACTTCCAGTCCGGTGAAAGCATACACGGCATTCACCACCAGGCGGCGCAGACCTTCATTGGTCAGGTCTGTCGCAGCGCCCATCGTGGTGGTGAGCACCTTGTTGGTGGCGCCTGCTTCATTTTTCACTTCGCGCGTCCAAACGATCGGCTGCATCGGCTTGTTCTTCGTGCCTTCAACGGCGGGATCGCTTGCATTCATACCGGTAAGCACCTGACCGCGTACAAGGACTTTTGCATCCGCGGGAGGATTGGCGGTGTAGACATCCGAAGTGCCGAAGAGATCGCTCACGCCCTTAAGGATGGGATCGCTCTCGGCGCCAGATTCAATGATACCGCGAGTGGCTTCTTTTTTGTGGGCGCCGTGATGGGCGACCCACGTTTCACCCAACACTTGTTTGCCGAATCCGCCGGGCCAGGGACCATCCTTGACGTTCCAGGAGTACTTCCGGTACGGGCTGTTGGCATCACCAATGTTGAAAGCATGGGTGCTCGTCCGTAGCGCAATGATGGGTTTGCCGGCCAGATAAAAATCCTCAAAATGCTTCATGGTCTCAGGGGACCAGTTACGGAAGCGTAGCAGCATGATGCATAGGTCAGCCTTGTCCAAAGCCTCCGGGCCGGTGAGGCTGGCCGAGGCATTGGGATCGATCTCGCCTTTCTCATTTACGGAGAAAAGGACGGTGCAGGTGTAGCCGTGACGCTCGGAAAGCAACTTGGCCAACATCGGCATCCCTTCTTCGGACCGGTATTCTTCGTCCCCCGCCAACAGTACAATGTTCTTGCCCTTCCCGGGACCTTCTTTCCCTTCAAAGGTGATCTGTGCCGGACACCAGGTGGCAGCGGTAAGTAGGGCGGCGAATGCAAACAGGACTTTCATGATAGGAATAAGGAAGCGCGAATGGACGGTGGAAGTGCGGGAAACAAACGCGGCTTGAAGGAATGTCCATACAGACCTGACGTTTTTTTCGGAGGATGATCGCGGTGGGCAGCGCTCAAGTCACTTGCACAATCGCCCGCTTTTTCTCTAGAGTCAGCCGCATGCACCGAATCATTTTTGCCGCCGCTGTATTCTTAACGGCCACTTGCAGTCCGTCCCCGGCACAAACTGCAGCTACAGGTGAAGCTCCCGCAACGGAGAAGACTTTCGATGTGGTGATCGTCGGCAACAGTTCCGGCAGCGTCGGTGCGGCTATCGGAGCAGGGCGTCT
Organism: Phragmitibacter sp.; assembly: GCA_965284365.1. Taxonomy (GTDB): domain Bacteria; phylum Verrucomicrobiota; class Verrucomicrobiia; order Verrucomicrobiales; family Verrucomicrobiaceae; genus Phragmitibacter. Next base: position 5,030,307 of record OZ260079.1, read on the forward strand.
TGGCGTGAAGGTGGCACTCATTGATCCAACCCCCGTGTTGGGTGGCATGTTGGCCAATGGCATTTCAAACATCGACTCGTATTCTTATGAGTCGCTCAGCGGCGTGTTCGAGGAGTTTCGACAAGCGGTGAAAGCACATTATCAGCCGCTCCTCGCGACTGATCCGGTCTTCAAGGTCCGGGAGCGCAAAAGCAATCACATTGACGGACGTTCCTTCGCAGCGCATGAACCTTGGGAAGGCGGCGTATGGGAGCCGAAGGTCGCGCAACAGATCTTCAAAAAGATGGTGGCAGAGCTTCCCAATGTGGAAGTATTTCCAAAGCGTTATCCGGTCAAAGTAACCGTCGAAAACAATCGACTGGTCGCGGTGCAAACGGATGGTGATGGCGGGCCAATCACCTTTCGAGGCAAAGTGTTCGTCGATACCACACACGAGGCTGACGTGGCGGCATGGGCTGGCGTGCCGTTCCGCGTGGGACGGGAGGCTCGTTCAGAACTGGAGCCGCATGCCGGTAAAATCTACTTTTTCAATCACACGGGTGAGTTCCTGCCAGGCTCGACGGGCGAGCAGGATCGAGCAGTGCCTTCATACGGTTTGCGCCTCTGCATTCAGAATTTCCCGGCGGAGTCGGGTGACGCCCATATCTTGAAGGAGCCACCGCCAGGGTACGACAAGAACAAGTTCCAGCATGCATCTTATAACGGCAAACCCTCCATGCCGAATGGTAAAGCCGAGATGAACGTGAACCCTGTTGGCAACGAACTGCAGGAGATCAATTGGGACTGGCCAGAGGCAACACGCGATGAGCGCGCTGCCTTGGCCGTGACCTACAGAAACAATGCGCTCAGCTACCTCTATTTCCTGCAACACGAACTGGGCAAGACGCACTTGGGCCTGCCCACGGACGAGTTCACCGATAACGATTTCGTTCCGTATCTGGTCTTCACGCGGGAATGTCGGCGCATCAATGGTCTGGCGAACATGACCGAAGCGGACATCAATCCTTTTATCAAAGGCGAAGGCTTCATTCCCCCACCCCAGCCCACCAGCATCGCCGTTGGCGAGTATCCCATCGATGCGAAGCCCGTCCGATCCAAAACGGATGTCTCCACACCAGACAAAGGCGAGGGCGACTACTATTTGGTGAACGCATCGACGGCGTTCCAGGTGCCTTATGGTTCCATTGTGCCGCAGAAGGTGGATGGCCTGCTGGTGCCGGTGGCGCTCTCAGCCACTCACGTCGCCTTCTCTGCTGTGCGCATGGACCCCACCTGGACGGTGCTGGGGCAGTCCGCCGGTATCGCTGCGGCTTTGTGTGCCCAACGCGGCGTGCAGCCGAGGGAGCTGCCGGTGGATTACCTCCAGGAAGTTCTAGTTCGGCAGCAGCTCAAGATTTCCTTCTTCTGGGATGTGGATGCATCCCATAAGGACTTCGTTCCCATCCAACTCCTCAGCGTTCGCCAGATCGCCACCGGCGATGCCAACCGCTGCTTCCGGCCGGATGAACCGCTAACACGTGCTGAAGCCTGCAAGCTGCTGGTGCGCACCTTTGGCCTTTGGCCAAGCATCAGCAATGTGCATTTCACCGATGTGCCGCACACGCATCCGAACTTCCGCGAGGTGGAGACGCTTTTCGACAATGGCGCCCTCACGGTTTTCGGTGTTTTGCCAAGGTGGCCTGCGGAGAACGGCTATGACGCCAGCAAGCACGCCGGTTTCCGTCAAAACAACAGCTTCGGCCCCTTTCTGCCCGACCAACCGGTAACACCGGATGAGTTCAACCGTTTGTTGGGCGCGTTGAAGCAGAAGATGCTTTCACAAGAGGATGTTATCGCCTACTCCCAGCCACTGACAAGGGGACGCGCTTGCTCCTTGATATGGAAGCTCTTGTCCGAGGAGGCGGCGGCAGGGCACTGAATCCTATTCAGCTTCCTGCCGGGGATCCAACCCGTGCTGCTGGAGTTTTTCGCGCAAGGTCAATCGGGAAAGGCCCAGCCAGCGGGCAGCTTTGGCTTTATTCCCGGCGGAAAGCTCGATGGCAGCCCCCAGAAGTTCCTGTTCCATCAGCCGGTTCATTTCCGCATAGGCTCCCACCTCAATTTCACCGTCCATGGCGCGACGCAATACCTTACGGGATAATTCAGGCAGTGTGGGTTCATCAGGAGCACCTTTTGCCGACGTGAGGGCATCGCTCATCAGTTCGCGCACATCGTCTTCCGTGATGGTGTATCCACGCTTTTTTAGCAACGCCTTGCGCAGGATGTTCTGAAGCTGCCGGACATTGCCCGGCCAAGGCTGCGTTTCCATGTAGCGCACTGCCAGGGGCGAGATGGAGGCCTTGCCCAGGCCGAAGTCTTCGGCGTAGCGTGCGAGAAAATAATCGACCAGTAACGGAATGTCTTCCGAGCGATCTCGCAGTGGGGGCAACGTGATCGTCGCGACGTTCAGACGATAGTAGAGGTCTTCCCGAAATTCCCCTTTGCGGATCATCTCTTCCAAATCCCGATGGGTGGCAGCGATAAAACGCACGTCCACCGGAATGTCAGAGCGCCCGCCTACCCGTTGGATGCGCCGCTCCTGCAAGACACGAAGCAGTTTTGCCTGCAACTGCGAGTCCATGTCGCCAATTTCATCGAGGAAGAGGGTCGCATTGTGCGCCTGTTCGAAGCGACCGATGCGAAGCGATGTCGCCCCCGTAAATGCGCCTCTCTCGTGGCCGAACAATTCGCTTTCCAGGAGATTCTCAGGGATGGCCGCGCAGTTGACTGCAATGAATGGTCTGTGAGCACGATGGCCGTGCTGGTAGAGAGCACGGGCGATCAATTCTTTGCCCGTTCCGGTTTCCCCACGAATCAGGACCGTCACAGGAGTCGCCGCAATTTTGGCAAGCTCGCGGTAAACTCGCGCCATCGCGCGGCTGTTCCCGATGAGGGTATCCTGCTCCTCGTAGACATGGCCGATTTCCACCGGTTTCGACATCTGGCGCGAGACCTTCACCGCCTCCGCAACGAGGTTCAGCATGTCGCCCATATCCACGGGTTTGGGCAGGAAGTCATAAGCACCGTTTTTGATCGCCCGGATGGCCACATCTCCGTCCCGCATATTCGTCATGATGAGGATGGGCAGACGCGGCTTACGCGCGTGCAACGCCGACACCACCTGCAAACCTCCCAAACCCGGCAGGCGATATTCCGTGATCACGATGTCGTAGGAATCACGTAACGCCTGATCCAGACCGCGTTCGCCGTCTGGAGCGACATCAACTTCATAACCGGCTGAAGACAGAGCTTTCCGCGCCAGTGCGATATCGCTCTCGATCGCATCGATGATCAATATGCGCGGCAGGCGTTTCATGCGGTGACATCAGGCAGGAGCATCCTTTATTCCTATAGACCTGACATCCTATCCTCGCGACCACTGGGGGTGAAGCAAGTGGTAACTTTCTTACCAGAGGGCGGTCAGACCACAACCACTTTCAGTTGCCTCGAGTGAAGCCTTTAAAGACGATCACTTACACAACTCTTTAACGGTCAAATCTTTACGACTCAAGCAACCCTCTTGGCACGGTCCTAGGTCTATATAACGGCAGATCGACAACCGGTCCTCACAGGCCGGCATGCATCGGAAACCATAAAAAATTACGAACCAAGCAATCACGCGTATATGAAAAAGATCGAAGCTATTATCAAGCCACACAAATTTGACGAAGTTCAGCATGCCCTGCGCGACGCAGGTGTACACGGGATGACCGTCACTGAAGTAAAGGGCTTCGGCCGCCAACGAGGCCACACGGAAATCTACCGCGGCAGCGAGTACACCGTGGACTTCCTGCCCAAGACCAAAATCGAGGTGCTTGTGGCCGACGAGCAAGTGCAATTCGTGGTGAAAGCCATTGTCAAAGCGGCCAATACTGGATCCATTGGAGACGGCAAAATCAGCGTTTATTCCGTCGAAGAAGTTTTGCGGATCCGCACCGGCGAACAGGGCGTGGATGCTTTGTAAAGCCTTCGCCCATCGCCTGATACCAACAGGCCCTGTACCAATCGCCCTCGCAAACACGCACCTCTCAACCAGGGGTGCGTGTTTTTGCTGATATAAGTAGACAACCCATTAATATCAAACTAAAATTATGATAATTATGGTTGTTGTAATTAAATTAGCTTAATTGAGTAGCCGTCCATGGTGCCGCCCTTCCCCAGTACCGGATCTGGCTCTCCCAAGCAGCAAGATCCTAGAGCTCGCGACTCGACCGGCGATGTGAAAACAATACCAGCTACCCTTTTTGAGGAGCCGGTATCAGTTTCCCATCCCGCGGGTCATGGGGTGCTTCTGTGTCTATTAATGATGGCATTTTCATGCCTGCGTGCGTTTGGACAAAGCTCCACTAATTTTGATATCGCCAGTGGAAGCTGGCATGATCCCCTTCTCTGGTCGGCGGGGATCCCCACCTCAATTAACACTGTCCAAATCGGCGGTCCCCTGTCGATTACCGCTACCATCAGTGCGGCGGACGCTTTATCCGGGGAAGCGTGGATCGGATCACCTACGGGAGAGACAGGACTGGTTCAGATTCTCAATGCCCGCACTTGGACCGTGTCCGGCACTCTCAACTTGGGGGATGATGGCGGGACGGGTGAAATCCTGCTGTCCGAGGGCGGAATCATTATCAGTGACTGGGGACGAGCCGGCAGTGAGGACGGTGGGACGGGCCGGGTGACCATCCGGGATGTTGGCTCCAGTTGGCAGTCTACCGACCTGTCATTCTACAATGGCTCATTCAATATCGAGGCCGGTGGCCATGCCTCGAGCGGCAGTCTAACACTGGGAAATGCCTTGGCTTGGGGCGATACAGTGACCACTGTGACTGGGGCGGGATCAAGACTTGAGATTGCAGGGCTTATCGACATCTCCCACGGGCTGCTGGCGGTTCAGGATGGGGGGCATATTACCAGCGAAATTGGAGGGATCGATGATAGTTGGAACGGAGGCAGCGCCGCCGTTAATATCCAAGGGAATGGCTCCTGGTGGGAGATTGGGACTAGTTTGAATCTCCAAAGCGGCACCGTACAAGTGGACAGCGGTGGCCTAATCACTAGTGATACGGGAAGCGTCGGCGGAACTGGATCAGGCGGAAGTGCGATTGTGATCATTACTGGCGCCGGATCAGCTTGGGAAGTGGCCAACGGGCTGACCATCAGCAGCGGTAGCCTTACTATTGAGAACGGTGGCCTAGTCAGCAACGACACAGGTATTATTGGCGCCGAGAATCAGAGCCCAGCTGAGCTGATCGTTACCGGAGAAAACTCACTCTGGGAAAACGCTGTTTCTCTCATCGTCAGAAATGGTTCCCTGCGGATTGAGGACGGAGGCCAAGTCAACAGTACCCTGGGCAACATTGGTTATACCCCAGGGGCGGGTGCGGTAACAATCTCTGGCGAAGGGTCCAACTGGCACAACACCGGACAGCTATTTGTGGGCAGTGATGCGGAGGGAACTCTCCGAGTTGAAAACGGCGGCTCCATGGACACGATCGTGGCATCTATTGGAACGATCGGCGCTGGCGCCGGTGCGGTGACAATCACTGGGGAAAATTCCGAAATGAGAATTCAAGATTCTTTTACCGTGGGGAATCTCGCCGGAAACGACGTGGTCATCGAAAACGGAGGACAACTCACGGCAGGCTCTTCGGCGGTGAATGGCGGCGCAGTCACCGTCAAGGGGGCCGGCAGCCAGTTGCTGGTGACCTCCTTACTCGAATTGCGAGGCGGAGAGTTTCGCGTAGAAGACGGTGGATCGGCGACAGCCCAGTCCGTCACGTTCGACAACACAACAGGCTCTCTGACTGTCACAGGGAACGATTCGGTTTTCGCCATCGCCGGGAACCTGGACTTGTTGAATGGCACGGTAACCGTGGAATCTGGTGGTCGCCTCGCGGCGAACGCTGTCGTAATCTCCGGTTCCACGGGCGAGGCTCCCGAGATCCATGTCAATGGCATTTCCGGGAGCCGCGGAGTTTTGGAGGTCGCTGCCGTCGCTGGGCCCATTGGAGGGGGCGAGGAGGATCCTGGGACCTTACAAATTCATGTCAATGGAGGCGTACTGCGGGCCACCCAGAACACCGACAGTTTCATCAGTGGCGACAATGTGAGTGTTACCATCGGGTCGGGAGGCGCATACGTGGACACGCAATCTTTTAACGTCACCATGGACAACGGTTTATCGGGTGAAGGTGGTCTGACGAAAGTGGGAACGGGGAAGCTAACGTTGGAGGGAACCCACACCTACCAGGGCGGTACGCGAGTCGAAGAAGGATTGCTCTGGATCAACGGAAGCGTAACGGGAGAAATCACGGTGGTGAATGACGGCATCCTCGGTGGGTCGAGCACCTTAGGTAACATCACCGTGGCAGACGGTGGATCCATCTCCCCGGGGAATAGCCCCGGCATCATGAACTCCGCCACTCAAACCTGGGCCGGAGGAGGCGTCTATATTTGGGAGACCAATGCCCTGAACGGTATTGCCGGAACAAACTGGGACTTGATTCTGATCAATGGCGATCTGGATTTTACCGCGTCGGTGATCAACCCTTTCACTCTTGCGATTAACTCGCTCAATATCTCGAATAACCCGGCTTATCTGGCGGGTTTTGATCTTCAGTCTGACTACTCCTGGGAGATTCTTCGGGTAACAGGCTCGATCAATGGCTTCGATCCAGGCGCCATGGAATTCGACGTCAGTGAATTCTGGAACGAAATCTACGACGGCTATTTCGACATTGAACAGTCCGGCAACAGTCTGTTCCTGAACTACAACGCGGCCGCTGTTCCGGAACCGGGTGGCGGCATGCTGGTTATTCTGAGCGGCATGGCATTTCTCATTTGCAGGAGGCGGCCTAAGAACCCCTCTGGAAAGACCGCCCGATGGGTGTTCTCCCTACTGGCGATCTAGCCGAGAAACATATCCCAATCCCCCACCCCGTAGACATTACGGATGAAATAGGTGCTTGGCATCTCCCGCGGTGCGGCCGGTTTACGCTGTAGCCTCAATCCCACCTCGTCCGGCGTCTTGTCGGCTTTTCTGCTATTGATGCGCTTGTCGGCCAAGACACAGTTGTCCCATGTCGTCTTCCCGCCGCGCGAACGGGGCATCACGTGGTCAATGTTTCCTTCTTCGCGGGCCAGCTTGCGTCCGGTGTATTGGCACACCCCGCCATCGCGCTCCCAGATTCCACGGCCGCTCAGCTTAGGTCGGCGCTTGGGCACTTTATCATATTTGGCCAGCACAATAACTGTGGGGATACGCACCCCGCCATGCACGGTGCCGACGGCATTGTCGGAATCGCGGACTGGCAGAATAAACCATTCCTCCCACTTGGTGGGCTGCATATTTCCGCCGTCCTCGATGGCGAGGGCAGTGGCTGTCCCTGCCGCCATCATGCAAAAAGCATCGGCGGGTGTTTTGACATCAATGGCCTGCCAGTTGCGGTTCAGCACCAGCACTGTCGCTTTGTGAAGCAAGTCGCTCATCGCTGGGAAATACGAATGGACGGGAAAAATGGAGATGTCAACTCAGCCCTACATTGCTGCAGCCTCCCCGAGGTGACACATTTGACCCAGATAACGCGATTTAAACGTTCTATCCCACCCGGATATTAGCGTACAGCAAGATGGCTACCCACGAATGATGAAGTTCGGGGCAGGATCGCCCTGGATGCTGAGCCGCTCGACTCGATCTCGCTATTCAGAATTTGATGCCCTGCGAAGCGAAGATCTTCTCCGCAGACTGCTTGGCAATCAACCCACTTCTCATCATAGCCCGTACGCGAGGGACCATGCTGTTCGGAATTCGCCCATCCTGAGCTTGATGGACCACTTTGGGCATTAGTAACAAGTTCGCTGCACAATTGGCGGCCTCGGGTGCAAGGTCCGGCGCAATCAGGTGGCCCACCGTCATCTCTTCATGATGCCACTCTACCGTCTGTATAAGAGGGGGCTTTCCTTGTTCCATCTTGAGAAGGTTCTGGACGTCATCGAAGAGTTTTAGCCGTTTGGCCAAGGAGTAATTTTCCATGAGGGTTTCCCGCAGTAACTGGCTCGTCCCACCATTGCCAGAAATCTTCATGCCCGCATCATAAGCCACCGTGCCTGGATCACGGCCCATCCCTTCCAGTTTATGCATGAAAAGAAGGATCCGGAAAAAATTGGCCTCATTAAGTCCAGATGCCCCGGAAAGGTCAACTTGCGCCTGCTCTCCGACGACCTCAAGCATTTGGCTGGCCCAAGAATCGGAGGTCATTTTTTCCCGCTTCTCCTTGATCAAAATCCAACCTGCCACAAAGCCTGCGGCGACGAAAAGAAAAATGAGGATTCTCATTGGCGTGCGGAGGATATCAGAAACTCCGGTTCCTGCCAGTTGATTTTAGCGTTTCAATGCCTGTAATCTGATCTGGTTGGCTTGATGAATCATATTTTTGTCACGGCACCTCACGAGGGCGTCGTCCAACGAAATGAATCCGTTTCGCAACAGATGCGCCAGGCTATCGTCAATCGTGTGCATACCGTCATGGCCACCGAGCTGAATTAGACCGGCGACCTGAGGGAAGCGGCGGTTTCGGATGGCGCCGGCGATGGCCGGGTTGTTCGTCATGACTTCCGTGGCGAGCACACGCCCCGGAGTGTCCACGCGGCTGATAAGATGCTGACAGACAATGCCCAGTAACGAATGGGCCAACTGTGAACCCACATAATCCTGAACCTCCTCAGGGAATGCGTCGAGGATTCGCGAGACGGTGCTGGGGGCATCGGTTGTATGCAGGGTGCCGATCACCAAATGGCCAGTTTCCGCCGCCGTGATGGCGATCCGGATACTCTCCAGATCTCGCATTTCTCCGACAACAATGACATCCGCGTCCGCCCGCAAGGCGCTCCGCAGCGCCGTGACAAAGCTCTTCGTGTCCCCACCGACCTGCCGCTGTTGCACAACGCCCCGATAGTGCTGGAACACATATTCGACCGGATCTTCGATGGAGATGATGTGACCCCCGCGAGCCCGAGCTATTTGCTGGATCATCGCCGCCAGGGTGGTCGTCTTGCCGGAGCCGCTAACTCCCGCGACGAGAATCAGGCCATGCTGCTCATTGCAGAGGCGCTCCACGGTGGGCCCATGGCCCAAATCCCGGATATCTGGAATCTCGGATGGCACATGACGAAAGCACCCTTCCACCTGGCTACTGGCATAAACAGCGTTTCCACGGAAGCGACCCAACCCGTCCACTTGAATGGCAAAGTCCAATTCCCAATCCTGCTCCAGTTTGGCGCGTTGCGTCTCCTTGAGTGCACCGAAGATGAGGTCTCGGCAGTCCAATGCGTCGAGAACTTCCTCGGAAAGAGGCTGGAGCATGCCATGAAGCCGGACCATGGGCATGGCGCCGGGACTGAGGTGGAGGTCAGAGCCACCCACATTGCACATCATGGTCAGGTAATCGATAAGGTCGAGTGCTGGCATAATTCTATTAAATGGTCAAAACTGCAGTTAGGAGGGAGATAAGTTGCTCAGCCCCTGATGCCGCGGGCCGCCCTGCGGAATTCCGTTTCGCTGCCCAAGGCCTCAATGGCGGTTTCTTCAGTGATCAACTCTTGCTCGTATGCCGCGACCGTCGAATGAATGAAGGAAGAGGCATTCGGATCGGCTCCACGCCGTAAATAATCCTCGATGTGCAGGACGCTGCGTTGCGCGATCCAGTCGCGGAGTGCGCCTCCATTTTCAAAGTGTTCCACTAGCAGGTGCAAACCGCCGTCGGTGCGTTGCACCAGCTTCTGGCACATAACGCCCGTCAACTGGTGAGAGAGAAGGTGCGTCCCGATGCCTTCCTGTTCCTTGGGGAAAAGATTGAGGAAACGCTCCATGGTATCGCTCACCCGTTCCGAGTGGAGGGTCGCAAAGACAAGGTGCCCTGTCTCGGAAGCCTGCAGCGCCGTCATGGCGGTCTCGAAATCGCGAACCTCACCCACAAAAATGGCGTCTGGCGCCTGACGCATGGCGCTCCGTAAGCCATTGGCGAAGGTGGCAGTGTCCCGGCCTACCTCCCGCTGGGTGAAATGGCAGTTCTGATTGTAGAAGATGTATTCTACAGGGTCCTCAATGGTGACGATGTGCCGGGCGAGATTTTCGTTCATCCAGCGCAGCGTGGCGGCAATGGAAGTGGATTTTCCTGAACCGGTAGGACCCGTGACGAGCACGAGCCCATGAGATCGGGAAGCCCAACGGGTCAACAGCCACTCCGGCACTCCCAGAGAACTGAGTTCAGGAACAGAAGTCTTGATGCGCCGCATGACGGCAGCCAGTCGGCCCATGGTCCGGTGTAGATTCACACGGAAGCGAATATGGGTGTGGGAAATCAGCCCCGAATCCCGATCCAAGTCCCCTTGCGGATTGCCGCCACAGGATTGCCACAAGCCGGACATTTGTGAGAGCCCCATCGGCTCCGTGCCTAGCACGAGGATTTGCTCATTGATCTTGATGCGTGGAACTTCGCCCTCCTGAAGAAAAACGTCGCTGGCCTGATGTTGTTCAGCGGCCTCAAGGATCGAATCAATAGTCAAAGACATGCCGCGCAGTTCTAGCATGTCTGCTGGCATTCTGGCAATGCCATTCCCAAGAAGGTGTCGACAACCTGCTTCAAGCCCCAACCTTGGGCTCTACCCCAAGCCCATGTTTTTCAGGGAGGATCAGCTCGCCGTCTCCGCTGTACCGGATGCCAGTGTAGTCGTCCTCGGCCAGGTACAGGTGACCATCCAGGTCAATGCCATCCACAATGGGGGCTAAATGAGCCGCTGCGGTGACGCCGATGGTGCTTTCGATCATGCAACCGAGCATGACTTTCAGTCCGTGGGCTCGGGCCTCCTGGATCATTCTTTTTGCGCCTGCAAATGAACCTGCCTTCAGAAGTTTCACATTCACGCCCTCCACTAGTCCGGCGAGAGCAGGAATGTCAGCGGCAGTCTGGGCGCTTTCATCGGCATAGAGGTTCACTACACAATCGGCCTGCCTAAGCAGCCTACGAAGTTCCCGCCAAGCTTCCACGCCCCCTTTGTGATGAATGGGTTGCTCAACAAAAGACAATCCATAAGTCGCGAGTCGAGGAATCAAGGCCGCGGCATCCGGGACAGACCAACCGCCATTAACGTCGGCGAAAATCGTGGCCTCCGGCGCGGCGGCGCGTGCCTGGGCGACGATCTCTTCATCGAAAGCCAAGTTGCCGCTGCCCAGTTTCAGTTTGAGCACTGGGAACTTCTGGGCCGTGTCTTCGACTTTCAGAATGAACTCGTCCAGGTCCGTGGGAATGCCAAGGGAGCGGCATCCTGGGGGTGACAGTGAGGGATCGAGATCCCACATTTGATAAAGAGGCTTTCCGGCGGCGCGGCCGAGATGATCATGCCACAGAAGGTCCAAGGCGAGGCGAGCGGCGCGGGGACCAGACTCTGGTGGTGGCCCTCCGGTCCAAGTCAATGCTTGAAGCCAACTGAGGGCTTCCTCCGGGTTCTCATGATAATAAGGGACAAAGGGCGCCTCTCCGACAGCTCCGTCCCAGAATACGCGCAAGACGGTGCGCTCCTGTGACACGCCATGAGCAATGCGGAACGCTTCCGTCAGACGGAGAACTTTGAGGTCGGCTCTGAGGGGATAAGCCATGGGGAAAGATAGCAAGCCTGCCTGCGACTGCCAACGGCATCATCGCTGAAGAGCGGATGGCCCCGACAGGCGCACGGAGCTGAACGTATTGGCACGACTTGACGAATTTCAAAGGATTCCCTCTAATCGGTGCGCTGCTTCACACCCTTGATTCTCCCATGGTTCCATCCGGCCGATCATTGTTCATCACACTCTCAACCTCCTGGCTTATCACAGCTTCCGCATGGAGTGCGCAAGGCCAGAGCGCGGTGACCCGCACCAGCGCACCCGCTCCGACGTCTATCGATGCGCCGGTCACGCTGACAGCTTCCGTGGAGCGTGATGATGCCATGTATAAGGTGAGTGAAGAAGTGAGTTTCAAAGTCGATCTGTCCGGTGGAGCTGCCGCGCAGAACGGAACCGAATTGACCTATACCCTGAGCAAAGATGGCGTGATGCCACCGCTTCAGAATGGGACAGTCAAGGTCACTCCTGGCCAAAGCGTGCTGATTAAAGGCAAGATGGATGAACCGGGCTTTCTGCATTGTTTTGTGACGGGAACGATCAATGGCAAGCGGGTGCTGGCCCGTGCTGGAGCCGCGATTGATGCGTTGAAAATCCAGCCGAGCCAGCCCGTGCCGGATGACTTTGATGCGTTTTGGGAAGAGCAGCGGAAGCACCTCGCGGAGATCCCCATGAATGCGAAACTGACGCCAATGGAGCATCCGGCATCGAATAAGGTGTCCTGCTTTGATGTGCAAATCGACTGCGTAGGCGGTCTCCCAGCATCGGCCTACTTTGCGCGGCCCCTGGATGCCAAGCCCAAATCATTACCGGCATTGCTCGTGGTGCATGGAGCGGGTGTGCGCAGCTCCCAACTCAATAGTGCGGCTTACTGGAGTGCGGGCGGGATCCTGGCGATGGATATGAACGCCCATGGCATCCAGAACGGAAAGCCTGACGCGTACTATAAAGCCCTGGAAGCTGGTGCCCTAAAGGATTACCGTTTCGATGGGCGAGACTCGCGGGATAAATCTTACTTCCTGGGGATGTTTCTGCGGGGGATGCAGGCACTTAACTTCCTGTGTGAACAACCGGAATGGGATGGCAAAACCTTGGTGGTACACGGGGTGAGCCAGGGAGGTTATCAGGCGATCGTGCTGTCGGGTTTGGATAAGCGGGTCACCTTTTGTTCGGCAGGGGTCGCTGCCGGGTGCGACCATACTGGCGGAACGATTGGACGGATCGCGGGCTGGCCGAAGCTGGTGCCCTTCCTTCCAGATGGTATCACCCTGGATCCCAAGGTGTTGGAGACATCGCGGTATTTTGATGCGGTCAACTTCGCCACAAGAGCTAAAGTGAAGGGAGCAGTCATGACGGTGGGCTTCATTGACACGACCTGTCCACCCACCAGCGTCTATGCGGCCTACAATGCGCTCCCCTGCCCTACCAAGGCCATTTACAATGACATCCACGGCGGGCATGCCAGTTCTCCGATGGCGACCCAAATCACGGTGGATGCTGTGCGCCGCCACATCGTGAGCCAGTTAGCAGGTAAATAGGGACGCCTGGCAACGGACGGTTGTCGCTTTTTGGTTGCCAGCGGGCTTGGCTTGCATCCAAACTCCGCGGATGAAATCGCGCTTCCTGGCCCTGGGCCTTGCTTTGGTTTGTTCATGGTCCGCTCGAGCGGCCGAACAATATGATGTGGTCGTCTATGGTGGCACCTGTGCCAGTGTGATCGCGGCGGTGCAGGCCAAGAAGATGGGCAAGACTGTTGTCATCGTGAGCCCGGACAAACACCTGGGTGGTCTCTCCAGCGGTGGGCTGGGATGGACGGATACGGGCAACAAGGCGGTAATCGGCGGGCTTTCACGGGACTTCTACCACCGCGTGTGGCTGCACTACGACAAGGCTGAATCCTGGGTGCAGCAGAAGAAGGAAGAGTATGGCAACAAGGGCCAGGGCACACCCGCGATGGATGGAGATCAACGGACCATGTGGATCTTTGAACCGCATGTGGCGGAGAAGATCTTCGATGAGTATGTAAAAGAGAATGACATCCCGGTACATCGCGATGCATGGCTGGATCGCGGGAAGGGCGTGAAGAAAGAGGGCGATCGCATTGTGTCGATCACGACGCTGGACGGCAAGACCTTCACGGGGAGCATGTTCCTTGATACCACCTATGAAGGTGATCTGATGGCGGCGGCTGGGGTGGACTACCATGTGGGACGTGAGGCGAATAGCACGTATCAAGAAACGGTGAATGGTGTGCAGACTGGTGTGCTGCATCACCGCCATCACTTTGGTGTGCTGCCGAAAGGCATCAGTCCTTACAAAGTGGAAGGCGACCCCAAGAGCGGTGTCTTGCCGCGTGTGAGCGCGGAACCGCCTGGGACCTTTGGCGAAGCTGACAAGCGGGTGCAGGCCTACTGCTTCCGCATGTGCCTGACGAATGATCCGAGCAACCGGATCCCCTTCCCCAAGCCGGAAGGTTATGATGCGGGGCAGTACGAACTGCTGCTGCGTGTGTTCAACGCAGGCTGGCGCGAGACGTTTGAGAAGTTCGATCCGATCCCCAATCACAAGACGGACACGAACAACCACGGGCCTTTCAGCACGGACAACATTGGCTTCAATTACGAGTACCCCGATGGCAGCTATGAGAAGCGCCGCGAGATCATCAAGGAACATGAGACGTATCAAAAGGGCTGGCTGTATTTCATTGCCAATGACCCTCGTGTGCCGAAGGACGTGCAGGATGCCATGAAGGAATGGGGACTGCCGAAGGATGAATACGGCGACAATGGCAACTGGTCTCCTCAACTCTACATCCGTGAGGCGCGCCGCATGGTGGGGCACTACGTGATGACCGAGAACGAACTGACGAAACGCAAGCCCACACCGGACTCCGTGGGCATGGGATCCTACACGATCGACTCCCACAATGTGCAGCGTTACATCACGCCGGAAGGGTTTGTGCAGAACGAAGGCGACATTGGTGTGTCAACGAAAGGGCCGTATGAGATCGCTTATGGATCGCTGGTGCCGAAGCGCGGTCAATGCGCGAATTTGTTGGTGCCCGTCTGTGTTTCCAGTTCCCACATTGCCTTTGGTTCGATCCGTATGGAACCGGTGTTCATGATCCTGGGGCAGTCGGCAGCGACGGCGGCGGTGATGGCTATCGACGCGAAGATTGCGGTGCAGGATGTGCCGTATGACAAGCTGAAGGCGAAGCTGCTGGAGGATAAACAGATCCTGCACTACACCGCGCCAGCGAAGCCGGAGAAGCCAGCGAAAGCGAAGCCCGCCAAGGTTAAGACGGGGTCGTAGGTAGTGGTTTCGTCAAGGGCAGCTTGGTCTGATTGGCGCCAATCGGCCAAGCTGTGTGTTGTGAAGGGCGTTAGTATGACTATGTAGTCATACTTCGCGAAAAAAAATCCTCTGTGGCGGATTGGGTTTGGCGGGAGTTGGGAGCGGTTTTGAGGTGGAGCATGGGTCGTACCTGGAAGATGCCACAGTACGGATGGAGTGTGGTGGAAATGCGGGGCGGTCAGTGGCGAAGTGAGGGAGTTGGAGAGGCGGGCTGGTGACTGAGGGATAGGTCTGATAGGACCGATAGGACCGATAGGACCGATAGGACCAATAGGGACTATGAATGAGGAGTCGTGGGGACTGACTGAGGTGCGGAGGTGAAGTGAGAGAAACTCGTGAAGCTTATGCGCTGGACAATGATGGGCGGCGCGTGTCTTGCTCCTGTCCCTCGTTCCTATGCCTATGAATTCGCGCCTGCTGCGTATTACCAAGGGAGACATGGACGGCTTTTTTGGGCTGTTCGTGGACAACCTCCTTCAGTTGCTGCTGATCTACACGCTTTGTCCGTTTCTGTGTGGGATTCCGGCGGTGGAGGTGACGTCAAAGATTCTGCCAGGTGCGGCGCTTTCGATCCTCGTGGGAAACTTTTTCTTTGCCTGGCAGGCGTGGAAGCTAGCGAAGAGAGACAACCGTGATGATGTGACGGCGCTGCCGTATGGGATCAATACGGTCAGCCTGTTTGCCTACATCGTGTTCATCATGGGGCCGATTTACCGGCAGACGCAGGACGCATCGTTGGCGTGGAAGGCGGGACTGTTTGCCTGTTTGGTCAGTGGGCTAATGGAGATCGTGGGAGCGTTTGTGGGCGATGCGCTGCGGCGGTATGCGCCTCGGGCAGCACTGCTTTCATCGCTGGCGGGAATTGCGATCACGTTTATTTCGATGGGGTTTGTGTTTCAGATCTTTGCGAATCCGGCAGTGGGGTTGCTGCCGATGCTGCTGATCCTCATTTGTTACGCGGGGAAGTTGAGGCTGCCGTTGGGATTGCCTGCCGGATTTGCGGCGGTGATCTTGGGGACAGTGCTCGCTTGGGCGCTGAGGGCGGCGGGATGGGCGCCGGGTGGGCCAAACGAAGCGGCAGCGCCTTTGGGGTTTCATCCGCCGCACTGGTATGGAGCGGATGTGATGGGTTTCTTCTTCAGTGAAGTGGGGTGGAACTACATGGCGGTGATCGTGCCGATGGGGTTGTTCAACATCATTGGGTCGCTACAGTCATTGGAAAGCGCGGAAGCTGCGGGCGACAAGTATCCTACGATGCCGTCGCTGCTGGCGACAGGCCTGGGCAGTGTGGTATCCGCGTTTTTTGGGAGCCCGTTTGCCACGACGATTTACATTGGGCATCCTGGCTGGAAGGCGATGGGAGCGAAGTGGAGTTACTCCTGGCTGAATGGCGTGGTGATCTGCGTGATCGTGCTGCTGGGGGCGGTGAGCCAAGTGTTGCGGCTGGTGCCACTCGAGGTGACGCTGGGGATTCTGTTGTGGATCGGATTGGTGATCACGGCGCAGGCGTTTGAGGCGAGTCCACGGTCTCATGCGATTGCGGCGGCGGCGGGGTTGGTGCCAGCGCTTGCGTCATGGATGCTGGTACAGATTGAAACGACGCTGCGGGTGGCGAATACGTCGCTTTTCGAAACGCTGGAGAAGTTTGGGCCGCAGTTGCACATTCATGGGGTGATTGCGCTGAGTCAGGGCAGTTTGGTGTCGTCGATCATCTATGCGGCGATCCTTGCTTGTGTGGTGGACAACCGATTTAAGGCGGCAGCGGTGTGGATGTTTATTGCGGCGGGGTTAAGCGCCGTGGGATTGCTGCACGCATATCAGGTGACGGCGAATGGGGTGGAGAATGTGTTTATGAATCCGGGGGACGGGGTGTGGCTGGCGGCACCGGCGTTTGCGGTGGTGTATGGGGTTGGGGGTGTGGTTTTGTTGGGGATGAGTCTAGGAGAAGGACAGCGAAAGATTTGAACCACGAAGACAATTGCTGTGACGAGTGTGCCTCTTTTGCAGTCGAAGCCAGTTCATACTTTCAGCTACCGCAGCCTATTACTTACCTAAATAAGGAACCACGCAAAACGCAAAGACGACTGACAGGATAAAGAAAAGAAAACTCAAATAGGAGTACTGCTGGCGTTTTCGCGCGCGATTGAGTTCGTGCATTGCCACTGCGTCGAAAGGCTGGCCGGGGGCCGGAGGGTCGAGTAGCACACGGGTAAGGTCGATGCCACCTAACATGTTATTGATCATGACCGCAGGCGTCCAAAGAAGGCCAGGCAGAGACCACCATCCCAAAATGCCGTTAACGAGCGCGTGTTTAACCCCAGTGGCTGTGCGGCTTCCTTGAGGCGGGACCCATTCAAAAACGGGGAATGTGGAGCTAAGAATCAATGCCGAGAAGATGCTTTGATACTCGATAATGTGGCCGCCCTTTGTACGGACTTTCTCGCACAACTCGTCAAGATCTGCGATCGACGATGGCTCCGTCCAATGCGCTGGGATCAATCCATGCAATGCAAAGTGTGACTGGGGCACTAGCGCATCCTGGGTGTTTGTGCGATCAGGATGGGTGGTTTGGAAGTCAAAGAGGCTCATGCGGGGCCGACAAGGCATAATACAGCAGCATCAGTAAATATGAAAATTATTCTTTGAAGTAAAGAGGTGTCTTGGCAGTTGGCATTGTGGTAGGACCACAGGTGTAGGGTGAAATGCCTGCATGTAGGATTGCCGGGCTCGGAGGATTTGATGTAGAGGTGAGGATGGCAGCGTCATGGGTTCTGCTGCTCCGTACCTGTCGGAGCAAGCTCCTCCAACCGCAAAGCGGCGGCGAGCCGCACGCACTCCAGAACGGACCGGCTGGCTTCTGGGTGGGAGTGAGTTACGTGTCCAAAGGCTGGCTACCAGGCCGAGAAGGCCGTTGACGGCCATCTCAGCACTCCGAAAAGTCTGAATGGCCTGTGAAAGGTTAGGGAGATGAGTGTGTGGTGGGTAATGGCGATGCCTTTGCCTACCCGTCGGAGCATTGCTCCTCCAACCCAAAGCGGCAACTGGGGCGCTGCCGCAGTCCATAGAATGCCCGACGCTAAAACGTCCTGAGCGGGTTTTGATTGAGGGGCTGCTAGCCTAGCGCCCTACTTTTTCAGGGACAGGTATTTGGTTAGTGCAACATCGGCGCCGAGGTAGTTATCGCCGTCGTAGCTGCTGGCTAGCAGTTGGTCGTTTTCATCAATCAGGACGAGGCAAGGGATGCCGCGAACGCCGTACTTTTTCTTCAGTTCCTTAGCCTTGTCGTTGCCCAGTTTCACGCCGACCCAGGGCATCGAGGTGGACTTCATGTATTCGTCCATGGCTGCTTGGTCCTTATCACTGGAGATGAAGAGCAGGTCGTAGTCGCCGTTCTTGGAATTGGTCTTGTAGAATTCGACCAGCTTGGGGGTGAACTTCCGACAAGGTGGGCACCAGTGGGCTGAGAAGTAGATGAAGAGATACTTCTTTTTGGTCAGGCGGTCAGCCACGGGAGGTTCTCCCGTGGCGGTAGTGAGAGAGGTTTCGAGGCCCTTCAGAGTTTCGGTATGGAAGGGTGCTTCGGCGAGAGCGGAGGCACAGGAGAGGAGGATGGTCGCGGCAGCGGTGACGGTAAAAGAAAGTCGAGTGTTCATGATTCAGGTCGGGGTGAGTTGGGGAAATTGTCTCTGATGGCGCGGAAAAAAGCAATGGTGTTGCTAGCTGTTGGGCAGACTGCCGGGCTGAGTTTTGCAGTAGCGACTATCAAGTAAGGGTGGCGTCTGGAGGGATGAAGACTTGGAGTATGAGGTGGTGGTTTTGGATGTGATCAGAGTGGTGACGCCGGGGGTTGTGCCACTCCGCGCCCGTCGGAGCAAGCTCCTCCAACCAAGCGGTGGCAAGCCACCGCACTCCGGGTGTGATCGTGTTGGCGATACCTTATGGGCACAAAAAAGCCGGGAGTTTTGGTCCCGGCTTTTTTGTTGAAATGGCTTCGAGTTCGAAGGCTCGAATGAGGCGGACTGTTTAAACGTCAAGGGCGACGGTGCCGGTCTCGATGGAGATCTGAGGCTGGGG
The DNA here is from genome assembly GCA_965284365.1 of Phragmitibacter sp. Taxonomy (GTDB): domain Bacteria; phylum Verrucomicrobiota; class Verrucomicrobiia; order Verrucomicrobiales; family Verrucomicrobiaceae; genus Phragmitibacter. The sequence goes on from OZ260079.1 coordinate 5,049,430, forward strand.
CTTTTTGTCCTGACCTTTGGGGGTCGTGGACTCACGGGGTTGGACGTTGGGGACGGAATCACCCTGGGCCTGGGCGAAGCTGACCTTCGAGCGGGTCAGGAGAGTGCCGAGCATGAGGTCAGCGAGGGGCAGCACCACGTTGAAATTCTTGTGCATGTAGCGGTGGTGCAGGAGGTGGTGGCCATTGAGGCGAAAGAAGATGCCGGAGCGTTCGATGTTGCGCTTCTTAGGGAGGTGCATGCACCAATGAATGTACTCATAGGTGATGTAGTAGCATGCGGTCGCGATGGCACCGCCAGCGAGGACTGCCCATTGGCCGAAAAGCAAGGCAAAGGGAAGAACTGGAATAGTGCTCAGCAAAACGAGAACGGGGCCGTTCCACCAAGCCATGGGGATCGTTTCTTTGTCCTTTTCATGAACCAGGTGGTAGGTGTGATCAGCCTTGAATGTCTGGTGATGAACGACCGCGTGAGCTCGGAAGGGATAGTCAAACTTGCCCACAGGGCGGTGCATGACATACTTGTGAAGAACCCATTCAAAAAGGGAGGCTAAGACGGTCCCGATGATGAATCCAATAGCCGACCAGAAGACAAATGATTGCATAGATGATATAGGAAGGGCACGATCCGCGATGGGTGGTAGCGCGGAAAAGCGGTGATTCTAACCGTTCTTAAGTATACGGCAAGCAAAATCCCCGGAGGTGGCGGGGTGCTCGGTGGTGCGCGGTTTGCTGTAATCCGCAGAGCTCCAGGCGGAGTTAAGCGAGCTCTTTCAGGAAGGACTTTAGCGCCTCGGCCATGTCGGGGCGTTGGAGGCCCCACCAGAGGTTGGCTTTGACGAAGTCGAGCTTGTTTCCGATGTCATGGCGGCGGCCGGCGTATTTCACGCCGTGGAGGGCTTCGCGTTTCATGAGAGCGGCCATGGCGTCGGTGAGTTGGAGTTCGCCGCCTTTGCCCGGAGGGGTGCGGTCGAGTTCCTCGAAGATGCCAGGAGTGAGGATGTAACGGGCGGAGACGGCGAGGCGGGAGGGAGCTTCTTCGATCTTCGGCTTTTCCACAAAGACATTGGCTTTGACGACGCCGGGGGAGATTTCCGCACCACCGAGGATGCCGTAGCGGCTGACTTTCTCTGCGGGGACTTCTTCTAACGCGACAACGGAGCCCCCTTCCCTTTCCTGCACATCCATCAACTGGCGCATGACGGGCTTTGCGCCCTCGGCTGCGGAGACGAGGGCATCGCCCAGCAGGACGGCGAAGGGTTCCTGGCCGACGTGATCGCGCGCGCAGCGAATAGCATCGCCGAGGCCGCCCATCTTAGGCTGGAACACATAATGGATGCGCGCCTTTCCCATGAGGGCGCGCAGGCTGGTGAGGCCTTCGGCCTTGCCTTTGGCATCGAGCTCGGCTTCAAGGTCAGGATGCGGAGTAAAGTGCTCCTCGATGGCGCGCTTGCCCCGGCTGATGATGATCAGGATATCGGTGATGCCGCTTTCGACGGCTTCTTCCACGACGTATTGGATGACCGGCTTGTCCACCACGGGTAGCATCTCCTTTGGAACGGCTTTGGAGATGGGAAGGAAGCGGGTGCCAAAGCCAGCCGCTGGGATGACGGCTTTGCGGACAACAGGAGTGCTTTGCGACATGTGGGAATATTTTGAACTGGCTGAATTGCCTGGGCGGCGTGGCGTGACAAGGCTACGCGAGCAACGGCCTCAGGCTGCGGCGGTGATCTGCGGGCGAATGACGGCGATGCCCATGGGGGTCAATACGTCCTCCAGTTTCTTGAACATGGCATCGTCCTCATAAGTACCGACAATGGCGCCGCCGCTGCCGGTGAATTTGGCGCTGGCGCCGACGCCGCGGGCGGCCTCCACCATGTCTATATTGCCCTGGCTGATCTTGTAGAGGCGGCGGCGTAGATCGAAGTTTTCATTCAGGAGCGGGCCAATCTCCAGACCGCGACCGGCTTTGAGCATCTCCTTCACTCGCTCGGCGAGATTTGCCCACTGATACATCGCGGAGACGACATCGCGCTCGCCACGTTTCCAGCGGCCGCGGATGTCATTGTGGAAGACTTCGGTGCCTTCGCTGAGTTGCTTTGTGTAGGCAACGTAGAGTGGAGGCAGGAGGCTGGGGTCAATGTCTTCATAGAGGCCGTAGCCGATCTTTTCCATGTGGCCGCGGTTGAAGTCCATGAAGACGACGCCTTCATAGACCTGGATGACGCGGTCCTGGAGGCCAGCAGGGATGCCGAGTTCATCGTTCTCCACACTCAGCACGAGGTTAGGCTGGATGTGGCGCGGGACGTCCACCTTATAAAACTCCATGAGGGCGCGGAGGCAGGCACAGATGATGGCGCTGCTGCCGGCCATGCCGACCTGTGGGGGGATATTGCTCTCGTAGCGGAGGGTGAAATTCCGGTCGTGGAGCTTGATGCCTTCCTTTGCGCAGTAGTCGTGAAAGCGCTTCACGGTGGCCTTCAACAAGCGGATGCCGCCGTAGTAGCCGAACTGGGCGACGTCTTTCGCTAACTGGGTGATGCTGCTAAAGACGGAGTGGTCTCGGTCGTTTGGCTCGATCTTCAATTCCGGCGTTTCATAGAGCACGACTTCCGACTGGAAATTGCGGATGCTGAAAGAGATGGTTTTGCCGTAATAGCCGTCGGAGGGATTGCCGACGAGACCAGCACGAGCGAAGGAATTTTTGCGGATGACCATTGGGATGACTGAAGCGCAGGATCGAATGGGGCGGGTACGCTAAGTGGGGCTCATGAGTTTGACAACCGTAATCCCCTCGGGAGCTGGCATCCTCGATACAGTCCTAGTATTGAGATTCACCGCGAAGACGGTCCGAGCCGGACTGGCATTGGCGCGAAGGATGAGGAAGGTAAATGGGTGACTGCTTTGCGCTGCTCATCGCCCGGACTACGAAGAGGCGTGGTTAAGCGATTTCTTTCTTGCGCGCTTGGACTTTGCGATACAAAGTATGCGCCATGGCTAGTCCAGATTCCACGCGGGAGACCGCTTTAGAGCATCTGCGCATCATCCGCACGCTGATGGAGCGGGCACATATATACAGGGCAGTATCGGCACCAGCGGCTTTGCTGGGAGGGATTCTTTCCCTGACGGTGGCGATCATCGGGGTGCGACACAATGTCTTCACGACGGACATGACTGAGGTCAGCAATGCCTTCCGCAGCCGCGAATTTCTGTTTGCCTGGCTGGGAGTGCTAGCCGTGACCAGCATCACCAATCTGCTGCTGCTTGTTCGTGAAAATCACGGACGAGGACAGCCCTTTATCACGGACAGTCTACGCATGGGATTGCGGGCGATTGTACCGCCGATGCTGACGGGTGGGATTCTGGGGATATGTCTGATTTGGTTTAACGAGGATCTGGAACTGGCGGCGATTGTGTGGATCCTAACCTATGGGCTGGCGCTGCAGTCCACGGTGAGTTTTGCGCCGAAATCCATCACGTGGCTGGCGAGGGCCTTTCTCATTGGGGGTCAGGCACTGACGATCTTCTGGTTTGTGAACGGAGGGCTGGGGATGTTCCAACGGCAGGAGGCACCGGCTTCCATTTTCATGGGGGTGACGTTTGGGCTGTTCCACATTGTGTATGCGATCGGCGTTTTTCTGAGCAGGCCGAAGGCTGCGGCAGTTGCGCCCTGATCCCCACCCTTCCTTATTGCTTCTTCCACGTTTCGTTAATGATCGATTTCTCGCAGCTCGACCGGGTCATCCATGAGAAAGGACGCCTTTCCATTATGACGCTGTTGGCGGCGAGAAGCCCCAGAGCTTTTCAGGATTTGAAGATTGAGCTGCACATGAGCGACGGCAATCTGATCTCCCATCTCCGCATCCTGACAAAGGAAGGCTACGTACGGGAGCAGGAAGGGACTTCGCCCGCCAGCGGGCGGCCCTGTACGGTGTATGAAATTACGAGGGCGGGATCGAGCGCGTTCAACGCCTATCTCAAGGTTCTGGAATCGATCGTGAAAGCGGCCAGGCCAATCTAGGAGCGCAAAAATTTTGCCCGTTAACTTTGCCACACAAAGCCAGAAGAAACGACCCACTAGTACTTGATTCAATCCACTACCCCACATGCTATGAAAATCCATTTAGCCACTCACCACGGTATGTGCTTCGGCGTCCGCGAAGCTCTTCGAGCCACCTCTCAAGCTGCGAAACAGGAGCCGGCGACCGTGCTGGGTCAACTTGTGCACAATCCGGTCGTCGCCGATCATCTCCGGAGTCTGGGGGTGCACCAGGGAGAACTGACAGATATTCCGTCGGCACCCACGCAGGCGGTGATCATTACCGCGCATGGGGCTTCGAATCAGCAGAGGGAGGCTTGGCGGGGCGCGGGGTTTAAGGTCAAAGATACGACCTGCCCTCTGGTGCGGAAGGCGCATGATGCGCTGGCTCATCTGGTGGAGTCAGGGTATTTCCCGGTGATCATTGGGCAGGAGAATCACACTGAGGTGCGTGGGCTGCGGGGTGATTTCCCGGAGACCGTGGTGATCCTGGAAGAAGCCGACCTGACAAAGCTACCACACCAACCGAAGTATGGCGTGATCTCGCAGACGACTCAGCCGCTGGCCAATGTGCTTGAGCTGGTGAATGTTATGAAGCGGCAGCATCCGCGTTCCGAAGTGCGGTTCATGGATACGGTGTGCCATCCCACCAAACAACGGCAGGATGCGCTGGAAGATCTGTGCCGCCGCTGTGATGTGGTGGTCGTAGTGGGGGGCAGGAACAGCAATAATACCCGGCAGCTTTCCAACACTGCCCGCGGATTAGGCGCCGAGGTGTACCAGGTGGAGAGGATGGAGGACCTGGAACCTGCCTGGTTTACGCGTGCGAAAGAAGTGGGTGTGACGGCGGGGACCTCCACGCTGGATGAGACGGTGCAATCGGTGGTGACGCGATTGCAGAGGTTTGCCGTGGGTGAAGTTGACTAAGCTGTGGAAGCGTCCGGGCCAACCCGGCATCCATCGTATCGTTTAGGACGAATAGCAGTTGAAGCGCGCCGGTCGTTTCTGCCATTATCCCCTCTACGATGAGTGCACAATTTCCCGAAGAGCAGTCTGAAGATGGAGCGTTTGAGCGTCAAGAGGATGCGTTTCGCGATTGGGTAACGGCAGATGGATTGTCTGGATACAAAGCGGAAGCGGGGCGCTACCATCTGTATATTTCGCTGGCATGCCCGTGGGCGTCACGCGCTTTGATTGTGCGCAATCTGAAAGGATTGGCAGATGCCGTGGGCGTGACGGTGGTGGATCCCGTGCGCGATGATCGTGGCTGGGCTTTTCGAGAAGGACCGGGCTATGAACTGGATGCTGTGAACGGCTTTGAATTCCTTAGCGAAGCGTACGTAGCTACTGATCCGGAGTTTCATGGGCGGGTGACAGTGCCGGTGCTGTGGGACAAAGAGCGCGGGCGGATCGTGAACAACTCTGAGGACGACATCTGCCGGATGTTCAACGATGCATTTGGAGCAGTGGACGGTGGGGACGTGGATCTCTTTCCAGCCGACATCGCGGAGGAGCAGGAGGAGCTTTCGGGCTTCATTTACGATCAGGTAAACAACGGCGTGTATAAGGCGGGTTTCGCTAACACGCAAAAGGCGTATGAGAAGCCGTGTCGGGAGCTGTTCGAGGCGCTGGATCAATTGGAAGCGCGGTTGGCGAGCGGCCGTTATTTGTTTGGCAATCGAATCGTGGAGACGGACTGGCGGCTGTTTTGCACGCTGGTGCGATTTGATGCGGTGTATCACGGCCACTTCAAATGCAATGTGAGGCGCATCGTGGATTACCCAAATCTACAGGGGTACTTGCTGGATCTGTATCAGCAGCCGGGGATCGCAGAGACGGTGAATCTGGATCATATCAAGCGGCACTATTATGTGACGCATGATGATATCAATCCGACGAGGATTGTGCCGATTGGGCCGGAGCTGGATTTGATGGCGCCGCATGGGCGAGATACGAAGTTTGGGGTTTGAAGTGTCAAGTTTCAGGGGTGAACGCTTTTGTTTGTTGGTTTGTTTTGTTGATAGGGAATGCTGCGGTGGCGCAGGTGGAGAGTGGTGGATTGGCGGCTGGCCCGGTGAAAATCTTCTTCGATACGGACATGGAGACGGACTGTGATGATGCTGGGGCGATGGCAGTGTTGCATGCGCTGGCGGATCGTGGGGAGTGTGAGATCCTGGCGACGGTGGTAAGCGTGCGAGATCCGGACTCAGCGGCGACAGTATCGGCGATCAACCGGTATCGTGGTCGGGCTGATTTGCCTGTGGGCATGGTGAAGGGAGCGGGCGTGCTGGAGAAGTCGCGGTTCGCGAAGGCCGTGGCTGGGGCATACCCCCATCGGGTAAAGGATGCAAGGGCGGTGCCGGAGTCCGTGGCGGTGTATCGCGGTGTTCTGGAAGCGCAGCCGGACAAGTCCGTGACGATTGTGACCGTAGGTTACCTAACCAATCTGCGCAACCTGCTGGAGCAGCCTGCAGTGGGAGACAAGTTGAGTGGCGGAGATCTGATCAAGAAGAAGGTGGTGAAGTGGGTTTGTATGGGAGGCAACTTTATAGGGTATCCGCCCAAGGATGATCTGAAGCTGGGGAATGTGAATTTTCAGCGGGATGCGGAGGCGGCGTTTGCGGTGATGCGAGATTGGCCGAAGGAGGTAGAAGTGGTGTTTGCGGGGCGAGAAGTGTGCTCGGTACCGAGTGGGCTGGCGATTGGCGAGAAGCTGGCTGAGACACCGGTGAATAATCCTGTGCGTGTGGCGTATGAGCACTACTTCGGTGGGAAGGCTAAGGACCGGCATGTAGCGGATCTAGCGACGGTGCTGTATGCGGTCCGGGGATTAAGTGATTGCTGGGATTTGTCTGAGATGGGGCGGATGAACTTGGCGGAGGATATGAAGTTTGACTGGGAGCTTCGGGAGGATGGCGGTCAGCGGTATTTGTTGAAGAAAATGCCGAATGAGGATGGGAGACATGACCGGCATGTGGAGCGGGTGCTGGAAGAGTTATTGGTGAGGGAGGTAAGAGTGGGTGTGGCGAAGTGAATTAGGTGAATGAGTGTCTATAGGAGAGTTGGGGTCGTGAGGATTGCCCCCTGGCTGGCGCTGGTGACCATGGCGGCGTAGCGGGCGAGGAAGCCGGTTTTGATTTTGGGTTTGGGAGGCTGCCAGTGGGAGCGGCGGATGGCTAGGGTGGTGTCGTCAACTTTAAGGTAGATAGTGCGGGCTGGGATGTCGATTTCGATGAGATCGCCGGGTTCGACGAGGGCGATAGGGCCTCCGGCAGCGGCTTCGGGTGAGACGTGGCCGATGGCGCCGCCACGAGTGGCACCGGAGAATCGGCCATCGGTGACAAGGGCCACGGAATCGCCAAGGCCTCGTCCTGCGATGGCGGCAGTGGGGGCGAGCATCTCCTGCATGCCGGGGCCGCCGCGTGGGCCTTCATAGCGGATGATGACCACGTCCCCTGCTTTCACCTTTCCCACGAGGATGCCGGTGTTGGCGTCTTCCTGAGAGTCAAAGATCACGGCGCGGCCGGTGAAGCGCATCATGGATGGCGACACGGCGCCAGCCTTTATCACACAACCTTCCGGCGCGAGGTTTCCGAAGAGGATGGCGAGGCCTCCCTGGGCGGAGTGGGCATTGGTTATGGGGCGGATCACTTCCTCGTCTGTGATTTCGGCGGTGGCGATGGTCTCGCCAATAGTTTTTCCGGTAACGGTGATGGCATCGGTATGAAGGAGGCCGGGCTTTTGGCTCACGGCTTTGAGGATGGCCATAATGCCGCCAGCACGGTCGATGTCTTCCATGTGATGGGGGCCAGCGGGAGCGACTTTGCAGAGGTGAGGCACCTTTGCGGAGATGGCGTTGAAGTCCTGCATGGTGAGAGGCACGCCTGCTTCGCGAGCAATGGCGAGGGTGTGCAAGATGGTATTGGATGATCCACCCATGGCCATATCGAGGATGAGAGCATTTTCAAAGGCCTGACGAGTGAGGATGTCGCTTGGGCGCAGGTTCTTGTTCACCAGTTCGATGATTCGGCGTCCAGCCTCGGCGAAGAGTGCGTCGCGGGCGGGATCGGTGGCAGGGATTGAGCCGTTGCCGGGAAGCGCCCAACCGAGAGCTTCGCAGAGGCAGTTCATGGAATTGGCGGTGAACATGCCGGAGCAGGAGCCGCAGGTGGGACAGGCGTTGCGCTCGATCTCCGTGAGTTGCTGCTCGGTGATGCGGTTGGCGGAGAGCTGGCCCACGGCTTCAAAGACGGAAGCGAGATCCAGTGATGCGCCGGTGGAAGGATTCACGCCAGCACGCATGGGGCCGCCGGAGACAAAGATAGTGGGGATGTTCACGCGAGCCGCACCCATCATCATGCCGGGCACGATCTTGTCACAATTCGGGATGCAGATCACGCCGTCGAAACAATGGGCATGCAGCATGGTCTCGATACTGTCCGCAATGATTTCGCGGGATGCGAGCGAGTACTTCATGCCAGAGTGCCCCATGGCGATGCCGTCATCCACGCCGATGGTGTTGAACTCAAAAGGGATGCCTCCAGCGGCACGCACCGCAGCGCGCACCTTCTGGCCCACGACATCGAGGTGGGCATGACCGGGAATGATCTGCACGAAGGAGTTCGCGATGGCGATGAAGGGTTTCTGCCAGTCGGCGTCGGACTGGATCATGCCTGTGGCTCGGAGAAGGCTGCGGTGAGGGGCGCGGTGGGCGCCTTGTTTGATGGTGTCGCTAATGGCCATTGAGTGATGGAGTTCCTTGTTCTTTGTTCTTTGTTCTTTGTTGTCGAGTGATGGAGTGATAAGAAGTCCGGGGCGTGGCCGTAAAAGTTTGGATACTCGTTCTACGGCGCGTGGAGGCTAAAGGGGTGCGGAGTGAGGATTGGTTGGGGTGAAGTGGACGGATGAGCTTCGGTTTGAATTGATATGACGGAAATGCTATGTTCGTCGGGTTTCGATACTGATTTGATATGGATTACAGCCTGCGAGAACTGGAGTGCTTCACGGCTGTGGCGGAAGAACTATCTTTCACGCGGGCGGCGCGGCGGCTGCATCTGGCGCAACCTCCTTTGTCCCGGCACGTGCGGACGTTGGAAGACAAACTGGGTGCGGCGCTCTTTACGCGAGAGGCTCGGCGGGTGGCGCTGACACCGGCGGGGCGGCGCTTTTTTGAAGAGACACGTGGGGTGCTGCAACAACTGACACGCGCGGCGGACATGGTGAGGCGAGCTGCCCAGGGAGAGGTCACGCGGCTGCGACTTGGGTTTGTTAGCGCTGTAGTGACGACAGAGTTGGTGGGGACGTTTCGAGCTTTCCGTAAGCAACACCCGGCAGTGCAGATCGTGCTGCACGATTTGCCGCCTGCGGAGCAACTGGGGCAGATCGCGGCGGGGTTGTTGGATGGAGGCTTTGTGGGACTGACGCCTCAGGAGCGGGCGACGGGCATTCAGTTCACGCCGTGGAGACAGGAGCAGTTGGCTGCTTATTTACCGCCGGGACATCGGCTGCTGGAGAAGGAGCGGATTGCGCTGAAGGAACTGGCTGGAGAACGATTCGTGGCGGTGTCGCATGAAGCGGCACCGGCGTTTGCGGCTTTCATTCATGAGGCGTGCCGGAAAGCGGGATTTCGACCGAGGATCGTTTTGGAATCGCCGAGGGCTCAGGCCGTCGCGGTGATGGCGGCTGCTGGATCCGGTGTGGCGCTGCTGCCGGAAACGCTGGCACAGACTTTAGGCATGAGTGGGAATTGCGTGCGGCTGAGCAAGGCCCCGGTGATCCGGCATGTGTTTGCGCATCGAGCCGGCAAGCCGGAGCCCGCGCTGCAAGATTTCCTTACACAGATGCAGAAGTCGGCGTAAGGGGCGGGGTGCGGCGTGTTGGTGAAGGCGGTTCGGTGGCTAACCAGAGCCAGCCGCCAACGGCCAGGAGCAGGATGTTGCGGATGATGGCTTCGGCGATATCGGTTTTGCCATCGCCTGTGCCGAGGCAGCCGCATTCGATATCGAGTCCCTGCCAAGCGGCGACGGCGAGGACGGCGATGAAGACGAGAAGCATGCCGTTGAGCAGGAGGAGGCCACCGCGGCGAAGCGCCCCGGTGATGACGGCAAGCCCACTGAGGATTTCGAGCCAGGGCAAGGTGAGTGCGAACCAGGCGTTGTAGGGATCCGGCAGCAGGTGAAAGCTGCGGATGTTCATGACGAAGATGCCGGGGTCAGCGGCCTTTTGGGCGCCGGCGTAGATGAAGAAGCCGCCGAGAAGGATGGCGAGGATGCGGATGAGCCAGCGGCGCTTTGGTGTGGGTATGGGCGCGAAGGATGTGATGGTTCCAGTCATGCGGGCGACAAAGTGGAGAACAGTAATTGGTTGTCGATTGAGAGAGTGAGGCTGACTAGTAGATACGTCGGGAACGAAAGCTGAGTCAGGCGTGGGCCGGGTGCGCGGATTGGTCGTGGGTATTGCGGTAGCGACTACCCGTCGCAGCAAGCTCCTCCAACCACAGAGCGGTAGCAAGCTACACGCACTCCAGATTGTCCGGGGTATGCGAAATGGTAAAACGAAGTTGTGTCAGGAGTCTGATGAGCAACTCCACGCTTGCGGCTCCCACCCCGTTCCAAAAAAGACCGGCTGACATCCCTAAGCGAAAGCGGCGATGAAGGCGGCGTCGAGGGCGAGGGTCTCGTTTACGTTGGTATGGAGATGGGAATGAAGGCGATGGAGTTCGCGGATGCGGCGAGCGACGGCACCGCGGTCCCAGCGTTCAGACAAGGCGCGGGTGACTTCGGCGTAGGCGGGGAGATCGAGTCGAGTGACGCCGACCTGGTGGCGAAGGACGTCGCCCATCCAGGCGAGGAGCAGTTCCATGAGGGCATCGCGCTCCTGGCGGTAGCGGGATTCGATCATGGCTTCGGCTTCCTGCTCGCGTTCCTTGAGCCAGGAATTGTCCACATCGGTGGTTTGCTTGTAGAACTTCTTTTCGTCCTCGAACTCCTTTTCGTATTGCTTGGTGAGGCGTTCGTGCACGTCTTCCAGGATGGCCTCGAAAGCGCGGCGGAGGGACATCGCTCCAGCGAGAGAGTCGGTGCGACGATTCGCCAGATCGGAGAGCAGATGAACCAGTTTGTCCTCAGCATCCGATAGGCTGCGCTCATCCGTCCCTGGACGAAGGGAGACCTGGATGACGCGAGACAGGATGGTTTCCAGAAACTGCTGAGGTTGCTCGGAGAGGAGCAAAAGGAGGGTGCGGGGCGGTGGCTCCTCGAGGGTACGGAGGAAGGCATTCTGAGCCTGCACATTCATGCGCTCGGCATCGACAAAGACGCAGAAACGATGCTCGGCACCGGAGCTGGTGATGAAGAGGAAGGGCTCCACTTCTTCCCGGATAGCTTCGACCTTGATCTGACGGGACTTGCTTTCCGGCCGAATGACCCGCGCACCGTGGCGCTCCCAAGCATCCAAATCTTCCCAAGTCTGGCCGGAGATGAGGTTCAGCATTTTCACGGCGAAGCCGGAAAGGTCCGCCTCTTTGGGGCCGGAAATGAGGTAGGCATGAGACAGGCGGTCACGCTCGCGAGCCCGGGCGAGAAGTTTCAGCGCCTGTTCAGCTTTGAATGCCATACGTAATCCTCAGTAGGCGAAGTGGGGGTGAGGCCGCAAGCAAAAGGTGCTTTTCTTTTCCGCGGAATTGCCCATGTTCCCCTCCCCCGCAGCCTCTCCCACTCCTCTTCCCCTTCCCTTTTTTATGTCATTCATAGATAGCAACAGCACGCTGCAATTTGGCGAACGAAGCTCCCGTGAGGCGGTGGAGTATGGACTGGTCCTAGCACCGAAGTTCGACGAGCATGGGCTGATCCCCGCGATCGCCTTGGACTACCAGACCAACGAGCCGCTCATGGTCGCTTATATGAACGAGGAGACGCTGAAGATGACTCTGGCGCTCGGCCAGGCAGTCTACTGGAGCCGCAGCCGAAAGGAAGTCTGGCACAAAGGCAAGACTTCCGGGGAATACCAGGTCGTGAAAGAAATCCGGGTGGACTGCGATCAGGACGCCATCATCCTCAAAGTGGAACAACTCGGCGGTGGCTGCTGCCACACGAAAGAGCCGACCTGCTTCTACCGCAAGGTAGACATGGCAACGCTGGCGGGTGCTGAAGGAGCGGGCCTGGTGCCACTAGCGAGAGGCTGAGTGGTCGGGGTGGGGGTGGCAGGCCGCTTGATGTAAGATGGGATACTGCCAGTGATGGTCACGGTGGTACCGACCTCAAACCTGTCGAAAACGATGGCGGCCAGTTCCGCAGGCAGACGGATGCAGCCATGGGAGGCCGGCATGCCAGGATTAGGAATCGCGCCTGCATGCATGCCGACGCCGTAGCCAGTGAGGCGCATCCAATAAGGCATGGGAGCGCCGACAAAACGGCCACCTGCGGGGACGGATTCACGGCCCGCTTTGGCATCGCCGTCCACAACGTCTCCGTTGCGGTTCACGATCTTGCCGTAGCGGTTCGAGGATTTATGCCTGATTTTCTCAGTGATCCGGAAATTACCAGTCGGTGACGGATGGCTCGATTTGCCGGAGGCAAGGTAGGACCACCCTGCATCCTGGCCGCCGACCGTGAAGTAAGCTTTCTGCTCGTCCAGGACGATTTTCACAGCGGTCTGCCCCTGCAACTCGGCGCCTTTCCACTCGTAGAGTCTCGGCTTGGATGCTTCCTCAAGTGCCTTGGCGGCTGCAAGTTCCTCAGCGCGTTGCTTTTCCAGCCAGTTCTGATTTAGCGCACACGAAGGAAGGGCGCCACAGATGAGAACAGTGAATAAAACCGGGAGAGATTTGTTGCAATTCCGATTCATGGGTTGTCAAAATAACGGGGTTTGGTTATGTGCCAAGTGGATTTTTGAGAGCGGGGCGAATGATGCAAGTAAGGGAGCGTGCGCGTCGTTCCAGCGCGTGATGCGTCTTCTGTTTCTTTTCGTTTTAGGCCTGCTTGTTACGTCCCCATTTTTAGCCGCAGCAGAAAAGCGGCCGAATGTGCTCTGGATCATCGCGGAGGATTTTTCGCCGGATCTGGCATGCTACGGCGCGAAACAGGTAAACTCCCCCAATCTGGATAGGCTGGCAGCACGTGGCATGCGTTTTACAAGAGCGTTCACGACAGCGCCAGTGTGCAGTCCCAGCCGCTCCGCCTTTATGACGGGTATGTATCAGACGACCCTTGGGGCGCACAACCACCGGTCGCACCGTGACGACGGCTACAAGGTGCCTGAAGGAGTGCAGGTGCTGCCGGACTGGCTGCGGCAGGCGGGGTATTACACGGCCAATGCCGGAAGTTTCCCGAAGGAGCAGGGATTAAAGGTTCCGGCAAGACGGACTGGAATTTCACCTATGAGGGCAAGGGCTTTGATTCCGACAACTGGGAGGATTTGAAAGCCAACCAACCGTTCTTTGCGCAGGTAAACTTCCAGGAGACGCACCGGGATTTCCATGCGCCGAAGCATGCGGATCCGTCGACCGTGGAGATTCCACCGATCTACCCAGATCATGAGGTGACTCGTCAGGATTGGGCGGCGTATCTGGATTCCGCAAGTGAGATGGACCGGAAAGTCGGTGTGGTGCTGGAGCGATTAAAAGCCGATGGCTTGACTGAAGATACCATCGTACTTTTCACCAGCGATCACGGGCAGGCCCATGTGCGAGGAAAGCAGTTCTGCTATGACGACGGGCTGCGGATTCCGATGATCCTGCAATGGAGCAAGAACTTCCCGGCCCCGAGTCAATACAAGGCCGGGACAGTGAGCGATCAACTTATCGAGGCGATTGATTTTACGTCGAGCATTTTGGCGATCGCGGGAAAGGCCAAGCCTGCGGGGATGCAAGGGCGAGTGCTGTTTGGTGAGACGGCGGAGCCAGCGCGTGATGTGGTCTTCGGTGCACGGGATCGGTGCGATACGACGGTGTTTCGCTTTCGTACGGCGAGGGATGCGAGGTATCGCTACATCAAGAACTTCATGCCGGAGAGGCCCTTCCTCCAGCAGAGCAACTACAAGGAAACGCAGTATCCGGTGTGGAACTTGATCAAGGAACTCGGGAAGGAAGGCAAGCTGTCCGACTGGCAGAAGGGCTTCTATCTGGCACCAAAGATGCCGGAGGAAGAGCTCTATGATATGGAGGCCGATCCTTGGTCGATGAACAATCTGGTGACGTCAACGAAAGCGGAAGACCAGGCGGCGCTGAAGAAGCTGCGGGTGGCCTTGGAGAAGTGGCTGGTGGATTCTAATGACCAAGGGAGATTCCGGGAATCGCCGGAATTGGAAGCAAAGGCGGGATATACGAAACCGATTCCGGAGAAGCCGAAGGCGGGGAAGAAAAAGGCGAAGGTGTGATTTGGGCCTTCGGCCATTTTGATGTGGCGTGGCAAGCCACTGACTGAGCGGACTAGGCCGTAATCTTGCTAGAGAGGAGGATGTCATCCTGACTTGACCAGGGCACCAGCCCGATGGACTACTTCCCTTCACATCACATGCCTGGAAAACCACTCTCCGCCCTACTGCAACAAAACGTCGCCTGGTCACAAGCCATGCGAGACGAGGATCCTGATTTTTTTGCGCGCCTGGTGAGGCAGCAAGTGCCCGAGTATCTGTGGATCGGATGCTCTGACAGCCGGGTACCGGCCAACGAGATCGTAGGCATGGCACCGGGGGAGCTTTTCGTGCACCGAAACGTGGCGAATGTGGTGGTGCACACGGACTTAAACTGCCTGAGCGTGCTGCAATACGCAGTGGAAGTGCTGAAGGTAAAACACATCCTGGTCGTGGGCCACTATGGCTGCGGGGGTGTGCAGGCCGCCCTGGTGAATCAACGCCTGGGACTGATCAACAACTGGCTGCGACATATTCAGGACGTCGTGCAAAAGCATGATACTCACCTTGGTGGAGTGGAGGACGGCCTGCCGCGGGTGCAGCGGCTATGCGAACTCAATGTCATCGAGCAGGTGGTCAACGTGTGCCAGACGACGGTGGTGGAAGAGGCCTGGGCGCGCGGTCAAGATCTGAGCGTGCATGGCTGGATTTATTACGTGGGCGATGGCCTGATCCGCGATTTGGACATGACTGTGAGCGGGTCTGAGGACATCCTGGCGGCTCGAGATCAAGCCGTGCTGCGATTGCTGACAGAGCCGCCACTCTGGAGCCCGGCTTAGCGTCAGCGGTGAACCTTCTGAAACATCTCGACGCTTTCGGGCGATCTATTTCCGACACATGACCGACCTTTCCGATACGCAAGCCGCCCAGAATCTTCGCCAGGGATACCAAAGACTGAGGACCGAACTGGGTAAACGCATCGTCGGACAGGATGAGGTCGTGGAGCAGGTCTTCATTGCCATGGCTGCCGGGGGTCACGCCCTGCTGGAAGGGGTGCCCGGGTTGGCGAAGACGCTCCTGGTGAAGTCATTTTCCGAGGCGCTGCACCTGAGTTTCCGGCGGATTCAATTCACGCCCGATCTGATGCCCGCAGACATCACGGGCACGGAAATCATCCAGGAAGACGAGCAAACGGGAAGACGAAAGCTGGTCTTTATGCGGGGACCCATTTTCTCACAGATCATTCTCGCGGACGAAATCAACCGAACGCCGCCGAAGACGCAGGCTGCGCTGCTGGAGGCCATGCAGGAGAGATCCGTGACGGTGGGGCAGGAAACGATGAAGCTTCCCCTGCCCTTCTTCGTGCTGGCCACGCAGAATCCGATCGAGCAGGAAGGCACCTATCCCCTTCCGGAAGCGCAAAAGGACCGTTTTCTTTTCCTGATCAAGGTGGCTTATCCGAGCCGTGACGAAGAACGCGCCATACTGAGCCGCACCACGGGCGGGGAAAATGAAGAGATCCAGCCCGTGCTTTCCGGTGAAGATCTTCTCAAGGCGCAAGCTTTGGCGCGAAAGGTGCCGGTGCCGGATCACGTCACAGACTTCGTGCTGGACCTGGTGAGAGCAACCCGAGCCAGTGAGGATAACGCGGGCACGTATGTGAAGCAGATGGTGGGCTGGGGTGCAGGGCCACGTGCCAGCCAGTTTATGGTGTTGGCGGGAAAAGTGCGGGCGCTGCTGCAAGGCCGCACGCATGTGACGGTGGATGATATTGAGGCCCTGGCCGTGCCGGTACTGAGGCATCGTGTGGTGCCGACGTTCCATGCCGAAGCGGAAGGCATCACGATTGATCAGATTATCAAGCATCTGCTGGAGAACACAAAACGGCCGAAGGCGAGCAAGGTGCTGTGATGCCGACGGCCAGCAGGTTGACTGGACGCAGCGATTTCGCAGGTAACACTTGTGTGAGAGGAACTCACGGCTAGCATGGCGCGCCATGCGCAACATCCCTAATGCGTTTCAGCGTGCGACTTTGTGGACAGCCATCACGGCCCTGTCTATCACGGTGATTGGCGCCCTGCTGGTGGGGCTGATTTATCTGACGACACGGGTCATTGCGTTTCTACAACCGCTCTTGATCCCTTTCGCGGTCGCCGGCGTGCTGGCCTACTTGCTGGAGCCTGTAGTGGCGCGGCTGGTGCGGTGGAAAATGAAGCGGCAGCACGCCGTGATGACCGTCTTTGTCGCGGCTATTTCGCTTTTTGTGGGCGTCACGTTTCTCGTGGTGCCTGCGTTGCAGAAGCAGACGGGTGAGTTTGCCCTGGCGCTAGTCGGCACCAAAGAGAACAAGGGATATTTGCAGAAAGCGCGAGAGAATGTGCTGGCCTATGCAGCGCAAAGGAATGAAAAGCTGAAGGAGCGATATGGTGTGGATCTCCTGCATTGGGGCGCGGCAGTCTCAACGCCCTCGGAGTCGACACCCGCGCCGACACCGACTCCAGATCTGGCCAAGCAAATCGTCGATCCTGCCGCTCCAGGCACTCCCACTGCGGCGATCACCACGCCGCTGGATGAGGATGAGCGCAGTTCCTATTATACGCTGCAGGACTTATTGAGTGGAGACTGGCTGCAAAACACTCTCCCAAAACTCGGCAGAAACCTGTGGGAATTCATTCGTTCGAGCGTGGGTGGTTTCCTGGGGGTCTTTGGGTTCTTCCTCTCGCTGGTGATCGTGCCGCTCTACCTCTATTATTTCCTGACGGAAGGACCCAAAATTAAGGATCGCTGGACGCTCTATGTGCCACTGCGTGCGTCCTCCTTCAAAGACGAGGTGGTGGACACACTTTCAGAGGTGAATGGCTATCTGATCGCCTTTTTCCGAGGGCAACTTGTGGTCAGTCTGATCAATGGCGTGGCCACGGGATTGGGTCTGGTGATCCTGGGGCTGAAGTTTGGCTGGCTCATCGGATTAGCCTTGTGCGTGCTGGGGATCATCCCGTATCTGGGAATCATTGTGTGCTGGATTCCGGCGGTGCTGATCGCCTCTGTGCAGGGTGGAAGTTACCTGATTCCGGGAGGACCCTGGTGGGTTTTCCCGCTGGTGGTTACGGCGGTGTTTGTGGTGGTGCAGCAGATCGATGGATTGGTAATCACGCCCAAAATTGTGGGAGAAAGCGTGGGGCTACATCCCATGACGGTCATCATGTCCGTATTTGCGTGGTCTTTGGTCATGGGCGGATTGCTGGGCGCGATCCTGGCGGTGCCGATGACGGCGGCGTTGAAGGTGCTTTTTCAGCGATATGTGTGGCAAAGGGCCATCAGTGGCGGGCCGCTGAGGCGTATGTGAATGGGAGAATGGGCGTTTCAGCCCCGTTTTTATCATCTAACGCTCGCCTCACTGCGATTGTCTTTGTAGGTTTGCGCTGACTTGCTTCCGATGGACACACCGACCGAACCGAAAACTGAGACGACTGCACCGTCCGACTCCCCTCCTACCCTTCCCCCAAATTCCGCACCGACTCCGGCGGTAACGTCTGAAGAGATTGAGGAAGCCTCGTCTTGGGTAGAACCGTTGCGTGCGGAGATTGGCCGAGTACTGGTTGGTCAGTTCGAGCTGGTGGACCGGCTTTTGATTGCGCTATTGACCAACGGTCACGTGCTGCTGGAAGGTGTGCCGGGCCTAGCCAAAACTTTGACGGTGCGGACCCTGGCTTCCTGCTTGCACGCGAGGTTTCAGCGTATCCAGTTCACGCCGGATTTGCTGCCGGCGGATGTGGTCGGGACGATGATTTACAATCCGAGGGATGGCACTTTCTCGCCTCGTCTCGGTCCGGTTTTTGCCAATCTGGTGCTGGCAGATGAAATCAACCGGGCTCCCGCCAAGGTGCAAAGTGCGTTGCTCGAAGCGATGCAGGAGCGTCAGGTCACGATCGGCGATACGACCTATACCCTGCCAAATCCATTTGTGGTTTTAGCGACGCAGAACCCTATCGATCAGGAAGGGACGTATCAACTTCCGGAAGCCCAGTTGGACCGTTTCCTTTTGAAGGTGCGGGTGGATTACCCTACGCAAGCCGAAGAGCGCCTGGTGCTGGATCGGATGGCAACCTCGAAGCCGGATTTGGATGTGTCTCCCGTGATTCAGATTACCCAGATCGGCAACAGCCGCGGTCTGGTGAATGCGGTTCACATGGATGACAAGGTAAAGGATTATATCGTCTCCCTTATCTATGCGACTAGGCACCCGGAGACGGTGGCAGACCATCTGAAGAATCTGGTGCGCTGTGGGGCATCCCCGCGTGGCACGATCAATCTCGCTTTGGCATCCAAGGCCCATGCCTTCCTGCAACGGCGCAACTATGTGATCCCACAGGATGTGAAGTCATTGGCGATTGATGTCCTGCGTCACCGTATTTTGTTGAGCTACGAGGCTGAAGCTGAGGGTGTGACGACTGAGGACATTATCTATCAACTTCTGGATAAGCTGCCGGTTCCTTGATCGGATTGTTTCTCGTTTCTGAACTACGCCATGGCCCGCACTCAGATCAGCACCGAAGATGAGCGGGTAACGCGCATCCTGAAGCGGGTGCGGCGTATCGAAGTCATTACGCGTGGCTTGGTGCGGGAAACATTGGGTGGGCAGTATCACAGCCGGTTCAAGGGACAAGGCATCGAGTTTGACGACTTCCGGGAATACCAACCGGGAGATGATGTGCGGTTCATTGACTGGAACGTGACGGCCCGCATGAACGATCCCTACGTGCGCAAGTATGTCGAGGAGCGGGAGATGACGGTGCTGCTGCTGGTGGATGTGAGTTCCTCCGGCGACTACGGCAGCGGCGAAGACAGCAAGCGGGAACGTGCGGCGGAGATCGCGGCGGTGTTCGCGTTTAGCGCCCTACAGAATCAGGACAAGGTGGGGCTGGCGATTTTTACCGATGAGGTGGAGTTCTATCTGCCGGCCCGCAAGGGTTCCGCTCAACCATTGCGCATTGTCCGGGAGATTTTGAATTTCCAGCCGAGGAAACGGGGCACGGCGTTGGAGCCTGCGCTGGATCTGGCGGTGAATCGGATTCCTCACCGGGCGCTGGTGTTTCTTATCTCCGACTTTCTTACGCCTACGAGCCCGCCACCAATGGAATTGCCTTGGGAGAAATCCCTGCGAGCCGCTGCTTCCAAACACGATGTGGTTGCAATCCAGGTTATTGATCCGCGGGAGTTGGCGTTACCGAATGTTGGGCGAGTCTCTCTTGAGGATCCGGAGACGAGGCAGCAGATGATTCTGGATACTTCATCCCCGGATGTGCGCAGGGTGTATGCGGAGCGGATTCAAGCGGCGCAGGATCAACTGACGAGCACGCTTAATCGCAACAAGGTTGAGCGCATTCCTATTCGCACCGATGGGGACTATCTACCCGCGTTACGCGCTTATTTCCGTTCGCGGAAACGGCGCTAACAAATGACAACGCCGAGCGACTGGCTACTCTGCCGTGAAGCTCTTCACGGTGAAGTCTGGAGGCCAACCAGTGAATGAGATGGTCAATGCAAGGACAGCAAAGAGGAAGAGCACGATCACGAGGCCGGCGAATACATAAAATCGGGCGTGTTTGCTCATGGGACGTTACCTCACTGGGGCTGAAATCTGATTGAACCAATTTCCGGCAGAATGACAAGACAGGAATTCATAACGTTCTTGTAAAGAATCCGCGGGTTATGACACGATTTCTAACGTGTAACGCTTTTCATTCGAGTTGATGCGCACCTCTGCGCCGTAGGCTTCAGTGAGGATTTGGCTGTTTAAGGTGCCGGCTTTGGGGCCTTTCGCGAGAACTTCACCCGCTTTCAGCAGCAGGACATGCGTGAAACAGGGCAATATCTCTTCCACGTGGTGAGTGACCAGCACAAGCGAGGGGGCGCTCGGATCTGTGGCGATCTTCTGCAGCCACTGCAGGAAGTGCTCCCTAGCGACAGGATCGAGGCCAGCGCAAGGCTCGTCCAGAATGAGGATGGCGAAGTTGGCCATCAGAGCCCGGCAGATGAGGATTTTTTGCCGTTCGCCCTGGGAAAGAGTGCCCCAGCGTGAAGAACTGAGGTAGGAACAACCGATTCGTTCCAACAGCACTGCAGCCTCCGCTTTAAGGTCGGCGCCGGGATCGAAATTGATATTCAGCATGGCGTCCCGGCCGCTGACGATAATGTCCAGAACTGGCTCGGAGGGCTGAAGGTATTGGGACAGCGTTGCAGTGACAAGCCCGACCTGCTTACGCACTTCTCGCCAGTCGGTGTGACCATACTCGGAGCCACTGACAGCGATTTTCCCCTGAGTCGCCATTTCATAGCCGGTCACGCAGTTGATGAGCGAGGTCTTGCCACAGCCATTTGGTCCGAGGATGACCCAGTGTTCGCCCGACGTGATATCAAAGGTTATCTCATTGAGGATAATTCGTTTGTTGCGGATAAAGCTCAAGTTCTCTACTGCTAGGACGGGAAATGGCGCGGACATTTGGAGCGATTGCCTATGCCGCAAGGTGGCGAACTATCCAGCGCAAACCCTTCGTTTCTCACTTGATGGGCAGTCGAGATGTTCAGGCCAGGAGGCCCTTTACCACGTGCCCGTGAACATCCGTCAGACGATAGCGGCGCCCTTGGAATTTGTAGACGAGGCGCTCATGATCGATGCCGAGCAGGCTTAGCAGTGTGGCATGGAAGTCGTGAATGTGGACGCCATTCTCTGCGACATTGTAGCCGAACTCGCAGGTGCTGCCGTAAACGGTGCCGGGTTTGATGCCGCCTCCGGCCATCCAGACACTGAAACAGCGCGGGTGATGATCGCGGCCAAAGTTCGGTTGGATCTTGCCCTGGCAATAATTGGTGCGGCCGAATTCCCCACCCCAAACCACGAGGGTGTCATCGAGCAAGCCGCGCTGTTTGAGGTCGCGAATGAGGGCCGCGGAGGGTTGATCGGTTTCCTTGCACAACTTCGGCAGGGAGTTCGGGAGGCCACCGTGGTGATCCCAATCCTGATGATAAAGCTGAATGAAGCGCACGCCCTTTTCAGCAAGTCGGCGCGCTTGGAGGCAATTGGCGGCAAAGGTGCCGGGTGTGCGGGCATCAGGGCCGTAGGAATCGATGATGTGGGCCGGTTCCTCACTCAGATCCGCCACTTCAGGAATGCTGGTTTGCATCCGGAACGCCATCTCATAATGGTCGATCCGGTTCTGAATTTCCGTGTCCGGTGTGGTTGCGAACTGATGCTCGTGGAGGTCACGGAGACGATCCAGCATCAACCGGCGACTGGTGGAGCTGATGCCCGAGGGATTGCCGAGGTAAAGCACAGGATCCTTGGCGGCACGGAACTGGACGCCCTGATATTTCGTTGGGAGAAAGCCACTCCCCCAGAGATGAGACCCGAGAGGCTGGCCGCCTTTACCCTTCGTGATGAGAACCACGAAAGAAGGAAGATTTGCATTGTCAGCGCCCAGTCCGAAACTCAACCACGCTCCCATGCTGGGACGGCCTGCGATCTGCGAACCGGTCTGGAAGAAGGTCACGCCTGGACCGTGATTGATGCTCTCCGTGAACATGGAGCGCACGACACAAAGGTCATCCGCTACGGAGGCTGTGTGCGGCAGCAGATCACTAAACCAGGCGCCTGACTGACCGTGTTGAGCGAACTGAAAAGGTGAACCGACGAGAGGAAGGGAGGATTGATTCCCCGACATGCCGGTGAGACGCTGCGTGCCACGGACAGAGTCTGGAAGTTGCTCTCCATGACGCTTGTTGAGCAGCGGTTTGTGATCGAGCAGGTCCAAGTGGGACGGGCCACCAGACATGAAGAGATAGATGATGCGCTTCGCCTTGGGTGCGAAATGGGCGGCGAGGTCTTGTGCCGCAGAAGCAGCGGAAGGCGTTGTCGTGGCCGCGGATGCCTGCTCCTTTGCCAGCATTTCGGCCAGTGCCACACCGCCCAAGCCCATGCCGAACCGATCCAAAAAGGCGCGGCGGCCAAAGGCTGGGAGAGGCATGGGGTTCTCGGACATGACAGAATTAATTACGTGTGAGTTCGGTCAGCGTTTCAGGACACATGCATCGTGATTCAAAAGAGCCTGGGCGAGCACGGCGCTGGCGGCAGTCTGAGGCAAGGAAATGTTGGGATTCCGAGGAATCTGACCAACGTTGAGCCATCCGGTGGCCTCGTCTGGGTGTGCGGTGAAATACTGGAGCTGTTCCTGGTAAAGCTGCAAACAGATCGCCTTTTCCCGCTCATCGGGCATACGACTGAGACAGCGGAGGAATCCGGCTTCAATCATCCTGGCCGGATCTCCCCTGCCCTGCCGATGCAACGTCTCGCCGAGCACGCGAGCGGCTTCGACGAATTGAGTGCCATTGAGAAGGATGAGCGCCTGAAGCGGTGAATCGGTACGTTCGCGCTTGGCGATACAGACGGCGCGACGCGGCGCATCGAAGGCGACCATGGCGGGTGGCGGAGAAGTGCGGCACCAGTTTGTGTAAAGGCTGCGGCGGTAATTCGCGCTGCCTGCAGAAAGCTTGGCGGGTTTGAAGGCCTCGCTCATTTCATAAGGATTGACCGGAGGACCACCGGCACGCTGGTCAAGCAGGCCCGCCGAGGCGAGGGCATTGTCGCGAATGACCTCAGCCGGGAGGCGGAATCGCGGTCCACGAGCGAGCCATTCGTTCTCGGGATCGTCCGCCATAATGGTGGTGTCAGCCATGCTGCGCTGGCGATAGGTCTGGCTCATCACCATGGTCTTGATGATGGCTTTTGTATCCCAACCGGAAGCGATGTAACGCTGCGCGAGCCAGTCGAGGACATTGGCATACTCCGGGCGGGAACCCTGACTGCCGAAGTCTTCGGACGTCTTGACGAGTCCCCTGCCGAAGATGCTTTGCCAAAAGCGATTCACGATGACACGGGCTGTAAGGGGATGGCGCGGATCGGTAAGCCACTGCGCAAGGCCGAGACGATTATTTGGCGCCTTTTCTGGCCAGGGTGAAAGCGAGGCTGGAGTGCCGGAGACAACTTCATCACGGCGCTGATTGTATTCACCACGGAGAAGGACATAGGCTTTCTTGGGCTCCGGCAATTCCTTCATGACCATGACTTCCTGAAGGCCATCGGAGAACTTGGTGAGAGCCTCGCGGGCTTCCTTGAGTTCCTTTCGTTTGGCAATCAGCGCTGGAGTAAGGTGAGACTGAGCGACATGATTTTGAAGAAGGGTTCTATCCTCAATCGTAAAAGCCGAAGGCGACTTACTCAGAATTTCTGCGGGGGCCGTCTTATTCCAAATTGAGAGCACCTCCAAAGCCGACAGCTCACTTTCAAAAATGCGCAGGTCGTCCAGCGCGCCTCCTTTAAAACCGCGGTCGCGGAATCGCTCTCCGAGCGCAATATTATCTCCGCCGCCACCGGTGATATCTTTGGTGAGATGATCACGGATGACGTCCACCTGAGCCAACTTACCGTTGACATAAATCTTCAAGCCGGCAGCGCGACTGCTGCCATCATTGCTGACGGTGACATGCGTCCATTCATTGAGCGACAAGGAATCGCGAGCACGGATGGAAACGGCATCGCCCGGCCAGAAATGGATGAGCGACCATTTCAGTTTTCCTTCCTCAATGAGCACTTCGTAGCCACGGCTCGCGGCATCCATCCATGCCCGGGAACGATGCAGGACGACGGCCCGCTCCTTCACATCCGGGGTACGCAGCCAGAATGAAATCGTGAAGGGTTCGTAGGCATTAAAGTTACCGAATGGCAAATCCACCGCATCGTCGCCGGTGAACAGGATGGCCTTGCCTTCGCGGCCTTCCGTGAGTGAATTCTCGCCTTTGAAGACTGCGGTTTGTTGGGGATTGAGGCTATTGGGTGATTTGTTTTCTTTCAGCGAATCAAACGTGAAGTGTCCCAACTCATCATTAAGTTGAAGAGGATGCGGCTGTCTCTGTAACCATTCACTGATGGCGTCTGGTGATGCCGTCCATTGATTGAGTTCCGCTTCCAGTTGAGACACCTTTACGCGAAGTTTATTTCTCGTGTCCTTCTGCCCGGAAGACATCAATGGCAAAGACGGCGTGGGCTGGGTATTAGTGAAATAGGAGTAGAGACCGGCTTCGTCGATGTTCTGGAAGTAGGCAGAGAGTTGGTAATACTCTTTCTGGGTAATGGGGTCGAACTTGTGGTCGTGGCAGCGGGCGCACTCCAAGGTCAGCCCTAGAAACGCGGTGGAGAATGTCTGAACGCGATCTGCCACATACTCGACGCGGTATTCCTCCTCGACGCTGCCGCCTTCGGATTCCTGCTGGTGGAGACGGTTAAAGGCGGTGGCGAGGATCTGATCATCCGTGGCGTTGGGAAGCAGATCCCCCGCAAGTTGCCAGGTGATGAATTGATCAAAGGGAAGGTTGTCGTTAAAGGATCTGATGACCCAATCCCGCCATGGCCAAGCTTCACGTTCGCGATCCACCTGAAAGCCATAGCTGTCGGCGTAGCGCGAAACGTCCAGCCAGTCCACCGCCATGCGCTCGCCATAAGCGGGCGATGCGAGGAGGCGATCCACGAGCTTTTCATAAGCAGCGGGTGAGGCGTCCGCGATGAAAGCCTGCACCGCATCGGCCGAGGGCGGGAGACCCGTGAGATCCAGGGTGACGCGACGAATGAGTGCAGCACGATCCGCCTCGGGTTGAGCGGGCCAGCCCTTATCCTGCAAACGGGCGCGGACCATGAGGTCGAGGGGCGAAGTGGCAGTGTCGCCAGCAGGGGCCACAGTTTGCGACGGAACCGAGATGGGTTGTAACGGGATAAAGGACCAGTGCGCCTGATAGGTAGCGCCCTGAGCGACCCATTTTTGCAGGGTCTTCACTTCATCAGAACTGATCTTCAGGAGCTTTGATTCCGGAGGAGGCATTTGCTCGTCCGGATCGGTGCTGAGGATGCGGCGCAGGATTTCGCTTTCGTCTGGAGAACCTGGCACGATGGCTCCGTCCTTGAGGGCGTCGGCGCGCACGTCCAACCGAAGGCCGGCTTCACGGCGGGCGCTATCGGGGCCGTGGCAATGGAAGCACTTGTCTGAGAGGATCGGGCGGATGTCCCGATTGAACTGCACCTCGGAATCCGCAGGCGAAACGGCGCTGACCGGAAAGCAGGTCAGAGCGCAGCTTAGGAGGATGATCCAAGGGGGCAGAAATCGCACGGTCAAAGATACGCGTCAGACGGACGATTCTGTGCAGCGAAATGGCGAGTTGGAGAAGGTCTCGAGCCTGAGATCGCCCCTTTCCCGCTGCCTTCCAGCGTGAGCGATGGGATCAGGGCTTGACCCGCTTGTGGGTGATGGGGCCGGAAAGCGTGGTGGCACCCTGGTCATCCGTGAAAATGACTTCGCTGTAGAGTGTGTCGAAATCGTTGTCCTTGAAGACATCCGTCAGGACGATTTTGGAACTGTTGCTGCCCAGGAAAGCAGTGAGTTGGAAGGACATATCTGCCTCCGAAAGAAGCCCCTCGAAGGTCTGGGTGTTGGTGGTGTCCGCGGTGATCTCGTGCTTGGCGGTGAGAACGCCCGTGGCGGCGTCCTGTGTGACCGTCCAGACGTATGTTTGGGAGTTGTCGTTGATCGTGCGGGAGCCCACCATTTTGAGCTCGTTCTCAGGCGTGACGCTGGCTTTCCACTCCTCCGTGATTTTCACCTTGTTCCCATCTTTGCCATCCAGTTCCCCCTCCGCCTGCCAAGAGCCCACCAAATGCTTAAGAAAGAAGTTTTCAGCGAGGCTGGGGGTTTGGGCAGCCGCCGTCGCAACTGCACCGAGAGCAAGAAATGCGGCGCAGATGCGGATCGTGATGGTGGTAAAAAGAAACGTTTTCATTAGGGCGGAGATGGCTAGGGAGACAACCTCATGTTACTTTAACAGCCCGTCCCATGGCAAGCCTGCAATGGCGAAGCCCCTCAAGCACTAACAAGTCATGACATTTACAAATCCCTGGTTCAGCCTGGCCCTGGTGGCCATGGTAGTCTTGTACAAGGTCGAACTGATCGGCATTCTGCTAAATCTTTCCCGACTGAGCGCCACTGTTCCGGAGCGGTTGAGGGGCATTGTCGATGAAGCCTCCCACGAGCGCAGTCTAGAGTATGCCAGAGTGTCGGCAAAGGCTTCGGTAGTGCAGGACAGCGTGGAGCTAGCCGTGTTTGTGGGCTTTTGGCTGATGGGTGGTTTCGCATTGGTGGACGCCTGGGCAAGGTCCTGGGGGCTGGGTCCAATACCGACGGGATTGGGCATTATTGGCGTATTGGCACTGGCCCAGACGCTACTGAGCCTGCCGTTTTCCTGGTATGATACCTTTGTGGTGGAGGCGCAATTTGGGTTCAACAAGATGACGCCGAAGACGTTCATCATGGACCGGGTGAAAGGCATGTTTCTGGGCATTTTGTTGGGTGGTCCGTTGTTGGCCACGCTGTTGTGGCTTTTCGCGAATGTACCGATGGCGGCTCTTTATGGCTGGCTACTGCTGACGGTAGTGTCCGTCGTCATGAGTTTTCTGGCGCCCCGGCTGATCATGCCGATGTTTTTCAAATTCCAACCGTTGAAGGATGAGGAACTGAAAGCAGACATTATCGCGCTCGGTCAGCGATTGGGATTCCCGGTGGCGGATGTTTCCGTAGTCGATGGCTCCCGTCGTTCCACGAAGGCCAATGCCTTTTTCACCGGCTTCGGCAAGATGAAGCGAATCGCCCTGTTTGACACGCTGCTGAACAATCACCCCAAGGATGAAGTCCTGGCGGTGCTCGCTCATGAAATCGGGCATTCCCGGAGAGGACACACGGTAAGGCAGATGATCGCATCGATCTTAGCGAGCGGGTTGATGTTTCTCCTGCTCCATTTTGCGCTGCGTGATCCGCGACTGTGCGCTGCCTTTGGCGTGATGAACCCAACGCCAGCCTGGGGATTGGTTTTCTTCGGCATCATGTATCAGCCGCTCTCGTTTTTGATTGGGCTTGGTGTGAACAAACTCAGCCGTAAATTTGAATTTGAAGCGGATGCCTACGCGCGGGAAGCCGTGGGCGGTCCCGAACCGCTAGCACAGGCGCTGACACGGCTGAGCCGCGATCATTTGAGCAATCTGACGCCGCACCCTTTCTACGTGTGGCTGCACTATTCCCATCCACCTATGCTTGAGCGGTTGGCGGCGCTGGAAGGGGCGAAAGCTCATTAAGAAAGGTGATGCAAATACCAGAAAATCGCTGACAGTCCCTGTACCCGCGGATTTGATGACCATCCGCACCTCATGACCAACGCCGCGATATCTTTGCAGTGCCCGAATTGTTCCGGGGTGTTCCTGACATTGCAGCACGGCAATTCCGGTCTTGAGACGTGCCCTTATTGCGCAGTGGCCGCGCCCCGGGTGAAATACCTGCCAGTGCAGACGGCCATCGGAGCGGCAACTACCCGTACGGCATTGCCAGCAAGAAGAAACGCCGTCACGCCCGTAGCCCCCTTGTCGCAAAATTTGCCCCAGAGCTTTCCCTCGGTTGCCCCAGCTGCGACCTCGGCTCCGCCTGTCATCGATCAAGGGCCACAGATGCCGCTTCCGCAGTTCGGGGCACCAGTGGTGAATCCCCATCAGCAGGGACCAGCTCCCTATCCTACAGCTCCACCCGCGGTCGCTCCGGCGGTACTACAGCAGCCACCAGAGATTACGCCTGCCTATCAACCTCCGTTGCAGCCCGACCAGCAGGCATTTTCGCCACCAATTCAGCCGCAGCCAGCGGCGCCTCCTTCACCGCCCGAGTATACTGCGACCCCCATTCCGCAGCCGGAGACGATAGCTGGAGCTTCGACACCATTCCAGACACCGATTGCGGCGCAGGCACATCCACAGGCCGTGGCGCAGCATCCGGCGTGGCCTGGCCTTGGCGCCACCACCACCCAGTCTTCCAATGCGACTTTTGAACCGGGCGGGAAGCCAACTGCTTGGCCGGCACGTGGGCAGCCTGCCTCTTTGCCTCAGGCGGATGCCCCAGTGGGCGCGTGGCTGGGAACAGGCACAGGAACAGGTGACACAGCGAAAGAGCACAGCGATCCAGCGCCAAATAATGGGGCGGGCGTCGTAACGAAACTGTTTCTCGTCTTGCTGATCTCATGCATTGCCGGTGCGGGGATCTGGATGTTTTTGAAGCGTCCGGAGACTGTGAAAGTTGAAGCTGCGAGAGATGCTGCGGAGATTGCCAAGAAGCAGCCAACGGCCCCCTCTCCCATTGCAAGCGAACCATCATTGGGAGGTAGCCCAACGCCCACTCCAGTGCCCGCTGCTCAATCACCCCCTCCTGTTGAGGAAATGCGCAGGGCTATCCCCGCATCCCCTGTCTCTACTCCACAGGCCGCCGTAGAATCTCCCTCTCCAACAGCAAACCCCGCAGCTGATCCTTCTACGGGCCAAGTAACCATTCAAGAGGCTAACGACGCCTTGCAGTCTTTTTTCCTCGCCAAGGATCCAGCCGAACGATTGAAGGGCGTTCTTGAAGCAAAGAAACTGGGTTGGGATGTGGAGCGGTTCTTCAAGGCCAATGGCGAGAATATTGAAATCATGCGTGTGGAGACCTATCCGGATTCCGCCTTGATTCTTAAGTCAGGCGCGACGGCGAATCTTTTTCGGGTAACCACGAATCTATGTCCGGATGGAGCCCTGGCTCTCATGTATGCTGAGGGTGAAGGAAAGAAGCCACTGCTGGACTGGACGCTTTTCGGACAAAGCCACGATTACCATTTTGATGAGTATGTGAACCGCGAAGCGGGATCGAAAAAGAGTGATCCGAAGTGGTTTACCCTGCTTTGCCGAAGGACCCATGATTTTTCTCTCAAGGGCGTGTCCAAAGAACGGTATTTCTGCCTTGAGGCTCGAGGATCGCTTTCGCGCAGCGGAACAGCGACCATTTGTGTAAATAAGGATTCCGTGGCGGGAAGGTATCTCTCGGGTCGATTGGAATGGAACCGTGTCTATGTTCTTTCGGTGCTTCTGGGAGACGATGTTATCGATGGAGAGCATCGTGATGTGGTGCTGGATAGCGAAGGCACCGGACTGAAGCGTTCGGATACTCCATAACAAAACAATCAGGCTGGCACGTTTTTTGCTTGCATAAGAGGTCGCCGGGCCTTTCTATGCGGCTAGAAAGCCACTGAATGTCCAGCCAAGGTCTCTACCAGACACAATCCCAGAAGCAGGTCATCGGGCCACAAATGCAGCAAAGCCTGCAGATCCTGCAGGTTCCTGCACTCGAGCTGCAACAGCTCATTCAGGCGGAGCTGTCTTTGAATCCAGTCCTGGAAGTGGAGTCCTTCGAAGTGTCTTTGGAACAGACCGCACCTGAGGATCCCGATGCAGACATCCGGGATCTTTCCCGGTTGGATGAGGAGTGGCGCGAGTATTACTCACAGATGCGTGCGCAGACCAGTCCGCGCACGGCTGAGGATGATGAGCGGCACCGGTTCATGATGGATTCCATCGTGGCGCAGACCACGCTGCAAGAACACCTTTTGAATCAACTGAACCTTTCCAATCTGAATGACCGGAAGGTGCGGGAGATGTGCGAGTTCATCATCGGTAACATTGACGATGATGGCTTTCTCCACACATCCGTCGAAGAGTTGAGTCTGCAGCATGGGGTGCCTATTGATCAACTCCAAGGCGCCAAAGCAATCGTGCAGTCTCTGGATCCGGCGGGAGTCGGCGCAGAGAACCTGCGCGAGTGTCTGCTGCTGCAACTGGAGCGTTCAGGGCGCAAGGCCAGCCTGGCCCATCGCATCATCGATCATCACCTCGAAGACCTAGCGCACAAGCGCTACACGCTTCTCTCGAAGCGATTGGCAGCGCCACCGGAGCAGATTTCAAAGGCCGTGGAGGTGATTGCCTCTTTGGATCCGCGCCCGGCGCAAGGCTTCACTCAAAGCCGGAATCACTATGTGACGCCGGACATTCACGTAGAGCGCCACAATGGCGGGTACGTGCCGGTGATGAACAATAGCGACCTGCCGCAACTGCGCATCAGCAATGCCTACAAGGATTTGCTGGCCCAGCCGGATACTGGCGGCGAGGCACGCAGTTACATCCGGGAAAAGATTCGCGGAGCCAAGTTCCTTATCCGCAGCATTGCCCAGCGGCAGCAAACGATCCAGCGCATCGCCACGGAGATACTGAGTCATCAACGGGAGTTTTTTGATAAAGGGCCGAGCCAACTGAAGCCGCTCAACATGGCCACCGTGGCCGAGGCGGTGGGTGTGCATGAAACCACGGTGAGCCGCGCCATCGCCGGGAAGTACATGGCGACGCCTCATGGGGTGTTTGAACTGAAGTATTTCTTCACAAGCGGGGTCAGGACAGAGGATGGAAATGATGTGAGCAATACGGCGGTTAAAAACGCCATCTCTGAAATCATCAAGTGCGAGCCGGCACAAAAGCCCTATTCGGACGAGCAACTGGTCAAGCAGCTGAACGGACGTGGCATCAAGGTAGCGCGACGGACTGTGGCGAAATACCGCGAGGCGATGGGCGTGCTGCCGAGTCACTTGAGAAAGTCGGCCTAAGAGCGAGCAAGGCGGAGTTCGTGCAGGTTCTCCACCGATGAGCACTGGTCTTGCATGATGACGCAAGAGCATTTGCATTGCCTTCACGATCACTGATAACTGTGAGGCTCTACTATTCCGAACATGCCTACTGAAGATCAAGTCCGTGCCGCACTGGCAACCGTCAAATACCCTGGATTCAGCCGCGATATCGTTTCGTTTGGGTTGATCCGATCGATTGAGATTCAAGGGACGGATGTGAAGGTGGAGATCCATCTGGCCACGCGGGACCCGAATGTGCCGCGACAGATTCACGAAGGCGCGACAGCGGCGGTGCAGGCGCTGCCAGGCGTAAGCAAAGTGCAGCTCGACTTTGATATCAAAGATCCGCCCAACCCCAAGACCGACGGCCCGGCCACGGTGACATCGAGCATCCCTGGCGTGAAACACGTCATTGCTGTTGGGTCAGGCAAAGGTGGGGTCGGGAAATCTACGGTGAGCGCAAATCTGGCTGTGGCTCTTTCTAAAACAGGGGCGCGTGTGGGCCTTTGCGACTGCGATCTCTATGGTCCAAGCGTCGCGCATATGTTTGGCACCAACGCCCGGCCTTATGCGACGGATGAGAACTTCATTATTCCGATCGAGAAGGACGGCCTGCAGCTCATGAGCATGGGGTTCCTGCTGGAGGACGATTCCCCCGTCATAGTGCGGGGTCCTCTGGCCACGCGCTACATTCAGCAGTTCCTGCGGCAGTGCGCCTGGGATAATCTGGACTACCTGATCCTCGATCTGCCTCCCGGGACGGGCGATATTCAGCTCACCATTGTGCAGACGGTGGCGCTGAGTGGCGCAATCATTGTGACGACTCCGCAGGAGGTGGCGCTCATTGATGCCCGCAAAGCCGTGGGAATGTTTGGCAAAGTGAACGTGAAGATCCTTGGGCTGGTGGAGAACATGAGCCACTTCGTCTGCCCCAATGATGGGAATGTGTATCACATTTTCGGCAAAGGCGGCGGAGAGCGTGAAGCGAAGAAGATGGGCGTGCCATTGCTGGGCCAGATCCCGCTGGAGATGCCTCTGCGCGAAAGCGGCGACGAGGGGCGTCCGATTGCTCTGCAGCCTCCAGATAAAAGCGCGGCGAGTGCGGCGTTTCACCGGGTGGCGGCTCAGGTGGTGAGTTTGGTAACCGCCTAGGACATTGGTCTGTCTCAGCGGTTGTCCAAGCGATCTGGGATACGGTCATTGTCTTTGTCGAAAGGCATGGGATCGCTCAGGTCCGGCAAGCCGTCGGCATCGGCATCGTGATCTGCGGTGAGGTACGCCTCGTCGTCCATGTGGTGGAGCCGGTCTTTCACGGAGGACCAAAGGAATCTGGCGAGTTCCTGCCGAATGAGCGGTTCGTTACCCTGCTTCAGCATGCCTGGTGAAGGATTGAGGCCGAGGGCCTGCATCCACTGATGCAGTGCTTTCCAATCGACATTGCGATTTGGGAAGAACTCGGTGCGGGTTTGCTCTGATGGCGCGACGGCAGCGAGGGCGTGAATGTAGATGGCATCTGGATCATCCACTGCGATATCGGTGTAGCGCGTAGTGGGCGACTTTTCAGGAAGTGCGTAGGGATCCCCTTTTATGCCGAGTCGAGCCTTGCAAAGAATGCGGGCGAGTTCTCGCTTGGACACTCCAGCGAAGGGCCGGAAGTCCACGCTGGAATCATCGCCTGGCCATATGCCTGTAACGGCTAGCATATTGGCGGCAAGGAAATGATCCTCCTCTGGGCTGAGATCCTGGTAGGGCCAGAGCAGGACACCAAAGCCTCCCCCCGTGCCTCGGGCGAGGACGGTTTGGAGTTCGCGAATTTTGGACCAGTTTTTGGCCAGTTGGCGGGGCTGGACGCCAACTTTCAGACACAGAGCTGCGAGCGCGGCGGAGGTTTGACCGCATAGCATCATCTGACCATGCAGTCTTAGGGCGCTTTCCACGACGCTGGTAAAGCCGATGTTTTTGGAGGCACCCAACAGTCCATCACGCTCAACAGGAACTAAGCCGCGCAAAGGAAACATGGCTCGGTCGGTATCGGTGTGCCAGTTCCGTGTGGGGGTTTGGATGAACTGCCAGGGGCCCGTGTTTTTGCCATCGAGAAACTTTCGACGCGTGGGGTGGAAATCGATATTGAACTGGAAACCGAAGATGGCGTCCGGGGGCATCACTTTGGCCCAACGTGGATTCCGGTCAGCGGCACGAATATCCTGCTCTTTGAGCATGTAGAGTGCCTCCAGTCTGAGTCCTTCGCGCACATAGGGTTTGGGCGGGAGCCGGTCAGCGGTGCCGAACTCATTTGAGAGCTCCATATAGCGAAAACTTTGAGGATAGTCCCCTACCCGATCATGCACCTTTGTCTGCAAATGATGAAGCAAACCGAGGGAGTGACGCTTGGCATCGTCAAAGACAATGCGGCGCTGATCATAGGACATCTCCACGATGTTCTTTCGGGAGGCTCCAATCTCTGTCTTCTCTAGTGCCTCCGCTGCGCGCTGCGGAAAGTCATAGAGTGGATAATCCTGCACGGGCCAGTTCAGCAGGACTTTCTCCGTGCCGAAGGGGAAGCCATGGTGCCAGCGATCTACGAGGCGCCGGTGAGTGTAGACGCTCCAGCCCGCAGAACTGTAAATACCCTCAGCCATCGCGCTCCCCACAAAGGGAGGCGTCGTATCCAGCGCAGCATACTTGCGCGGATCATAATCTTCAGGAGCGGGGATGATGGAGTTTTTTCCCGTCTCACGGACAATCACGCACCAGGAGATGGGATTCATTTCATTTCGCTCGGCTTCGGTCACCGATTCCGGTGCGCTGGGTTCGCCAAAGCGTGATTTCAGATCCGGGCCAAATGCATATTTCGCCCCGCTTAACCGGACGACATCACCCCAGTCGGTGCAGTCGAGGGTGAGTTTGGCGCGGACAATGCAGCGATCTGAAGGCTGTGTGGGATTCTCGAACTCAACACCGGCAACGCGGTTGCCATCAAGCTCTACCCGGACAGGCCGCAAGGGGCGGAGAATGATGATCTGGTCTCGGTATTCCCCCAGCCACTTTTCGAATAACTGAGCAGCGGCGGCGGGTTCGATCGTGTCCGTGCCGCAAAACGCATTTCCCGGGGTGGCGACGCCGTAGGTGCGACCGTTGTGCTCCCGGACGCGGCGCATCATTTCCAGGAAGAGTCCGCTGCGCGGAAAGTTTACACGCTTTCCCTGGTAGCCGGTCCACTCATCGATGCAGCCCACGCCTTCTGCACTGAATTGGCCTCCCAGCCACTCGATGTCATTCGTCAGCACGATCCGCTTCACTCCCATGCGTGCCGCCTGAATGGCTGCCGCTGCTCCGGCTTCGTTGGCACCGGCGATGAGAAGGTCCGCCTCGACCACCTTCTGCGACCAAGCCGGGATCGAACCGAAGATCGACACTAGAAAAACGAAAATTTTCCATTTATGCTGCATCGAAAACCTAAGTGCCAGCGTCATCGCTTCTTGCACCGACCTGAGGGCCAATTCCGGCCCCAATATTTTGCTCGATATGACCTTACGTTATTTTCCTATCCTTTTTACCGGCCTCGGCTTTTGCCTGGCTGGTGCTCTTCTGGCGGCAAACTCGCTCGAAGAGAAGTATCATGCCTTCGACACGAACAAAGACGGCCTGATCGCTGGAGAAGAGATCAACGCCGCTCCGGTCCTGAAACAGTTGGATTTGAATGGTGACGGCACTCTCACAAAACAAGAAGCGGTCGAGGGCGTGAAACGTTTAAAGAGTGGGGCGAGCGCAGAGGCAAAGACTGGCAAGAAAGCCACGCGAACGGATGCTGCCTTTGGTTACCTGGACAAAGACCGCAACGGTTCGCTGACTGCCATAGAACTGGCCAATAATGATTTGTTTGAGAAGCTGGACGTGAATAAGGACGGCGGCATCACGCTTGCTGAAGCGCTTAAGGTTCTAGGTGAATTCCTGCCGGAGGGAGCAAAGCATCCGGCAGCTACCGCTGAAGCAGGAGTGAAAGAGGATCCGACTCTCAAAGAACAGCCACAACTGCTGAAGCCCAGTGAGTATGGCGTGGGTCATCTCATTTCCGATCTGAATTTGAAAGATGCACAGGGCAAGAAGGTCAAATTGAGTGCTGTGGCTGGCGCCAAGCCTTTGCTGATAGCGCTTTTCAGTTCGACCTGTCCGATGAGCAAAAAATTCGGTCCGGAGCTCGCACGTCTGGAGAAAGAATACGCGGCCAAAGGATTTTCGATCATTCTCCTGAACACCGCGTCTGACGACAAGGCAGAGGATGTCCGTGGTTTCACTGAAGCATTTCAGATCGTGTCACCCGTTTTAAGTGATGCCGATGGCGAGGCCTTGCGCGCGCTTCATGCCACCACGACTACAGAGACTTTCCTCCTGGATGCGGCACGAACGCTTGTTTATCGCGGAGCCATCAATGACCAATACGGCCTCGGCTACAGCAAAGACAAGCCCACACGCACCTACCTGAGGGATGCGCTGGAAGCAACCTTGCGGCAGGAACCGCCTATGGTGACGGCCACCACCGCGCCGGGCTGCGCGCTGGATGTGAAAAAGCCTGACGCCACTACGATGAACAATCAGGTCACCGACAAGACGTCGCAGCCAACCCAGGCTGTGACCTATCATCGGGAAGTTTCGCGGATCATGCAGACGAACTGTGTGGAGTGCCACCGGAAGGACGGGGTCGCTCCTTTCAGTTTGGAGACAAAAGCGGACTTGGTGGAGAACGCGGGCATGATCCGCAAGCAGGTGGAACGGGGAGCGATGCCGCCGTGGTTTGCTGCACCGCAACAGGGTGCGACCGGCCATATCTGGAGCAATGATCGCTCGTTGACTGACAAGGATAAACGAGATCTTCTGGCGTGGCTGGATTCGGATCGGGCAGAGGGCGATGCCAAAGAGGCACCGCTGCCAAGGAAGTTTTGGGACCTGTGGACGATCGGTCAGCCTGATGTGGTGCTGCAGATCCCCCAGCCCATCGCTATAAAAGCTGAGGGTACGATGCCCTATCAGCATGCCATCGTGACGACCAATTTTGCGGAGGACCGCTGGGTGCAATCCTACGAAATCATGCCTACTGCACGTGCAGTGGTGCATCATGTGATCGTGCGGGTGCATCCCAAAGGGCAACGGGTGACGGACCGGGATGAAGGCGGAGATGGATTCTGGGCAGCTTATGTGCCGGGAAATGCCAGCCGCGTGCTCGGGGATGGTTTTGCCAAAAAACTGCCGGCGGGGGCGACGCTCAGCTTCCAGATCCACTACACGCCGAATGGGACGGCAACGAGTGACCAGATCAAAATTGGCCTGAAGTTTGCAGACAAACCACCGCGCTATGAGGTCCACGTGGTGGCGGTAGCGCAGCATAAGTTTGCCATCCCGGCGGGTGCTGCGAACCATGTGGTGGTAGCGAAGCAACGCGCGCCATTGGACATGATGTTCACGGCCTTCATGGCGCACATGCATGTGCGCGGGAAGGCGTTCAAGTACGAGATCACTTATCCTGATGGGAAAAATGAGACCTTGTTGGACATCCCGCGTTATGACTTCAACTGGCAACTGCAATACAACTATGCCCAGCCGAAATTCATCCCGCGCGGCAGCGAGATGACGGCGACGGCGGTCTTTGATAATAGCGCCGACAATCCGGCAAATCCCGATCCCACCAAGATCGTGCGCTGGGGAGCACAGACTTATGATGAGATGATGATCGGGTACATCGAACACTACACACCGCTCTCGCCTGCTGACCTGGCGGCGAAGTAGACGCCCGGCCGCTCCAGCAAAATCGGAATCTCCGCAGGTCAATACATGTAGTTCTGAGCCCGCGAACCTTGCTGGTTGGAGATGCGTGGGCCTGCGCCTTGAGACATGGTCTGCATCATTTCCTGCTGCCAATCACCGCTAAGGGGCCGCTGCTTCATATTGCCATTCACGACGCGCTCCACTTTGCCGTCCGCGAAGTAGACTTTGACGTTAAGTGAGATTTCCGGATTCTGGGGAGGCGGACTGTTTTCATTTGGCGGATAGGTCCATTCTTCCTTGTTTCCGTTGGCGGATTTGCCCGAAGGCTGACCCCAGATCCCGGTCACCTGTTCGCGGCTCATGAGCGGCAGAACGGCCTTTCGCTCCACGGCAGACTCATACATCTGAGGATAAGGATAGTCGCCCACAGGTGCGGGCATCTGGCAACTGGCGAGTGAAAATAGGGCGCTGCCAAACAAGGCCAACAAACACAGCCGGGAAGAGTTCACATGCATGCGGGAAGATGGGAGACGCGACCGCGCCGAGTGCAAGAGGATTGTGCAGGAAATGGGCGTGTGCGCCGCAGATTGAGGCTACTCTTTGGCCGGTGACCAACGGTAATGTCCCGTGAGTGGGAACTCAAAAAGCCGGTCTTCCAACTGCGGACCGCGTCCGATATTGTGGACGATCCAGGGACGGTCACCACCATCGGGAGCCGGAACGACCATGGCGATGTGCGGGAGATTCGGCGGGACGGTGCAAGTAATAATGTCGCCCGGCTTATAGTCGGCAGCATTGTCGGTCACTGGTAGGGATGCGCCGCGCCTCTTCAGGAAGGCTTGCAGATTGGGCACGCGGCGGTGATCGATATTGGAGTCCGGGCGCTTCAAACCCCAGTTTTTCGGGTAAGCCGAGAAATTGGATTTCATGTCCTCATGGACAAGCTTCTGGAGGTCGATGCCCAAAGCACGCAGAGCGCGGATCACCTCGTCCGTGCATACCCCCGTATCGGCAGGAACATCGCCATTGGGATACGGAAGGCTGACGTAGGCGGGTTCGTAACGAACCTTGACTTTGGTGCGGTCCAAAGCCGCATGAGCCAACCGGGTAGTGAATGATTTGTCTTCAGGAAGGCGTTGCCGGGATTGTTCGGAGGCGGGCTCGGCATGAGCAAACGTGAAGGCCGCCAGGAATGCCGTGACGCCTCGCAGAAAGCGGGCGGAAAGGTATTTATAGTTGATGGAAGTCATGAGGTCGGGCGAAGCGTTCGACCGATGACATGGGTATGGCGTTCAGGGATTTTCCGCCGCGGCATCCAAGTGCGTTCGCCTTGTTAGTCCTGCTCTTCGGCCACAACGGTCTTGGGCCTTAGAACTGTGTAGAGAGCGAGACTGATGGCGATGATGGCCAGGGCAACGAGAGGCGCGATGCGCAAAGCTGTATCCGTGGCGGTGATGGCTGTGTAGCAACGGACTCCAATGAGAATGGCGCATACCAGGGCGCCAAGGATGGGGACGATTACCGGAACTTCGAAACTGCCGCGTGGTTCATTGGGACGAAGCTTGAGGCGGACGAGTGAGATGTTCACCACGGTGAACACGGTCAGCAAAAGCATGACGGTGGCTTCGGCTAATTGTTTCACTCCGCCAATGAGGATGAGGGCGGTGACAATGATAAAAAGGATGCCGATGGCCACATGTGGCGTGTGGCGTTTCGGATGAACTTTTCCCAACCTGGGAGGGAGCAGGCCTTGATGGCTCATGCCATAAAGAAGGCGGGAACCCATGATGTAGTTGAGCAATGCGGTATTGCCGATCGCAAAGATGGTGATGGCCACATAGACCTGATCAATCCCCGAGAACCAAGGGGCGGCTCGATGGGCCACTTCCATCAGGGGCGTCTTGCTGGCGGCCAATTCGCGCCAAGGCACCACCGACACCGCCGTGATGGCCACCGCGATGTAGATGAGGGTGGCAATCGACATGGCGCCTATCAATCCCATGGGGATATCCCGTTTCGGATTCTTCACTTCTTCGCTGATGTTGAGGATGTCCTCGAAGCCAATAAAGGAAAAAAACATGAGCACCGCGCCCTGAAGGATCAACGCGATGGTGATGCCTGAACCCGAACCTCCGGCAGGTGTGTCGAGGGAAGTCTCAAAATAGTCGACGCTGCCCCAGTAGCGCATGCCGACCGCGATGATAAAGAGAAGGCCGCTGGCCTCAATCACCGTGCAGGCAATGTTCAGCCACATGCTTTCACGGATGCCGCGGTAGATGACCGCACCGATGAGCAAGACAATGGTGATGGCCACCAGTTTAATGGGCAAGTCCAGGCCGAGGGCTTTCTCAAAGTTTTCCGCCATCGCCTGAGTACCGGTGGCCATGCTGGTGAGGCCGCTCATAGTCACCGCCATGCCCACTACATAACTGAGCCAGCGAACGCCGAGGGCGCGCTGCGTGACATAAGCGGCACCGCCAGCACGGGCATAACGGCTGCCCACGCACGCGTAGGAGAGCCCTGTCAGCAAGGCGGCTACCATGGCCGCGAGAAACGCCATCCACACGGCATTCCCCAGCGTCTCGGCTGCCCGGCCTACGAGGGCGTAGATGCCAGCGCCTAACATGGAGCCCAGGCCATAGAGCCCCACTTGCCACGGACCCAGTGTTTTGCACAGGGTCGGTTGCTTTACGTCGGATGTCAGGATGGGGTCATCGGCGGCCATCCTTCCTCAAAGCACAGGAGTGCCCATGAGTCAGACGATTTCGTTGGAGAACCAAGAATGGCGGCGACCAAAGCCGCAAATTCAGGACATCAAGGCTGACTGGCCTGAGCTTTCGCCTTGTCCATGACTTCCTTCAAAGTCACTTCGGCACCACCGCGCTTTTTGCTTTCTTCGGCGGCGGTCATAAAGGCATAGATCTCCAGCGTTTCCTCCTGCGGAACGGGAACCTGCTTGGTCTTGAAGAAGTTAACGCATTCCACCAGCAACGGGTCGTAGCCATCATAGGTACCGACAGGGGTGGTGCCTTTATCGCCGGTGGCCTGGCCACCGTAACCCTTACGATCGGTGGCGTTCGCTTCACGAAAGATGCCCTTGCGGTTGCCCCCCGCCCAAGTCCCCGTAACCTGAATTTTGCCGTCCGGTGTGGTGGTCTGATTGACCGATAAACAGCCTTGCCCCATGACAGTGAACAGTGCTTCCACGCCATGGATTCCATACCAGTAGAGTTCCGTGTGAGTCGGCTCGGTGTGCGCGGGACTGAAGGTCTCCGCAAAGGTTACGGTGCCAACGCCGCCCGCTCGTGCGGCCTGATTCATTTTGCCAAAGCGCAGCGAGGAAGCTGACCAAAGAGGGGTGCCAGACTTGTTGGCTTCCTCAAAGATGCGGATTACATCGGGCAGGTGCGCCGCGATGGGCTTGTCGATGAAAACAGGCTTCTTCGCAGCAAGCACGGGTCTCACTTGTTCCAGATGCACACGCCCGTCATTGCTCTCCAGAAAGACGACGTCCACGCGTTTAAGGAGTTCTTCGATCGACGGGACAATCTCCACGCCCAAGGCCTTGACCTTTTCGACGTACTCCGGCACGCGGGAGACACTGCTCTCGATGTCTTTGCTGCCCTGTGGATAGGCAGCAACCACTTTAACGCCTGCGACAAGCGGAGCGTCTTCTGGCTTCTTCGGACCTTTGTTCAGGCTCTGGGTAAAGGCCAGGACGTGGGAGGTGTCCAAACCGATGATGCCCGCGCGAATGGGAGCGGCACTGCTGCTTTCTTCGGCAGACGATTGATAACAAGCTGAGGGGGCTAACATTAAGGCAAGAGCTAAGGCGCGGCGAGTCATGGGGGAAAGTAACGTCAGGCTGCGGAAATTTATTGCGGAATTGAAATAATTAAGTTTGGAGAGGTAACCATTTGGGGTCACCAAGAGCATGCAAGTCAGACTGATGCACCGGGACGCATCAACTTCAGCCCTTTTCTTTCAACAGCGTTACCATCGAACAAGCCAAAAGTGTGCGGGCAGAATCACGCCTGCCCTACAGTCTGTCGAGATTGCGGTCGTCCTTACGGAAAAAATATCATTCGTGCATGCGCAAAAACCGACAAATTGTTTTCCCTCACGCTAATAGACGACTCCATTTACAGTTTATCACCATAAACGACGTTGGTATAAGACAAATCCGTCGGCTATAACACGGCTGGACAATTTGACGAAAGTGTTTAGGAACCGCTAGTTAGTCGCCTCCGCGCACAATTATTCGACACACACAACCAAGAACCTCCATCCCAGAGATCCAACCTAATGAACCGCGTCACATCACTCAGTCTCACAGCGCTTGCCTTCTTGATGCCGAGCATTTGTCTTGCACAGGTCCCCGCCGCCAAGGAATTCACCAGCGCGAAGGAAATCATCGAGACGGTGCCCAAACAATCAATCACGGCACTCCGGGGTGGTGGCAAACGCGCCGAAGCCGCTGCCACCCAGGCAAACGAATTCATCAAACAAACCGCTGTCGGAAAAAGCGCTGCCCTCAAAATGCGCGTCAACAAAGTGGAGCGCGCTCCGGGCGTCGCGCACGCATGGCGTATCGAGGCGGCTGACGACACTATCCGGGTCGGAGCCGCATCAATCGTCCTCAAGGTCTACGCCTACTTACCGGAGTCCCAGACGGCGGCGGTCGCCAAAATCAAAAAGGGCGACGAACTCACGGTCGTCGGAACATTAGGTCGATCGGATTTCACTGTGACAGACAAACTCGCTTTCCACATCGATCTCAACGAATCGCTTATCCAACAGAAATGAGCACGCACCTAACCATGCGCTACAGCGAACAGCCTTTGCGGTTACGGCACCTGTGGCGGATCACTGCCGCCTTTCCACCCACGGGCAGGTGCCGCGCCGGCTCTGCCTGTCGCTGAGCTTGGGTCGTTAGACCTCACACAAAATTAAGGGAAGTTATGCCTCGTTTGGCCAAAGTAATCCATCTTGTCGAAAAACTCACCGACGACGCCCATTTGCGTCCTGTGAGCAACCGCCCTGGTGAGTGGGAGACTGGATATTGGGTGATTAGCGACGCAACCGCGAAATCTCTGATTGGCGGATTTGTATACGTGCATAAAGGGCAGAATCTGCCTTCCCACGAAGGCGGCGCGATCCTGGACATTTACTACGAACCCGGCTCGGACCCAAAGAGACGCGTAATCCGGTTCACGTCGACAAGTACGGCGAAGAATGTGATCGCTGATCGGGAAGGCTGGGGAAACGAACGGAAGATTGTTTGGCACCTCGAGCCAATGATCCGCACCTTGGTGGTAAATGAGGATGATGAGTCGGCATTCCCGGAAGGCTCAGAGAAATATGTATTGCACCGCATTCGGGAGCGTGATTCGGCAATAACGAGAAAGGCTAAGCGGGAGCGACTGGCCCATACTGGAAAGCTGGCATGCGACGTCTGCGATTTCGACTTTTTGATTGAATACGGAGAGCACGGCGATGGTTTCATAGAAGCGCACCATACCGTCCCTGTTGCTAAACTGGACGGCCACCAAAAGACAAAGATCAAAGACTTGGCCCTTGTTTGCTCTAATTGTCACCGGATGCTTCACCGTGGCGATCCCTTGCTCTCCGTTGAACAACTGCGGCAGCTCCGCAATGTGAGTTCTAGCTAGTCTCGATTGAAGTAGGGCTTACGATCCAACTTACAAATCAATGAACCACTTTTTCGCCCAACGCCGCCTCCAAGTCACTCCACCTTAAATACCCCATTCATCGCCTGCCAATGACCGGGGAAGGTGCAGAGGTAGGGGTAAGAGCCTTTCTCGGAAGGGGCTGTGAAGTGAATGGTGAATGACGCCCCGGGGTTCGTCATGTCGGTATAATAAAGGACATCTTTTGAATCAGGGATGTAGTGTCGCGAGAGCGCCTGGGGGTCGGCGATGAGGAGATTGACCTGACCTCCCAGAGTATCCAGCGTGCCGGGACGTGCCAGCACCCAATTGTGTGGCACGACGTCAGGGTTTTTGAATTCCAGGGTGATGGCTTCGCCTGCTTTCACGTGAAGTTCCCGCTGAGCAAACTGCAGTCCCAAGGCTGCCTCCAATTTTACCACCCGCCCTGTTTTACCGTGTGAGTTTACCCAAGGGTTTGGCTTGGCTGGTGGCGGCATAGTCAGCATGTTCTGCGCTGCTGGGGCAGGCGCGGTTTTCGCGATGTGCTGGTAGCCGGGAAAGTTCGTGAACTCTGACGCCAACGCATGTGCGGTAATGAAGAAGTCCTGATACTGTTCCGGGCCGGTTGTTGCCTGCACGTGAATCATGCTGGCCGGGGTCAGTTGTGGGACTTCCAGGAACAAGGACCGGCCGTCTTTGAGGACGTGAGCGCTTTTGATGGCAAGGACATCATGCCCCACTGACTTCGGATGCCTTACCGAAAACTCAGGAGAACCGTAGGCTGGTGAGTAGGGGTAGTTCCAGCACTGCACAAAATGCTCGCTGACATTGGAGGCAGCAGCCTTATCGAGTGGCTCGCTGAAGCGCAAGAGTATGCCGTTTTCCCGAGCTTCAAAGCTGGTAGGTACGGGCACACTGCTTGGCGTGTAGCGGACCCTTTGAAAGCATCCGTCTTCGGGCGTGTAGCTCCCCCACCCTTGCATGCCGGTGACGTAGAGTTGGCCATCACGCGGATGGAAGCGGCCCGTTTGCGCGCCGGATTCGAAGCCGCCCATGATGCGGACCGCAGCACCATGCCACTGGTCGCCCACCTTTTGTCGCATGACCAGAAAGGCGGCTCCGGCACCTGGAGAAAAGTGAAGGAAATTGCCATCGCCTTTCAGAGCAGACCAAGTATCGCCCTTCACAAAGCATTGGCCGCCGGAAGAGTTGTCTTCGCCACGAGGCAGATAAATCAAAGGCGGCTCGGGCTTCTCTCCCTTGCGTGGACCGCCTGCACCAAAGTGCGCTCCGAGCTTCACCAGACAAATCGCTGATGCGGGCGTCCAATCTCCTTCCTGCACACTCGTGGTGATCGTGCCATCTTCAGCGAGACCGAGACCATTGGGATTGCGGAAACCCGTCGCGAGGACTTCGACAGGTTGACCGGGTTTCACGCGGCAAACTCCTTGATTGGCAGAGGCAAAATAGAAGCGACCTTCGGCATCGCAATCCAGACCTGTGATGAAATCATGGCCGCCAGGCGAAGTGATTTGCTCATTGGTGACGCACTCGTAGAAGTCCGCCTCATCGTCACCATTCAGATCATGCAGTTGGGTGATTTGATCGCGGCCCAATACATAGAGATGGTCATTGACGATCTTGACGCCGAGCGGTTGATAGAGGCCTGTGGCATAGCGTTTCCAGCGCACGTGGTCGAGTTTGTCATCCAAGCCGCGCACCAGCCAGATTTCACCCGTCATGGTAGCTACGGCGGCGGTACCGTCGCTGAAGAAGTCGTGACCGCTGATGAAGAAAAGTGTGCCATAGGGATTCTCAAAGGGGATGGGAATGGTATCAAGCGCGAAGGGTTTGCCCTGTCCGACGTTGCCTTTGAGTTCGATCCATTTGGGCCACTGAGCCGGTCCCCCTTTGATGAGTTCACGTTCGGGATGCGTCTCGCGTTTGTCCTTCTCCCGCTTAAATTTTGAGCCGGCTCCCGATATGGTGTCGAGCATGGCCACTCCGTTGAGTTCGTAAGCGAAGATGACGCGTGAGCCGTGGCGGTAGAACCCCTGGTAGCGGAACTTTTCCGTTGGCCTCACTCCGGCCTCCAATTTGATAATCTGCCCGGCGAGACTGACGCCATTCATAAAGCCGTGCCGCGTGGACGACATCTCCAGGAACTCACCTTTGGTGATGATGGGAAAAGACAGAGTCTCGGGATCGAAGACAG
Source organism: Phragmitibacter sp. (assembly GCA_965284365.1). Classification (GTDB taxonomy): domain Bacteria; phylum Verrucomicrobiota; class Verrucomicrobiia; order Verrucomicrobiales; family Verrucomicrobiaceae; genus Phragmitibacter. Next base: position 5,094,075 of record OZ260079.1, read on the forward strand.
CGGCCATCCGCCCATCGTCACCAAATCGCAAACAAACAGCCTTCGCGATCGTCACGCCCTTGACCTTGATGGCAGTGGTGAGGAGCCCGCCATGGTCGCGTTCATTCCAGCGACCATCGCGCCAAGTCTCTTCGTTCTGATTACCCCAATGGCCCAGGGAACCGCCATCGAGGCCGGGATATGAGGCGATGAGTTCCGGCGTGGGTTTGACCTTCTTGAATTGCTGAGCCTGTTTCGCGTAGTAATCGAAGATACGATCACGGTTTACCGGAGCGTCCCAACCCGGCCATGAGGTTGGCTGCAATGGCGCACGTTCAGGTTCGAAGGCCACAGGCGCGGGGCTTTCCACGACTGCGGCACTGGCATTGTCCGGCCTGTCGGAGAGGTCATTAAAATCCCAGAGCCCGAGGGTCACGTCCATTCGGTTGAGCGGCATCTTCACCTTGCGTGGCTTGATGACGCCGCGAGAGATACGCACATCGTCCAACAAGCCTTTGCAGCTTAACCCGCCTTCCACTAATCGGCAGAATGCCAGATCGCCAGGCTGGGATTCACCCTTGAGAGGTTGGGTCGGTTTCTCCAGAACCAGTTTGTTGTCCACAAACAATTGTACCTGATTTTCTTCCAGAACGGCCACGAGGTCGTGCCAGCGGTCATCGCAGATATTGACTGAAGAAACGAACTCCCCTCCCCGTCCAGGCAGATACACGCTGAAATTGCCCGTGCCTCTGTAGGAATACAGTTCCCAATGTGTGGCAGACTTTTTCGGATCGCATGCCAGCAGAATGTTGAAGCCACTTTTGTCGCTGAGTTTGGCGCGGCACTCGATGGTAATGGGAAACTTGCGGTATTCATCACTGCCCTTGACGAGCATGGCTCCCGAGAGCGCTTTGCCATAGGGTTCCGGAGCCGCTACGCCGACAGGACTTTTGAGTGTGGGTTCAGGCTCCGTGCCGCCGGTTTTTTCGCGCCACGTCGTGTAGCGCGGAGCCGGGCTCGCAGGAGCGCCATCGAGCTGTTTCACCAGCCAGTCGAGACCTTTGAGATTATCTTCCAGTCGGCCTTCCGCGTCGGCATTGGTGTGATTGAGGATCCCAATGGGTCCTTTGTAGCCGCTGTCGCGAACGACCTTAAGGACTTGTACGTCTTCGGTGCCAACGCCCAAGGGAAGTATCTTGCGGCCCTTGGCGTCACCGGCGAGGTCCATGCCATTCAAATTCACGCAATACAGATACGGCATCATCTTCTGCAGCAATGAGGGAAGGCGCGCGAGATGGCCGTGACCGTGATGCAGATTGTAGATGATGCCTACATTCTTCAGACCACGGCTCTTCAGTGCGTCGATGATCTCAATTTGATTCTCCGGTTCACCAAACCAATTGCCGTGATTATAAAGCCCGACGCGAAGATTTTGATCTGCCGCGGCGCGAGCTATGGGTTCGATCCGGTTTGCTTCAGCGGTGACACGTGCGGATTGTTCTTCAGGTGTGGTGGTAGGTTGGCCGCTGCCGGTGATCCAGAGATCGCATCGGCCTGCGTTATGCCGTTTCAGAAGATCCAGGATCTTTTTTGCTTCATCGTTCATGGCGCCGGGAAACCACCAGCCAGTGAGTTCGACGCCGTGACGTTTGAGCGCCGCCGTCTCTTCCTCCCACTGAGGGATGTGCTCGGCGCGATAGTCGTAGGCGAAGAATTTGAAGCCGAGCTTTTGCAGCATCGCAGCGCGTTCTTCCGGTCCGCGCTTTTTTTCGTCGAAGGGGACGATGCACCAAGCGACCAGATTATGCCGGTCGTAAATCGAACTGGATGGTGTGGACGTTGACTCAGTCGTCTGGCCGGAAACGAAACGCGTCAGGAAGACAAAAAACAGCGGTAGAACCCGCGATAAAAAATGGCACGGCATGGCTGTAAAGAACGCGGGCAGGACGCGATTGCTCGCAGGAAACTGCGGCTCCCAAATTTCGAATCTGCCAGTCCGTCCCTAAGCCGCCGCAGACGGTTCCTCAAACAAAATATCCTGTTCCACCCGAAGGTTGCTGACGATGTACTCCTGACGCTCAGGCGTGTTCTTGCCCATGTAGAACGTAAGCAACTCCTTGATGTTCTTGTGGTCACCATCCGTTGAGGGAACGAGGACCGGCTCCAGGCGCATCTTCGGACCAATGAAGTGTTTAAATTCATCCGGACTGATTTCACCGAGACCTTTGAAGCGGGTGATCTCGGGGTTCTTGCCACACTTCTCCATCGCCTTCAGCTTCTCCTCGTCGCTGTAGCAGTAGAAAGTCTCCTTTTTGTTCCGCACCCGAAAGAGCGGGGTGCTGAGAATATGCAGGTGTCCACGACGGATCAGTTCAGGGAAGAACTGGAGGAAGAAGGTGATCATGAGCAGGCGGATGTGCATGCCATCTACATCCGCATCGGTGGCGAGGATGATGTGGTTGTAGCGAAGCTCCTCCAGGTCTTCCTCAATGTTCAGAGCATGCTGGAGAAGATTAAACTCCTCGTTTTCATAACAAACTTTGCGGGAAAGACCAAAGCAGTTGAGCGGCTTCCCGCGCAGAGAGAAGACGGCCTGTAGGTTCACATCCCGGCTCTTGGTGATGCTGCCGCTGGCACTATCGCCTTCCGTGATGAAGATGGTGCTGAGTTCGCGCTGCTTATCTTTGGTATCCAGATGGATGCGGCAATCGCGAAGCTTTTTGTTATGAAGTTTGGCGCGCCGGGCGCTTTCGCGCGCGATCTTCTGAATGCCGCTGATGTCCTTGCGCTCCTTCTCGTTCGCCTGGATTTTTTCCAGCCATAATTTGGCGACGTCGGGATTCTTGTGGAGGTAGTTATCCAGCTGCTGGGTGATGGTATTGACGATATGAGTGCGGAGATTGCGCCCATTTGGTTCCATCAAATTGCTGCCTAGCTTGGTCTTGGTCTGCGACTCGAAGACAGGTTCCTGCACTTTCACGCTGACCGCGCCGACGATACTGCCGCGGACATCCGCAGGATCAAATTGCTTGCCGTAGAAGGCGCGGGCTTCCGCCACGATGGCTTCACGGAAGGCCGCCAAATGAGTTCCACCTTGAGTGGTGTTTTGGCCGTTTACAAAGCTGTAGAGTTCTTCGCCATAGCCACTGCCATGAGTGAAGGCGCACTCCACGTCCTGGCCTTTGATGGAGATGACTTTATAAATCGGATCTTCGGTCAGCTTTGCTGCCACAAGGTCGAGCAAACCGTCCTTGCTGCGGAATTTTTCACCGTTGAGATTGAGCGTGAGCCCGGGGTTCAGCCAGGAATAGTAGCGAAGCATTTCACGCACGAAATCCAGTCGGAAACTGTATTCTGGATCAAAGCATTCCGTGTCCGCATGGAAAATGACGCGCGTGCCGCTTGGCTCCTCAGAGGCAACGGGAGTCTTCATGTCGCGTTTCACCAGGCCGCGGGAGAACTCAATGGCCCGCATCTTGTTTTCGCGGAACGTGGCGATGCCGAAAAAGTCGCTGAGCGCATTCACCGCTTTGATACCGACACCGTTCAGACCGACGCTGCGTTTAAAGGCCTCGCTATCATATTTCGCGCCGGTGTTGATCTGGGCCGCACATTCAAGCAGTTTCCCCAGAGGAATGCCGCGGCCGAAATCGCGCACGGACACCATGTTATTCTCGATGTTGATGTGGATCTCCTTGCCATGACCCATGACGAATTCATCAATGCAGTTGTCCAGCACCTCTTTGATAAGCACATAGATGCCGTCCTCGGGCGCGGCGCCATCGCCCAGCTTTCCAATGTACATTCCGGGGCGGAGCCGGATGTGCTCGCGCCAATCGAGAGACTTGATGGAATCTTCGTTATAAGTGTTATCAGCCATGGGTGCGAAATCGGTGGGTCAGAAAGGGTTATCGCTTCGGGTGGATTTAGTCAACCTATCCGAAGGATTTCATGCTCATTTGAACACGATTACTCAACCTCGGCTTTGGGGACGCCTTTTGAAAACAGCGTGTCCACATTCGCCGGCGTGATCATGAGGGGCTTTACCTTGAACCGCGTCTTTTCCAGAACAGCGGACTTGTCGTTCAGCAAACGTAGGGCCTGCGCCCACGCCACGTCCACGAGCAACGGATGGTAGATGGTGGCGTCCAACTCCCCTTTCATTACCATTTTCATCCCGCCGACGGGGCCAGGGAGGCCGTCCACGCCGAGTATCAATACGCCGTCTCGGGCTTCAGGACTGATCTGACGCACGCCGAGATCCGCGCCCTGTGCCATGAGATCATTATGAGCGAAGATCACATCAATAGGGCGCTGCAGACGCATCGCTTCGTGGGTGCGAACAACGGCACTTTCCTTCCGCCAGTCGCCCGGGGCGTCATGCACCAGGACGATGCCCGGTTGGGTGCGAAGCGCAGTGTTGAAGCCGTCGGAAATGGCCTTGGACATGGGATTGTTCTCTGTCCCCGTAAGCTGCACCACCCGTCCTGTCACTTGCGCCCGGGATTCCGCAGTGGCGCGCCGCGAAAGCGCCTCTATGACGTATTCCGCAGCGAGACGACCGAGGGATTCCTCATCCACAAATACACTCGCCGTGCAGGCGTCTTCTGGCAGCGTGCCTGAGAAGTCGAAGACAGGGATACCGCGGCTTTTCGCGGAGCGTGTGGTTTCTTCGATGCCCTCGGCATCCGCCAGGAATAGCATCACAAGAGCAACGGGCGCCTTCAGGGCCTGTTGCAATTGCTGCACCTGGCGCCCCGGGGCATTGCCAGCATCCAGCAGGGTCAGATCCATCCGAGGACGGGTTCGGATCAAGTGCTCCAGCGACGCGACCTGTGCCCTCCGTAAGGGCGTGGCCATGTGATCCGTCGAGATAATGACGTGGCTGATGGAAGGTTCTGCTGCCAGCTTATTTTCAGGAGATAACGGTTCTTCTGAAGCCGGTGCGGACGATGCAGAAGCCCCAGGTGGAGGTGGCCGGTCACAACCGGCCATCGCGAACAGGCAGATCGCCAAAAGGCAACTAAGAGACGAATCGGCGGGGAAGGCTTTGTGCGCGGGCATGAGCTTTCACTGTTACATGATCATGGCTTGCCCGCCAAGTTTCATCCCGCAGCAGATGCAGGATGAAGGGCCCACCGGGCAAATGGCATGGTTTCGGCTTAGCATTTAGGAGGCACAAACGCAAAAATAGGATTGTCAGTCTCGGTCTTCCCTGTTCAATTCTTCTATCAGCAACTTGGGGCAATTTGCTATGATCCTCAACTCCCGCAACCCCTCCCGTCCGTCATCTATGTTTTCACCTTCGCTTCGGCTACAGGTTTTTGTGTTGAGCGTTTTCCTGGCTCTCTCGCCCCTTCGACGAAGCGAGGCGGAAGACCGCTTTGACCTGAAGTTCTACTACTACCTGGAGGATGGTGACCGGACCGAGTCTTGGGGACCCTCATTTTCTGTGGAATCGGCACTGGGCGAGGACACAGTCCTGAAGATTGATGGAGTCTTCGATGTGCTCAGTGGCGCCACACCGACCGGTGCTCCACCGGTGCAGAAAACGCGGCTGGAAGAAGTGCAAGTCACCAGTCAGGTGACCTCGTTTGTGACCGTTTCCGGGGCCAGCGGCCAGACAAGCAGTCGCGCAGTTTCCCGAACCGTTACGGACACGGAACTGGTGGAAGTGCCCTATGGTAGCTTTTATGTGCCTACAGCCGAATTTGAAGATGAGCGTCTGGCTTTGAACGGCGAACTCACGCACCGCATCGAGGATTATCTGATTTCCGGCGGGGTGGCGGTCAGCACGGAATCGGATTACGATTCCTACACGGCCAGCTTTAAGCTGGGTAAGGAGTTCAATAACAAGCTGACTACTGTAAATGCGGGGGTCTCCGGGACCCACGACAGCGTGAAAAACTTCTTTGAGGGCGGATGGGAAGACAAGGAAACGGTAGATGCCATCGCCGGCCTGACGCAAGTGATCGACAAGAATACCCTGCTGACCCTGAATTATTCTTTCGGGCATGTCTGGGGTTATCTCAATGACCAATACAAGTCGGCGCTTGTAGGTGATGTTCTACTGCCTGACAAACGACCAGGTGCAAAGGATCGTCACATCCTCTATTCCTCGCTCAACCGCTTCATCGAGCCCCTCAATGGCAGCATTGAGGCCTCCTACCGTTTTTACACAGACGACTTTGGAATCGATGCCAATACGTTTGGTTTCACCTGGCATCAGAAGATCGGGGATCGCCTGGTGCTGAGTCCCGGCATTCGCTACTACGAACAGTCTGCGGCAGACTTTTATGCGGTGCAGTTCGACGGAAATCCCAAGGTTTATTCCGCTGACTATCGTCTCTCGAAGCTCTACAGCGTCTCCTATGGCATGCGGCTATTTTGGAAGATCACCGACAAGGTCGGCATGCATGCCTCGTACGAGCGCTACAACATGGGTGGACGTGATGCGGAAACTGCCGCAGACATGTATCCCGATGCGAACATGGCCACGATCGGCGTCCGTATATGGTTCTAGCAGCTTCATTGCCGGACGCTGAGTCTTTGGCCAGGTTCGCGCCCGTCAATTGGCGCGCGGATGGCTGGGCGCAGATTCAGTTTCGCGCGATGGGCACCGAGTGCCAGATCATGGTAAAGGCGCCTTCTCTGGGAAGGGCCAAGGAGTTTCGAAATGAGATCGTCGGCTGGGTGCTCGATTTTGAGCGGAAGTATTCCCGCTTCCGGGAGGACAGTTTAATCTCGGAAATCAACCGCCAAGCTGGAGTGGATTGGGTGCCAACGGACGATGAGTTGGAGAGCATGTTTCTGCTCTGTGACACGTTTCATTGGAAGACAACAGGCGTCTTCGATCCGACCTCCCTCCCCGTGCTGAAGCTATGGGACTACCATCAGGAATCCCCCGCCCTGCCTACTGAGGACGCGGTGAAGCAAGCGATGGAACGTGTTGGCTGGAGCAGAGTGCAGCGGGAGCGTGGCGCTGTATTTCTGCCTGAGAAAGGCATGTGCTTGGACCTCGGCGGCATTGGCAAAGAGTACGCGGTGGACCGCGTCTTTGAGCAAGCCGCTGCTGCGGGCTTCTCTGATGTGATGGTGGACTTCGGCCGGGACGTGCGGGTCGGAGGCGAGGCCCCTGGCCGTGGTGGCTGGCGGGTGGGCCTTGAACATCCCCTGGATCCGGGACGCTGCTGGGGAGGTGTTTTGGTGACGCAGAGAGCCGTGACCACCTCCGGCGACTACCTTCGCGGTTTTACCATCAATGGCCAGTATTTTGGCCATATCATTGATCCTCGCACAGGATACCCTACCGCCAACGGTTGCCGAGCCGTAACGGTTATTGCCCCGACTTGTACCGAGGCTGGGATCTTCTCCACCGCCGGACTCATTCTCGGACGCGAAGAAGGTTTAAATCTCATCAGCCGACACTCCATGTTGGACGCCTGCCTCTGGGCCGGTGAGCAACGATTCGAAACTTACCGGTTTCATCGCCACGTGATCTCATAAATCCATTTTTCCACTTCATTCTCTCCTACCCACTATCCATGAAGCGATTTGCCAAACGATCCCTCCTCCTGCTGAGTCTGGCCGGAACCAGTCTCACCTTCACCCAGTGCACTCATGTAAAACCCTGGGAGAAAGAAACGCTCGCGGACTACACGATGCGACCTGACCGCGATCCGGCCGATCTGGCGCTGACAGAACACTTGTACTTTTCTCGCGAGGCTGCCTCTGGCGGACGCAGCGTCGGCGGCGGGGGCTGCGGTTGTAACTGACTGATCCGCCGCAGTGCCACAAGCAGTGCGATCTAGCCGAGCTTTACGCAATTTGCCATCGGACTAATGCCAAGCGCGGAAATGACGACTGGCTTTCCGCTGCCATCATCTTCCTCGTCTTTCCGCTGTTCCGGCTTGGGCTTCCGGCGGCGATAAATAGGTTCTTCCTGAAGAATGCGATCTTCGATCAGCGGCTTCACGCCCGATTCTTCCTTCGGTTCTGCTTCGGTGAAAGGAACCTGCTTCTTGTAGGTAGAAAGACGTTCGGCCAATTCCTTCTGGAGTTTTGCGCGATCTTCGGGCTCCTGGAGTTTTGACTTGTCCGCGTCAAACATCACCATGGCTTTGAGTTGGGTCTGCACTGCTTCGCCATACTTGCCATTGCGTGCCAGGGCCGCTGCAAGCGTGTCCATGACCTGATAATCCTTGGGGTCGATTTTTTCCAGAGAGCTGCGTGCATACTCCACCGCAGCTTCACCATCGTGATATGTGTTGTCCGGACAGACGGAGAGGAACCAGGCAAGGTCGTTGCGCGCCCAGGGATCTTCAGACTTGGCGGCACGCCGATACCAGGCTTCCGCTCTGCGATAGTCCAGCGGAACCCCTTTCCCGATATAATACATGTACGCGAGATGGGTCATGCCTTTGACGAGGCCATTCTGAGCAGAGCGGAGATACCAGACGGCACTTTCACGGGTGTTACGAGGAACGCCTACCCCATTCTCCAGCTTCCAGGCGTAGATGGCCTGGGATGGCGCATAGTCCTGATGGGCGGCCTGTAACAGCCACTTTAGCGACTCGGTTTCGTCCTTTTCGATCCCGACTCCCATGTCGTAACACTCGGAGACGTATTGCTGCGCACGGGGATATCCATACTGGGCAGCTTTACGGAACCACTCGAAAGCTTTCTTGTCGTCTTTGGCCGTGCCAACCCCATCACGGCAGAACTCCCCGGCGGCAGTCATGGCAGGCAAATGTTGCTGGGCAGCCGCTTTGTTGATCCATTCCACGGCCTTGGAGACATCTTTTTCCGCCCCCTGATCTCCGCGGAAATAGCGTGCACCTAACTCAAACTGAGCATCGGCGTTTCCTTGTTTGGCCAGGCTCTCCAGTTGGGAGAAACTGACATCATCCGAGCGGTCGGATTCCTGAGCTGCGGCTGGTTGAAGGGTCAACGCCGCGACGGCAGCCAGTAGAAGCAAGCACCGTAAATAGGACATGGGGCAAAACATAACGTGAAAGAATACGTCCGGCAATGAGAGAACGTTAGCACTTTTCATTCCGACTCAGGCTGAGATACTTCCAAATCAAACGCACATGCCACGATTGCCCCGTCGGGCAGGCCTTGCGAGGACACAAAAGCAGATACGGTGATGAAATGCGTTCTGGCCGTGCGTAGTCCCCGACCCTCCTTCCCTGCGTCTCCATCACTGCCATGCGTTTCCTGCCCTCGTCCCCCGCCTTTTTGCTTGCTTTCCTATTTTGTAATCCCTGTGTCGGGGCCAAAGAGTGGCCGGTGGCGGACGTGCCAGCCTTCGATGCAGCAGTAAAAGCAGCCCAACCGGGAGACGCCATTGTTTTGGCCGACGGCGAATGGCGGGATGCCCAACTGCGCTTCGTGGGGACTGGCACGGATGCTAAACCGATCACGCTACGCGCCAAGACGCCGGGGGCGCTGAAGCTCACGGGCTCCTCAAGTTTGAGAATCGCTGGCAGGTATCTGACAGTGGACGGGCTTTGGTTTATAGATCCCGCTCCGGCTCAAGGCGATGTCATCGAATTCCGCTTGGATTCCAAACTGGTCAGCCAAAACTGTCGGCTCACCAACACGAGTGTCGTAGCCGGGGTGAAGGATCCCGAAGGACCGAGGAAGTGTCACTGGATCTCTCTATATGGCTCGAACCATCAGGTGGATCATTGCCTTGTCCAAAACAAGACTACTGAGGGCGCTACCATGGTTGTTTGGCTGGGGGATGAATCCACGGGGAGTCATCGCATCACGGAGAACTTTTTCGGTCCTCGGTCGCCCTTGGGCCGCAACGGCGGCGAGACCATCCGCGTGGGAGATAGCAAGACTTCCATGATGAAAGGCAGAGTGCGTTCTGGAGAGGAATTGGTTCGAGCGCTGCGACGGTGAGGCGGAGTGCATTTCCAACAAATCTTGTGGGAACATTTATCGCGACAATGTCTTCTCTGCGGTGGCCGGAACTCTTACTCTAAGGCATGGTAACGGGTGCCTCGTGGAAGGCAATCAGTTCTTTGGTCAAGAAGCTAAGGGAACAGGTGGCATCCGTATCATTGGAGAAGATCATATTGTTCGGCGCAATTACCTCTCGGGGCTGACGGGAGACGAAATCCGCAGTACGATCACCTTCATGCTGGGCATCCCAGACTCTCCTTTGAACGGCTATTTCCAGGTGAAGCGCGCCTTGGTTGAGGAAAACACCATTGTGGACTGCAAACATCCTTTCAACATTGGATTCCCCGGTAAAAAAAGCGCAAAATTGCCGCCGATGGAGACGGTCATTCGTGGAAACATGGTCAAGTCACCCAAAGCCACAATTGTGGAACACGCCTCGATGCTGGACGGCGTGAGTTGGCAGGATAACACCTTTCTCGGCAAAGAACTGGGCATCGCTGAAGTGCCTGGCATTGCTCAAGCCGAACCGAAGATTGAGAAGCGGGACCTTCCCAAATGGCGCTCTGATGTCGGCCCCACCTGGTGGCAGGAAGCGTCGCGCTAGTTTGCCTGCTTCATTCAAGCCAGCGCTCTCCACACGTTGGTCTGGCATTCGGCAATTCATACACGCGATGAATGGAGGACACTCTTGATCGCGTTCTTTTTGTCCGGCATTTCTTGCATTCACCACGCCTCTGTCTTTTTTGCTCCTGCCCATGCTTCTCCATCTAGTATCCCATCCGCTCCTTCGCACACGTGCCCTGACATGGGCGGTGGCTTTTGCCCTCGCCCTGTGGTCTTGTGCTGCCTCCGCGCAGGCCGCATCCGCGCAACTGTTCAACGGCAAGAACCTTGAGGGCTGGGAAGGTGAAACGACCAAGGTCTGGCGAGTGGAGGAAGGCGCTATCGTGGGTGGGACCATGGAAGGCAATCCGCAGAATGAATTTCTGGTATGGAACAAGCCTGTAAAGAACTTCATTCTGAAGCTGGAGTACAAGCTGACCGGCACCGAGGGATTTGTGAATGGCGGTGTGCAGTTCCGCAGCAAACGGATCACTGATCCGCCCAACGAGATGATCGGATATCAGGCGGACATTGGGGCTGGCTATTCCGGCTGCCTCTATGATGAGTCACGCCGTAAGAAGATGCTGGTCACCGCAGACAAGGATCTGATCACCAATCTGGAAAAGCCGGGAGACTGGAACCAATACGAAGTCCGCGCTGAAGGGGCACGCATCCGCATTTTCCTCAACGGTAAGATGACCGCAGACTACGCGGAACGGGAGTCCGGCATCGAGCAGGATGGATTCATTGCGCTGCAAATCCACGGCAAGTGCAAAGCCGAGATTGCCTTCCGGAACATCAGCCTGGAGACGCTGCCCAAGGATCTGGTGCCGACGGAGGCAGAAATTTTGAATCGTTTCGGAGACACTCCTAACCAGGCTGCGGCGCCAACCCCCTGGCCTCAAGGCAAATTTGAAGTTCGCGCGGACGACACCTTTGTTTACGCAGGGCAGGAGAATCTGGTGCGGGAACAGAAGAACGGCGCGCTGGAGTCACAACTCTTGATGGCATACAGTACGGAGAAGCCTCGCTTCCGATCCATGGCATGGGAGGGCGACACGGTTTATGAACAGTGGCGGGACCTGAATTTCGGCGATTGGGCCAGCCAGCTGAAGGCAGTGGGTGCCACTGTTGTGATCGCGCAGTTTGGTCAGGTGGAGGCCTTCGATGGGAAGAATCGTCTGGCCGAATTCACCTCTGCCTATCACCGGTTGTTGGATCAGTTTTCCACCCGGACGCCGCGCCTCGTCTTGTTGTCGCCCATGCCATTTGAAAAGCCTTTGGCGCCACTTGCTCCCAACTTGCTGGAGCGCAATGAAGACGTGCGCGCCTACGCACAGGCGGTGCGGGATATCGCCAAACATCGCGGCGCCATTTATGTTGATCTGTTCACTCCTCTCTCCGAACGCAAAGTCGGTCCCCGCCTCACGGACGACGGGTTGCATCTCAATGCCGAAGGACTGCGTGTTGTGGCGAAAATCATCACTGAGCAACTCGGTGCGGCGGCTTCTTCGCGCGAAACCAAAGCGGATTTGCTGGCGGCAATTCAGGAAAAGAACCGTCTCTGGTTTGACTGCTGGAGGCCGGCGAACTGGTCCTTTGTTTATGGTGACCGGGTGACGCAGCTCTTTGGAAAAGCCGGTGGCAACGAACCTCCCCTCCAAGCTGCTTTCGAGAAGCACAAACCCATTATTGCGGCGATCGATGCCCGCATCCACGCACTTGCTGCAGGCCAGGAAGCCGAACCTATTAAATCCCTCCCGCCACCCGAACCACCCGCTGGCGAAGTCCTGACTGCGGAAGCTGAACTGGCAGGCTTCACTCTGGCCAACGGCTACGAGGCCAACCTCTTTGCAGATGAAAAGAACGGCGTAGCCAAACCCGTGCAGTTCACCTGGGACGAACGCGGTCGCCTCTGGGTGGCATGTTCCCCGACTTACCCCCATACTCTCGCGGGAGTGAAACCGGGTGACTTCATCCTGATCCTCGAAGACACCGATGGCGACGGCCGCGCTGACAAGTCCATTCGTTACGCGGAAGGCCTGACCATGGTGCAGGGTGTGGAACTGGGCGATGGCGGCCTCTATGTCTGCGACTTCGACCAGATTATCCATCTGCGTGATACTGACGGCGACGGCAAAGCCGATGAAAAGAAAGTGGTCTTCTCGGGCTTCGGCATTGGAGATACTCATCAGCTCGCCAATTCGATCACCCATGGCCCGGACGGCAGCCTGTGGTTCTCTCAAGGGTTACATGCGTTTTCACGTGTCGAAACTCCATGGGGCTTGGCTCGCCTGGACAAAGCCGGGGTCTGGCGTTGGAACTCCCAAACACAAAAGCTGGAAGCCTTTTTTAACGGCGGCAAAGCCGGACACAACTGCTGGGGCGTGGCGTTCGACGACTATGGCCAAGTGTTCCACAAAAGTGGTGACCGGCCCGATGGTTATTACACCGTGCCCGGGATGGTCGATCTTCCGAACCCGGATGAATACCACCCTATCGGATCGCTATTCTATACCACCCCAAAAACAACAGGCCTCGAGATCATCGGCACGAAAGGCCTGCCTCAGGACATTCAGGGCATGGTGCTCATCCCGGGCTATTTCGGCAGCGTGGTGGAATTGCATCGTTTGCTGGACGACGGTTCAGGCTTCCGCAGCGAGCAGTTGCCCAAGCTGCTGAAGTCTTCGTCCAATGCCTTTCGCCCTGTGGATGCGAGTGTCGGTCCGGATGGCGCCATGTATCTGGCCGACTGGTTCAATCCCGTGATTGGGCACTATCAGGCGAGTTACGCGGATCCCCTCCGTGACCGCGTCCACGGCCGCATCTGGCGTATCTCCGCGAAGGGATTCCCGCGCGTGAAACAGCCGGAACTGGCCTCCATGAAAGCGCCTGAGTTGCTGGAGCAACTCCGCTCTCCCGAACGTTGGACACGCTACCAGGCAAAGCGCCTGCTCTTTGACATGGAAGCCGATCAGGTGACCTCTGCGGCGGACGCCTGGGTGGCTAAACTCGATCCCAAGGACAAAGACTACGAACGTCTACTTCTGGAAGTGACAGGCGTGTTTCAGGCGCACGAGGCGCCGCGTCCTGAGTTACTGAAGAAGCTCTTGTCCGCCAAGGATGGCCGGGTCCGCGCTTACGGCACTCGAGTGGTCGGTTATTGGGCCGATCGGCTGCCAGATGCCTTGACCTTGTTGAGCAAGTCCGCGCAGGATGCATTTCCTCGCGTCCGTCTTGAGGCCGTGGTGGCCTCGAGTCATATCCCAAGTGCCGCTGCTGCGGAAACTGCGGTCCAGGTGGTGGATTCAGCGAGGGACAAGTTCATCGACTATGCGCTGAAACAAACCGTGCGCAGCCTGGAGAAACATTGGAAACCGGCGCTGGCGGCCAATCAATTGGCGCGGGGTGGCAGCGCTGCTCAACTGGCCTACCTCAAAGAACGCGCTGGCGCAGTGGAAAAGCCGCCGCACCCCGGCAAAGCTGTATACGATGCGCTATGCCTGAACTGCCACCAACCGGACGGCAAGGGTTTGCCTGGTGTCTATCCCCCGCTCACCCAAAGCGAATGGGTGGCCGGTGAAACCAAACCGCTGATCCGCATCCTCCTCCATGGACTTATGGGTCCCATCACGGTCAAAGGCCAGGTCTATGGCACGGCTAACCCCCTGCCCATGCCACCGATGGGCCTGAGCGACCAACAAACCGCTGACGTGCTGAGCTACATCCGCGGTGAAACCTTTGGGCACAACTTCAGCACCGTAAAGCCAGACGAAGTGAAGGCCGTGCGGGATGCCGACACCGCCCGAACAACATTCTGGACGGCGGACGACCTCAAGAAATAGCCCACTGATCTGAGATAAGATCCGAATCAAGCTAGGTGTGACTTAGATTGTGGCTTTGTGTCGCTTTATGCCCACATCCGTAGGTCTTGGATCCAAAAATTCATTCATCGCCGGCACGTAAGCGCTTCCAACTCCACTCGTTGAGCGGCCACGAGCTGCCACACGCACCCTAAAAGTTAACATTTTTATTATAATTATAATGGTAATTACTTTAATTATGGGTTATATATGGATGTTTTCCTGTCGCGTATCGCATGCAACCTCCTGTCGTTGGCGCAAAAACCACTGTCCGCGCTTCGTCCTCACGGATGAAGATGGCTGCATTGGTCAGTTGTTGGCTGGCACTGGTGCTGGCTGGATCGGGTTTGCTTCTGGGATACGCCGGCAGTTCCGGTCAGAGTGGTTCACCTTCGGAAAAATGGCCAGAGACCAACGTGATCACTTTAGACCCTGTCAGGCCGACCTTGGTCATGTTTATTCATCCCCGCTGTCCGTGTTCGCGTGCCAGCATAGGCGAACTGGACCAACTTATAGCGCGGAGTCAGGGCAAACTAAAGACCCAAGTGCTCTTTATTCGCCCCGAGGGCACTGAAGAAGGCTGGGAAAGGACGGACCTCTGGACTCAGGCCAAAGCCATCCCCGGTATTGAGTTAGTTTCCGATATTGATGGCAAAGAGGCCCGGCGGTTTCAGATTGAGACATCGGGCCAGACACTTCTCTACAGCGCGGATGGCACCCTACTTTTTCAGGGCGGTATCACGAAGGCGAGAGGACACTATGGGGACAATGATGGCCTCACTGCACTCATCGAATTGGCTGGCAGCCAAGGGAGCACAGGCAAACCTAAAACCCCTGTCTTCGGCTGTGAACTATTTGAGACTGGAACTCGTTGTCAACAACCTGACAAACTATGCACGCCATAGTTCATCCACAAAATTATCGGGCTGTGGGAGTAGACGCGAGGGCAACGGAGATTTTCCGTCAGTCCCTCAACGAAATTCATAAGCGCACGGACCACCTGATCGCTTATCTCATGTTTTTCCAATGGGTAGCGGGCATTGCCGCCGCCAAATGGATTTCCCCAAACACCTGGATCGGCGCTTCGAGCAAGACGCACATACACATGTGGGCCGCCGTTTTTCTCGGCGGGGCGATCACGAGTCTGCCGATCATACTCGCCTGGAAAAGACCTGGAACCATTCTCTCCCGGCACATCATTGCCGTGGGACAGACCCTTACCTCGGCTCTATTGATTCATTTAACGGGTGGACGTATTGAAACTCACTTCCATGTGTTCGGCTCCCTCGCGATCCTGGCGTTCTATCGCGATGGACGCGTTCTCTTGACGGCGACTTTCATTGTGGCCGCCGATCACTTTGCACGTGGACTCTTTTGGCCACAGTCGGTTTTTGGCACACTTTCAGCCAGTTCCTGGCGTTGGCTGGAGCATGCGGGATGGGTCTTGTTCGAAGTCACGTTTTTGATGATTTCGATCCGGCAAAGCAAGGGGGATATGTGGGAAGTCGCCCTGCGTCGTGCCAATCTGGAAAACACAAATAGCGAGATCGAAAGACTGGTGGAAGAGCGCACCGCCGAACTCAAATCCGCTCACCAACAACTCGTGCAAAACTCACGCCATGCCGGCATGGCGGAGGTCGCCACAAACGTGCTCCACAATGTCGGCAATGTGCTCAACAGCGTAAATGTCTCAGCAGAAGCCGTAGCGGAAAAAGTGCGGAACTTCCGTATCGAAAATCTGCGTAACGTCGCCAACATGATCAAAGAACATTCGGACGACCTCCCTGCCTTTCTCACGCACGATCCGAGAGGTCAGAAATTGCCGTCATATCTGGTGAAGCTCTCAGAAAGTTTGGCCCAGCCCCAACAAGGGATACTGACCGAAGTCAATTCGCTGCGCGGTAATATCGAGCACATCAAGGAAGTCGTGAAGATGCAGCAGAGCTACGCACGCCGCGCCGGTGTGATGGAAATGCTCTCCCCGACGGATCTGGTCGAAGATGCCATCCGCATTAATAGCGCAGCCTTGGAGCGTCACTCGGTCAGTCTGGTTCGCAAATATGAAGAAGTGCCTGAACTGCTCACTGATCGTCACCAGGTGATGCAAATCCTGGTGAACCTGCTTAGCAATGCGAAGTACGCCTTGGACGACGGCAATGTCGAGCGCGTCATCATCGTAAGAGTGCGCAATAGCGACGGAGGCGGTGTCACCATTGATGTCAGCGATACTGGAGTTGGCATTTCTCAAGAAAACCTCACGCGTATCTTTGAGCACGGCTTCACAACCAAGAAAGACGGACATGGCTTTGGCCTCCATAGCGGCGCATTGGCGGCAAATGAGCTTGGTGGAAAACTCACCGCATACAGCGATGGCCCCGGTAAGGGCGCCACCTTCTCACTCAATCTCCCGGCCTCGAACACGCATTAATTCATGGCATCCCCCACCCCCATCGCTCCCAATCTGCGCATTCTCGTCATCGACGACAACCGTGCGATCCACGATGATTTTCGCAAGATCCTCGGTGAACCGGACAGCGACGACGCCGAACTCATCGCCGCAGAGGCAGAGATTTTCGGGACGCAGGCCCCCCAATTTTACACGGTAGATGTAGCCTCTCAAGGTGAGGAAGGCTTTCTCATGGTGCAAAAAGCTATGGCTGAGAACCGGCCTTACGCGCTGGCATTCGTCGACATGCGCATGCCACCCGGTTGGGATGGAATTGAAACCACACGCAGGATTTGGGATATCTCTCCCGAGTTGCAGATCGTCATCTGCACGGCTTACTCGGATTACTCCTGGGATGAAATGCATCAGCAGATCGATCCGAAGGATCGGCTGCTCATTTTGAAGAAGCCTTTTGATACGATCGAGGTCCTCCAAATGGCCAATGCGCTCACCGAAAAGTGGCGTCTATTACAGGAGTCCAAGTGCAAGATGCATGACTTGGAACACCTGGTGCAACAACGCACTCAGGATGTGGAAGTCTCCCGTTCAGAAGCTCTGCGCATGATGGATGAGGCTGTGCTGAACAGTCAAAGGATCGAGCAGGCCTACCAGGATCTGAAGCGCGAAGAAGAGGAGCGCAGAAAGCTGGAGGAGCAGTTCCGCGATCAGACGATGCAACTGCAACGCGCTCAACGCATGGAAAGCCTGGGCACTCTGGCCAGCGGAATTGCCCATGACATCAACAACATTCTCGCCCCTATCCTTCTCTCCGCTTTCATGCTCCGGCAAAAGCTTCCAGCCGAAGATCACGAAAAGACTATCGGTAATATTGAAGTTAGCGCTACCCGTGGCGCCAGCCTCATCAAGCAGCTGCTGACATTTGCGCGTGGAGTCCAAGGTGAACGGGTGCTCGTCAATATGACGGGTCTGATGCAAGAAATACAAAAACTGCTGCAACAGATCATCCCGAAGAATATCGAGTTTAACCTCAAAGTGCACGATGGCCTCTGGCCAATTCAAGGTGATGTCACACAGCTCCATCAGGTGCTGCTCAATCTCTGTGTCAATGCCCGCGATGCCATGCCGAATGGTGGCAGTCTGACCCTGGGCGCCATGAACGTCCAAATTGATGAGACTCAGGCCGCCTTCCACTCGGATGCCCGTGCCGGTTCATATGTCTGTCTACACGTGATAGACACGGGTGAAGGCATGCCACCAGAGGTCATGGAGAAGATCTTCGATCCCTTCTTTACTACTAAGGAAATCGGCAAAGGTACAGGTCTGGGCCTGTCCACGGCTTTGGGCATCGTGAAAGGTCATCAGGGTTTTGTCTATCTACGTAGCGAGGTAAACGCCGGAACCTCGTTTGAGATCTACCTGCCGGCAGAGCCAAATACCCTGCCATCATCTGTCACGGCATCGCCCCTTCCCAAGCAATCACTCAAAGGAAGAGGCGAACTCATCCTTGTTGTCGATGATGAACAAGGCATCCGCGAGGTTCTGCAGAAGACGCTTCTTTGCTATGGCTACCAGGTGCTTTCGGCAAGTGATGGAGCCGAAGCCATTGCCCAATACTTTCAGCACAAGCACCAGATCAAAGCCATTGTAACTGATATCATGATGCCCGTCATGGATGGCGTCACGATGATCCGTGCCTTGAAAAAAATGGATCCGGATGTTCGCGTGATTGCTTCCAGCGGGGTTGGTCTTGCCAAAGAGAAGGAAGAACGCGCCGTCGAACTAAACACGTTGGGAGTGCACACCTTCTTGAGCAAACCCTATACTGCTCCGGAAGTCCTCATGGCCATCGGAGGCATATTGCAGCACTAGCCCTTAGCCTAATGGTTCTCGCAGGGCGCTACGGTGTTTCGGCATTCTTCGATTTTTCACACGCTTCTCACCGAACATTCATCAGAGATTCGTCTCTTCCAGCCACCTTGGGTCTGGAAAGGAACACTCCCTATGAATGTCAACTATTGGACAAATCACTTTGCGGCAAATAAGCAAATCCGTCCTGAACCACCATGGCAGGCGCCGATACAGCTTGAAGGAGCAGCTCTCAGCAAGCTGCTAAAGTCGCTGCAACAATTTCAATTGGGCGATGGGGGCGGACCCGCTTACCTTATTGCCTGGAACCGCCAATCCCTGCTGGCCTCCGATCCGGATATGAAGCGGTTGGTGGACCTGTGGTTCGCTGAGGAGGCTGAACATTCCCGATTGTTGGGTGGCGCGCTGCGACGGTTCGGCGTGCCCGAGATTCAGACGCATTGGAGCTTTGAGCTCTTCTGCAGCCTTCGGCGCTTCCTCGGTGTGCGCTTCGAACTGTCTGCATTGTTACTCACCGAGATTGTCAGTCATGTGTATTACAAGTTGTTGCGCCGCTATTGCCCCGACCCAGCTGTGAAAGCGATGTGCCGCCTAATCATTCGCGATGAGGCTGGGCACATCCATTTCCACGAAGACCGTCTTAGATCAGAAGCGCACATAATGAAGCGACGTTTCGGAAAACTCTGGGAATGGATGTTTCGCTGTCGAGGACTGGCGGCTGGGACAGTGCTATGGATGAACCACCGCGCTGCTCTGCGGGCCTTCGGCGCGACGGACCGGGAGTTTTACCATCTCATCTGGAGGGACATGGGGCGCTTCATCAAACGGGTGCGGCATCAGATCGAGCTTCCCCTAACAGAACGGCCGAACTCCGCAAAGCGCGTGGAGCGAACGGCGATGGCCACATCCCCGTGAGCGATTATCAAAAAGAGACGGCGGTGACGCCTGAACGTCACCGCCGCATAAATGATCAGGCAATTAATACTGATCTTCTCGCTTAAGCAGCCTTTTTCGGAGCGGCTGCTGGTGCGGCAGGTGCCGGCGTATGAGCCTTCACCGGGGCTACGGCTGGCTTCGCAGGAGCAGCAGGCGCAGGCGCGGGCTTCGCAATCACACGGGCTGGATCGGTGATCATCGGGAAGTCATCCGTACGGAATGGCGTGACGGGCAGGCCATGAACCGCGATAAGATTCGCGACGGGATTGTCCGCCCAGGCATAACGCACCGCAATCGGCTTGGCCACCGCTGCGCTGCTGACTTCGACCTGATAGCCGTTGACGATCTTGGCATCAGCCCAGACCCACTTCTTGTCCTCGCCACAGATGGCGAAACCCTTGACCTCGTTGGTGTCTACTGCCTTCAGCGCACTGCCGAAGCAGTCAATGCTGACAACTGCCTTGTTGCCATTGATGGCAAGCGTCCGGTATTCGGGGCTGCGATAAGGAAGCTTCATGCCATAGTCCTTCACCAGTGCCCAGCGCACGAGACGAGCAGCTACATCATGCTTATTGCGGGGATGGATGTCATTGCCTTCGCCCAGATCAGTGATGATCGCTTGTCCGGTATTGGGCAGCTTCTGGGTCAACGTCTGTGCTTCGCGTAGTTCTGCCCAATCACTGTCCACAGGATTCGGGTTCACAGACTTGAAGTCAGCAAGTTGCACCCAGTAGAAAGGAAAGTCGCCTTGCTTCCATTCTTTGCGCCATTCCTGAATCATCATAGGAAACAGATCACGATATTCCTTGGCACGCGAAGCGTTTGATTCGCCCTGGTACCAAATCACGCCCTTGATGCCGTAACCCAGCGTGGGGTTCAGCACGCCAGCAAAGATGTTGCCCGGCCGGTGCTGACCGGCGAGTTGATTCTGGGGGGCACGAGGCTGCGTTGGCAATGGCTTGCCAGCGGCCTTGGCAGCAGCCACATCCGCATTCCATTTTTCCAGGGTCACCTTGTAGGCGGCTTCCACTTTCGCGTGATCGTAAGTGGCTTCGGTATTTTTCCACTTGGTGATCATGTCCTTAAAACGAGGATCACTTTCGAGCGTAGTTCGGCGCACCCAGGCTTCAGCAGCGGAGCCGCCCCAGGCATTGTTGATAAGACCAACGGGCACACCGAGGATCTCATGCAGATAGCGGCCGAAGAAAAAACCGGCAGCGGTAAAGCGGGCGCTGCTTTCCGGCGTGGTCGGAAGCCACGCGGAATTGACGTCGGTTTTCAATTCCTGTGTGCCGACAAGGGGCACGGAAAAGAGACGGAGGTTTGGGAACTTCGACGCGGCAGCTTCAAGATCGCCATTCCAATCACTGGAAAGCGTAAAACCCATGTTGGACTGACCGGAGCACATCCAGACTTCTCCAATGAGGATGTCTTTCACCTCACGGGACGTCGTGCCTTTGGCCGTCAGAGACTGCGGCTTCTCATTGGCAGGCAGTGGGTCCAGCTTCAGCGTCCATTTACCGTCCTTATCGGCTACGGCTTTTTTGGTCTGCCCGGCGAAGGTAACCGTCACCTCGGTCCCTGGTGTATCCCAACCCCAAATGGGATTGGCTTGCTTTTGCTGCAGGACCATGTGGTCGCCGATAATGGCTGGCAGTTTGAGTTCAGCGGAGACCAGCGTGGGCAGGGTCGCCGCGAGTAAGAGTAGAGCGTGCTTTTTCATGCGAACGTAGAGCGAGACTAAACGCTGCCTCCCTCGCAAACTTGCGACGAAACTTTTTCGTCCGCGTAAGTGGATGCCGATGAACCTTTTTGGATCACATTTCCCTCGAAAAAGATTTTTTCTGAAGCGGTGGCCCGGGCGCTTGAAGATGGTTCTCCGGAGGCGTCCCCGAATTTTTGGGTGTAGTCTTGACCCGTATTGGCGATTGTGCCATAACCACCTCCTCACCTCAGCCCTTCAACCTCTATCACCTGCTATATGAAAAAACTGTGCGCCTATCTGCTGATGGCAGCCGTCGTTTCCGGAACTATGACGAGTTGCGAAACCATTGAACAGAACGAAATGATGGGTGGCCTCCTCACGGAGCTCGGCGCATCGGGTCTGGTGAAGGGTGATACCGCGCGGGTCGTGCACACCGCAGGCCGCATGTTCTATCGCATCTCGGATGCGCAGCAGGCTGAGGCCAACCGCAGAGCCCGTGCCGCTTATCAGGATGCCTACATCAAAAGCCGGCTCACGCGCTCCAAGACGCGTTATGTAGCCGTACCGGTCTCCTCGAGTAGCGAACAAAAGAAGTCGTCTGGGAAGAGCAAGATGGTGGTGCTGTATGACACCGAAAAGAACAAGACCGTGGGTAATGCCTACAAGCCAGCGGACAAGAAGTATGCCAAG
This sequence comes from Phragmitibacter sp., assembly GCA_965284365.1. GTDB lineage: Bacteria > Verrucomicrobiota > Verrucomicrobiia > Verrucomicrobiales > Verrucomicrobiaceae > Phragmitibacter. The sequence continues at coordinate 5,116,039 of OZ260079.1, forward strand.
GGCGAAGAAGTCAGCTTCGGTGGCAAGAAGGCCGTTGTGGGCAGTTCCTTCTCCGGCATCTGATGCCGAGGGTCGCCAGATTGTCCTAACATTCTTAATAAACAAAAAGCTCACCTAGACTGGGTGAGCTTTTTTGTTGGGCGAATGTGGTGTCCCTCGGATCGATCTCCTGACGGATCAATGCGCCTCAAGCCACGTTTTTCCGTGGCCGGTTTCCACCACCACTGGAACTTTCAGCACCAGCGCATCGCGCATCCCGGCCACAATCAAGGGTATGACAGTTTCCAATTCGGAATCCGGCACTTCAAAGAGAAGTTCATCGTGCACTTGGAGCAGCATGCGAGTCTTATAGTTCCCCTTTGTCAGGGCCACAGCCACATCCACCATCGCTTTCTTGATGAGATCCGCGGCCGTCCCCTGAATAGGGGCATTCATCGCCATACGCTCTGCGCCGGAGCGGGTGGCCATGCTGCTGCTGTTGATGTCCCGAAGGTAGCGCCTACGGCCTGCCAGGGTCTCCACATAACCATCGCGCTTGGCATCTGCCACCACCTGATCCGTGTAGGCCTTCACGGCAGAATATTCACGGAAGTAACTCTCAATGATCTGTCCCGCTTCCGTGCGGGACACAGTCCCCAGACGTTGCGCCAGACCAAAAGCGCTAATGCCATAGATAATACCGAAGTTCACCATCTTCGCCGTGCGGCGCATGTCAGAGGTGACGTCCTCTAGCGCAACTTTAAAGACACGGGCAGCCGTGGCTTGGTGAATGTCCAGACCGCGCTGGAAAGCGTCGATCATGGCTTCATCACCACTGATGGAAGCCATTACCCGAAGCTCGATCTGGGAGTAGTCTGCACTGACCAGCGTCCAACCCTCTTTCTCCGGCACGAAAGCCTTCCGGATCTCGCGCCCTTGTTCGGTTCGGATCGGAATATTTTGCAGGTTGGGATCGGAAGAGGCCATGCGGCCAGTGGCGGCCATGAGCTGGTGGAAGGTCGTATGCACTCGCCCTGTCAGCGGATTCACCGCCAATGGGAGGGCATCTACATACGTGCTCTTCAGCTTGGTGCTTTGCCGGTAGTTGAGGATGTCGTCTATGATCGGATGCTTCCCCTGCAACGTCATCAGCGTCTGCTCATTGGTCTGGTATTGACCGGTCGCCGTCTTCTTCGGTTTGTCCAACAACTTGAAGTGATCAAAAAGGACTTCACCTAGTTGCTTGGGCGAGTTGAGGTTAAACTTGAAGCCCGCCATGGTTTCAATGCGCTGCTGCAAACCCGCGGCATACGACTCCAGATCTTTACCGAACTCTGCAAGGATGTCGGTATCCACCTTGACGCCTTCGTGCTCCATGCGAACCAGCACCGGCAGAAGAGGCGCTTCGATGTCGCGAAAGACATGATCCTGCTCCAGGCGGGCGAGTTCAGGCCGAAGTTTCTGCGCAAGCTGCCAGGTGACGTCAGCGTCCTCAGCTGCATACTCCGCCAACTGATCCAAGGGCACCGCAGCCATGCTGAGTTGCGTGTTCTTCTTGTCGCCGATCAGCGTCACGATCGAAACCGGCGTGTAGCCGAGGTACCGCTCGCTTAGATAGTCCATGCCGTGCCGTTGATCTGGCTCGACCAGCGCGTGAGCCAGCATCGTGTCAAAGAAAGGCCCTTTGACCTCGATGCCGTGAGCCAGCAGCACTCGCAAGTCGAACTTGAGGTTGTGCCCAATCTTCTCAGCGTCGGAGCTGACCAGGAGTTGTTTGATCTCCTTCAGCACTCGGAGATGCCCTTCGTCATCGCCGGGGATATGAACGTAACAGCCCTCATGTGCTTCCAATGAGAATGCGACGCCAAGCATGCGCGCACTCAGCGGATCAAGGCCGTCTGTTTCCGTGTCGAAGCAGAAGGACTTTGCCGCCGCGAGACGTGCCAGCCACTTGGCACGATCTTCATCAGTGATGACGAGATCATAACGATGCGCCACATCCGTGAGGGTCTTGAGATGGGAAGGCGTTGGCGGCTCAGCGCTCTCAATTGCCGGAGTATCCTCTGCAGGCGATGCAGCGGCCTGGGGCGAGCCAAACAGATCGTCTTGCGGGAGCGACGTCTTTGACTTCGCAGATGCGGAGGATGACGGCGCTGGCACCTGAGAAATCTGTCTGCCTCGGCCAGCCTTGAAATCCTCGCCGAAAAGGCGGCGGCCCAAGGCATTGAATTCATATTCAACCAGGATCGCTTTGAGGGCTTCATCATCGAAGCCTTGCAGGAACAATTCATCCAACGTTGTCGCAATTGGCGCGTCCGTCATGATGACAGCCAGTTGCCGTGATAGCAGGGCCATATCCGCCCCTTCACGGATCTTATCGCGCAGCTTGCCCTCGACTTTGTCCAGATTGGAAAGGAGGCCATCGACACTGCCGAATTGTTGAATCAATTTGGCGGCGGTCTTCTCCCCCACCCCTTTCACCCCGGGAATATTGTCGCTGGCATCGCCCATCAGTCCGAGAAGGTCAATGACCTGTTCCGGACGCGCCACCCCCCAGCGATTGCAGACTTCCGCCACGCCCATGATCTCGACCTCGCTGCCTTGCCGACCGGGTTTGTAGATGAGCGTTTGGGCAGAGACGAGTTGGCCGAAGTCTTTATCTGGCGTGACCATATAGGTCTCGTAACCGCCGCTTTTCTCAGCGGTCAGGGCCAGTGTGCCAATTAGGTCATCGGCTTCATACCCATCCAGTTCCAGAACGGGAATTTTCATCGCTTGGAGAAGACGCTTTGAGGCAGGAATAGCCAGGGCCAAGTCTTCGGGCATTTCATCGCGCTGTCCCTTGTAGGCCGGGAAAAGCGTGTGCCGGGGAGTCGGCGCAAAGGTATCAAAGGCCGCCCCCATGTGCGTGGGCTTCTGATTCTGCAGAATGTCGAGAATCGTATTGGCGAAACCGAAGAGCGCCGAGCTATTCACGCCGTCACTGGTGAAGATGGGTTTCTTCACCAAGGCAAAATGCGCCCGGTAGAGAAGGGCCATGCAATCGAGCAGAAATAAGCGGTTCGCCATGGGAAGACCATATCGGGGAACACGCTTCTGAGAAGCTGAAATCGACTTGGAATTTCCATGGGGCTGATTACGCGGGCCTCGGCGTCACAGCTTGGACTTGCGGGCCAGACTCAGGAACTTTTCCGCCATCGGAAGCAGTCCCTGCTTGGCCCAGACGGCACCAATGCTCAAGCGCGGGGGCTCTGGCTTGATGGGTACCAAAGTCAGGCGCTGTCCCGCGATGCAATTCAGCACATCCGGCACAATGGCCACGCCATTCCCCGCCTCCACGGCAGCGATGAGGCTGGTCACGCTGTCGTGCTCTTCCACCACGCGCCATTTGCCGGACGATCCGGAAAACAGCTCCGCCAGAAGTTCATGGTATTCCGGGTATTCCTTCCGGTCATAGCCCGCGAGTGGTTCCTTGATCAGACGATCAAGGGTGACTGAACTCTTCTTCGCAAGCGGATGGCCTGTTGCCACAGCTACGCACAGAGGAGACTGCTCGACTTCCTCATAAATGAGGTCGCGAAGCATGGCACGAGTCGGCTTCACCAGGAAGGCGACCTGCAATGTGCCGTCACGCAGACGACTGAGCATTTGTTCCGTGGAAAGATCATGGAGGAAGACCCGCACGCGGGGTGCTTCCGCCTGGAAAGCACGCAGGGTACGAGGAAGGATTTGCGCCGTAAGCGAGGGCGCATATCCCACATGCAATTCCCCTGCTCCGCCGGCCGCGACGGCCCGCGCCTTTTCCACGGCAGCCTCCGCGCGTTGCAGGACGGCGCAGGCCTCCTTCAGGAAGACCCGGCCCGCATCGGTGAGACTGACGGATTTGGCGGAGCGCTCCAGGAGATCAAAACCGATTTCTTCTTCCAGATCCCGGATTTGGCGGCTCAGCGCTGGCTGGGACACATGCAAGCGCAAAGCCGCACGGGAAACGTTTTCCTCTTCCGCCACCGCTACGTAATACCGCAAATGCCGCAATTCCATGTCCCGGGAGCATAACTGGAGGTTATGCTGAGGCAAGAATCTTGATATTTCGCAGAGTGATTTCCTCCGCCGAAGATCAGCCAGGATGAAAACTAAGATTCTTAGAAGCGCCGACCGCGGACACGCCAATCACGGCTGGCTGGATACCTACCACAGCTTCAGCTTTGGCGACTACTACAATCCGCAATGGATGGGCTACCGCAGCTTGCGGGTGTTGAACGACGACCTAGTCATGCCCGGCATGGGCTTCCCCATGCATCCGCACAAAGACATGGAAATCATCAGCTATGTCCTGAGCGGTGCTCTGGCGCACGAGGACAGTATGGGCAATCGCCGGGTGGTAAACGCCGGAGAGTTCCAGTTCATGTCTGCGGGCTCAGGAGTCAGGCACAGCGAATACAATCCCTCCACCAGCGAGGCTACGCGACTATTGCAGATCTGGATCAAGCCCACACAAAAAGGTGCAACGCCGCGCTACGCAGAGAAGTCCATGGCCGAAGCTCCCGCCGGAAGTTCCTATCTGATCGCGAGCCCGACAGGCCGTGATGAATCCATCGCGCTGCGGCAAAACGCTGACTTATGGCTCGCCAAACTGCATGCCGACCAAAGTATCGAACACAAGCTGCCCGCTGGCCAGCATGCCTGGGTGCATGTGGCGGAAGGTGACATTTCTCTCAATAGTGAGTCTTTGCGGGCCGGTGATGCCGCAGCTATCGAAGCAGACGGCGTTCTCAAACTCACCGCGAACAAACCTTCTCAAGTTCTCATTTTCAATCTCGACTGAATCCTCAGAAAAGACTGACCAACAAATACAACCAACCATTCATCTATAAATCGATATCATGAGCAAGATCCTAGTCCTCTACTATTCCACCTACGGTCACGTTGAAACTCTCGCGGGCGCCATCGCCGAAGGCGCAAAGTCCGTGGACGGCACCGAAGTCATCATCAAGCGCGTCCCGGAAACCATGCCTCCCGATGTGGCCAAGCAATACGGCGCCAAGCTTGATCAATCGGCCCCAGAAGCGTCACCAAAGGAACTCGGCGAATACGATGCCATCATTTTCGGCACGCCCACGCGTTTCGGCAACATGGCCGCGCAGATGCGCAATTTCCTCGATCAGACCGGCAGCCTCTGGATGCAGGGCGCGCTCGTGGGCAAGGTGGGCAGTGTCTTCACCAGCACCGGCACTGGCGGCGGGAACGAAAGCACGATCATCAGTTTCGTCACAACCCTCATGCATCACGGCATGGTCTACGTTGGCCTTCCCTATTCCTGCCCGGAACTGGCGGACATCAGTGAAGTCAAAGGCGGATCACCCTGGGGCGCCGCCACCATCGCAGGTGCGGACGGTTCACGTCAGCCCAGCGCCAAGGAACTGGCCCAGGCAAAGTTCCAAGGCAAGCACGTAGCTCAGATCGCTGCAAAGCTGAGCAAGTAACCTCGCTGACTGAGAACAGGTGTGCCGCTTAGGATAGCCGATCCCGAAAGTCTTCGTATCCAAAACGGCGCACCACCTTCAGTTCATCCGTTGCCGGATCATAAGTCCCAATGTCGGGATGCGGCACACCGTTGAAGGTCGTGGTCTTCACCATGGTATAATGCGCCATGTCAGTGAAGACAAGGTTATCTCCCGGGTTTAGTGGCTGATCAAAAGCGTATTCGCCAATGACATCCCCGGCGAGACACGAGGTCCCGCCAAGCTTGTAGGAGTGCGGTTTGTTCCCGGGTAGATCGGCGCCGAGGATTTGCGGACGGTAAGGCATCTCCAGCACGTCCGGCATATGACACGTGGCAGAGACATCGAGAATCGCTGTCTGATTGCCATGCACTCCGACCACATCCAGCACCGACGTGACAAGGTATCCGGTGTTCAAAGCAATGGCTTCACCGGGCTCCAGATAAACTTCCACGTTGTAACGTTCCTTGAAGCTTCTCACCAAGCGTATGACGCGCTCCACATCATATCCGGGCTTCGTGATGTGATGACCACCGCCCATGTTCACCCACTGCACTTGCTTGAGGAATTTGGGGAAACGCTTCTCCACTGAATCGAGAACCTTCTCAAGCACGTCTGAATCCTGTTCACACAGGGCATGGAAATGCAGCCCTTCCAAGCCTTCGAGATCTGCGTCATCCGTTTCGATCGACCGGGTTCCCAGTCGGCAACCCGGTGAGCAGGGATCATACAGTGCCACCTCCACGGTGGATACTTCCGGGTTCACGCGCAGGCCGGCGCTGGGGGCATGGCCATTGGCTTTGGCTGCCTCCAGCGTGGGCCGGAACTTGCGCCATTGCGCCAGAGAGTTGAAGGAGATGTGATTGGAGATCGGAATGATCTGCTCCATCTCCGCGGGTTTGAAGGCCGGACAATAAACGTGCACCTCACGGCCGAATTCATGCCGGGCGAGCAGTGCCTCATTGAGACCGCTGGCGCAGCAGCCACTGAGATATTGCCGCACAAGAGGAAAAGTGGAGAACATGGCAAAGCCCTTCAGCGCGAGGAGCACCTTGCAGCCCGACTCCTTTTGGACATAGGCCAGCAGTTCCAGGTTCTTCTTCAGCAACGCGAGATCCACGACATACGCCGGACTGCTGACGCGGGATGGATCAAAAGAAAGCGGATGGGGCGAGGTGGGCGAGTGCATTTCGGGAAGCGGATCTGACCGCAGTCAGGCCCGCTTGTTCGCAGCAATCGAAGGACGGTGCAATGCGATTTCGACGAAGGTGTCCGAAATGCCACCGGACAAAGTTGTCATGCTTCCGGGTCCAAATAGCCTGCCAGCTTCTCTTTGAGGATGTTGCGGGCGCGGAAGATGAGGCTTTTTACGGCGGAGAGAGACATGTCGAGCACCACGCAAATCTCCTCGTACGGCATGTCCTCGTAGCGACGGAGACTGACGGCGAGGCGCTGCTTTTCCGGCAGACTGGCGATGGCCTGGTCGATGGCACGTTCCAGTTCTTCCTGCTGGGCGACCGTGTCGGGATTCGTCCGGGATGGGGCAGCGGTTTCGTAGTGATGTTCCTCCTGCTCCGCCTCGATGGAGACCTCCCGTTTGCGCCCCCGGCGCCGGACTTCGTTGAAGACGAGGTTCCGCGTGATGGTAAAAAGCCAGGTCGTGAACTTCGCCGAAGGTTCATACCGTGATGCCGATCTCCAAACGCGCACGAACACCTGCTGGGCGATGTCGTGGGCGTCATCCAGATTATTCAGCATGCGGGCCACCGTGCCGATGACGGCGCGCTGGTGCAGTTCCACCAGCTTCTCGAAGGAGGCCACATCGCCCTCTTTCACGCGCAGCATCAGCCGCACGTTCTCCGCATCGCTGGACGTGTCGAGGGGACTCGACTCTGGGGCTTGCGTCCAGTCAGGCATATTCCAATCGAAAAAAGGGGGCGGGGTGACGACCATGCTAAGCGTGGACATGCGCAGTGTAAACCGCCGCCTCGTCGTAAGGTTTCACACAGAATGGAGATTGCGAAAAGGGCTGTCCCCGGGCTATCTGTCTCCCCTGTGCCTGAGGCTGATTCTCAACAACCCAATACCGTTTCCCAAGACCTGATCGGCTGGATTCGCGTTCGAGGCGCGCGCCAGCATAACCTGCGGAGCGTGGACCTGGACATTCCCCGCGGGAAATTCGTGGTGCTGACCGGCGTGAGCGGCTCTGGCAAGTCGTCGTTGGCCTTTGACACCCTCTATGCCGAAGGTCAACGCCGCTACGTACAGAGCCTCTCGGCCTATGCGCGGCAGTTCCTTGACCAGCTTGACAAGCCCGATGTGGACTTCATCGACGGCCTCTCGCCCGCCGTGGCCATCGAACAGCGCACCGGTGCGCACAATCCGAGGTCCACCATCGCCACGACGACGGAGGTCTATGATTATCTCCGCGTCCTCTTCGCCGCTGCGGGGCAGCCGCATGACCCCGAAACCGGCGAATTACTGAAGAAGAAGAGCTCGTCGGAGATCGCCGATGAGCTGTTGGCTTTGCCCGAAAGCACACGCCTTATCCTGTTGGCGCCACTCACGGGCGGGCATGTGGCGGATGTGAAAAGTCTGGCAGACAAACTGCGCCGCCAAGGATTTATCCGCGTGCGAGTGGATGGGGAAATCCACGAGCTCGACGCGGATTACAGGCTACCTCGCGATAGCAGGCACGTCGTCGAAGCGGTCATTGACCGCCTTGTCGTGCGCGAAGGCGTGCGGCAACGGCTCATGGAGTCGCTGGAAACCGCGCTGAAATGGAATGCCAACGAGATTCGCTGCCTGACGGGCGAAGGCGAAATGAAGTCTTTCACCACCGCACTGGCAAACCCACGAACCGGACTCGTGCTGGAGACCTTCACGCCCAAGCACTTTTCCTTCAACACCCATGTCGGCGCCTGCCCCACCTGCCAGGGAGTAGGGACGGTGATGGCCGCCGATCCGAAGCTCTTTGTGCCTGATGAGACCAAATCCATCAAAGACGGCGCCGTGAAATCATGGTGGGCCCATCAGGCAAAGATGAAAGGCCTGCAGGACAAGGCCGTCGAAGGACTGGCCAAGCACTTCCGCGCCGATTTGAATGCGCCATTCAAATCTCTCAGCCAGGACTTTCGGCAGGCCCTGTTTTACGGCACCGGAGACACGCCCGTGCCGACGGGTTGGAAGCTGAATGAGCGACAACGCAGCGTGGAAAAACCCTTCGAGGGGTTGGTGACGCAATGCGAGCGCCTGCATGAAGAGACCAAGACGGACAAGCTCCGTTCCATGCTGGCCCGTTACATGAATCCCCTGCCCTGCAAAACGTGCCAGGGGAAGCGGTTGAGGCCGGAGTCCCTTGCCGTGACGCTCAGCAGCCGCGCTTCTGCGATGGATCCCACCACAGAACTGAACATTCACGACTACACGCGCCTTTCCATCACCAGCGCCGTGTTGTGGATGAAGAACCTGATCCTGACCGAACTTCAGCAAAAGTTCTGTCCGGACCTGCAGCGTGAAATTATCAAGCGGCTGGATTTCCTGACTGAGGTCGGTCTCGGCTACCTGACATTGGACCGCGAAAGCGCCTCTTTATCCGGCGGTGAAGCCCAGCGGATTCGGCTCGCCTCACAAATCGGCGCGGGTCTCTCGGGAGTCTTGTATGTGCTGGATGAACCGAGTATCGGTCTGCACCCCTCAGATAACGAACGCCTCATCGGCACGCTCAAGCGTTTGCGAGACTTGGGGAATTCCGTCCTCGTGGTTGAGCATGACGCGGATACCATGAAGGCGGCAGACTGGCTAATCGAACTGGGTCCAGGAGCGGGCCCAGAGGGGGGCCTCTTGATCGCCCAGGGGCCTCCAGCTGAGGTCATGAAAGATGTGCGCTCACTCACGGGTGGATTCCTGAGCGAGCGACACACTATCGCTGTCCCACGCACCCGCATTCCGCCACGGGATGAAAAGCGAGCCGCGCTCTTTGAATCGCCGCAGGACGACCCTGCGTGGCTCACCGTGCATGATGCCACGGAGCACAACCTCCAGAATGTCACGGCCAGTATCCCGTTGGGTTGCTTTGTCTGCATCACCGGGGCCTCTGGAAGCGGAAAGTCCTCACTCGTAGATGGAGTGCTGCGAAAGGCGCTCATGCGGCACTTTTACAGTGCTAAGGATGAGCCCGGTGCGCACGGTCATATCAGCGGTCTCCATGGCATTGATAAGGTCATTGTCATCGACCAAAGTTCCATCGGGCGTAGTCCCCGCTCCAATCCCGCTACCTATGTGGGCGCCTTCACGGTCATTCGGGAGATCTTTGCGCAACTACCAGCCTCCCGCGTGCGAGGATATGAAGCGAACCGCTTCAGCTTCAATGTCGCCGGGGGCCGCTGCGAAAAGTGCGGGGGCGACGGCGTCCTTACCGTGGACATGCATTTCCTCAGCGACGTGCAAGTGACTTGCGATCAATGCCACGGGAAGCGTTACAACGCGGAGACTCTGGAGATTTCCTACAAGGGTCGATCCATCTCCGATGTCCTGGAGATGACGATAGCCGAAGCCTGCCGTTTCTTTGGGAAGATCCCACAGCTTTTCCCCAAGTTGCATGCTCTGGAACAAGTCGGACTTGGCTATGTGAAACTCGGTCAGAGTGGCGCATCCCTCTCCGGCGGCGAAGCTCAGCGCGTGAAACTGGCAGCTGAGTTGGCCAAGCGTTCTACGGGACGAACGCTGTACCTGTTGGATGAACCCACGACTGGCTTGCATTTGGCTGACATCGAAACCCTTCTCCAGGTGCTTCTGCGGCTCCGGGATGCGGGCAACACCTTAGTCGTAATCGAGCACCACCTCGATGTCATCAAATGCGCCGACTGGATCATTGATATGGGTCCCGGTGGTGGCAGCCACGGTGGGAACATCGTGGCGGCTGGGACCCCGGAACAAGTCGCAGCAAGTGACCAGAGCCTCACGGGCAGGTTCCTCAGAAAGGTCTTGAGCGGAAGTGGAGTCCGGTGAAGGTATGATTTTAGCGGCATGAGCAAAAACGCAGCCTCTACCCCGGACCCTGTGTCCAGATTTTTTCGCAGACCCTTCGGGCTTCTGCTTTTGGCATGTGCCGCCATCCTGGCGCCAATTTCCGCCGAAGCTCAGCCGGCTAACAAACTTGTAGATGCGCCGGGCTACCAGGCCGCATTACGTGCTTCTAGTCAGGGACTTCACGATGTCGCTGCCGTAAAATACCAGCGGCTGCTGAAAGAACGTGTCTGGCCCAATGATGAAGGACGGATTCTCTCTGAGAGATTGGTAGACGCCCTTATTCGCTCTCGCCAGCCTCAGCAGGCATTGCAAGCACTGGCTTTACTTGAGATTCCCGAGGGAAGTTTCTGGAAAGGTCAGGCGCTTCTTCAGCAACGCAAATACCGTGATGCCGAAACCTCGCTAAAGGAATACTTGGAAAAAGGAGGCGCAAACGTGGCTGCCGCAAAACTGGCTCTTGGCCGGGCGATCACTGCGCAAGGTCGCGAAAACACCGGGCGCCAGTATTTCAAAGATTTACTCAACACTTCAGCTCTTGTCACAGAGCAGGCTTGGCTCCTTTGGAATGAGTCGGAGATTGTGGTGGGCCGCAGTCCTGCGGTGCTCAAACGATTGGGCGACTATCGCGGCACACCGGAGGTGGAGTTCCTGAAGGCCTGCGCGCATCTGAAAATGCGCGATGGAAAACAGGCGGAAATCCTGTTGCGCCGAATCTTGGAGCCAAAAGTTGAGATCAGCCAGTTCTTGCATGACGCCTCTGTCATCCGTCTCGCGGAAGCCTATGCTTTGCAGGGCAGGCCTTCGACGGCAACCCGGATGTTGATCAACTTCCTGGACAGTGACGTCCCATCCAGGTTTTTCGAACAAGCTTTCGCGACCCTCTCGGTCGTTTCGGCGGAGGAAGACAAGGAAGATTACATCGAGAAGCTTGAGGTCTGGTCCGCAACTTCCACGCCCGGCGAACGCCGTGGATTGGCCATGTATTACCTCGCGCAGGAAGAGGTGGCAGAGGGCCGGAACGATGTCGCGATCCGCCTGCTCGAATCCCTCCATCAGGAATTCCCCGCGCATCAGCGCACCGACCAGATCCTGCGGCAGCTCATGAGCTTGCATGGGATTGTCCGTGCGGATGAACGAGTGCTGGAATTGGCCAACGAATGGCGCAGCCTCTACGGCTCTGGAGGTGAGGATACCGTGGACTTTCTCACTGGCACTATCCGGTTTTCCCGTGGCGAGTATGACGATGCTTACACGCTTTTCCATCGTTCCGCGAGCCAGGCCTCCGACGCCTTACAGAAACAGCGGGCCATCTATAATGCCGCCATCTCGGCACTGGTAGCTGGCCAAAATCGGCTGTTCCAGAATTGCGTGGCAGAGACGGCCGAACTTGCGGCAGCAACGGTAAACCCAGATAAAACAAAAGACGCGAAGGACCAGAGCGCGAACGTCGACCAGGCTGCCCGTCTGCTGCTGGAGAGAGCCCTACACCTTGCCACCAATCGCGAATCCGGCGGCGAAGACGCTCTCCTGGAGTTCATCCAAACCCATCCCGCTGACCCGCGCGCCGCAGAGGCCTACACAGCCATTGCAGAACTCTGCCTGCTGGACGTTCCGGTCCGCTCAAAAGCTGCCCATGCTGCCTTGGAATCGGCTCGCAAACTCCCTGATCTGAGCGCCCCCGCGAGAGAAAGACTCGACTACACCAGCTTGTGGTTGCGGGAGGCCGAGCAGGACTATGCGAAGGTGGCATCAGAAGGCTTGGCCTTCCTCGCACAATGGCCTCAATCGACCCGCAGGGACGAGATTCGTATCAAAACCTCCCAAGCTTTTTATCGGTTGGAGGACTATGGCAAAGCTCAGGCTCAGTTTGAAGAACTTGTCGAAGAGCACCCGGAATCCCCATATGCTGAGACCGCTCTCTTCTTCGCGGGGAAGGCAGCGATGAACCTTTTGACCACGGAAGGCGTCGAGAAAGCCCTCACTTTGTGGGCCGATGTTGTGGCGAGAAGCGGTCCTCTCGCGCCTGAGGCTCGGCGGCTCCAGGCCGCGGCAAAACGCCGTTTGGGCAAAGAGGGCGAAGCGCTTCTGGTTGTCGAGGATCTGCTGGCAGCGACTCCCCCGCCCTCCGGCGACACGCTTTACTCCCTGCAGGCTGAAAAAGGCGAACTGCTCGTGTTGTTGTCTCGCTCTGACCCCAAGCGTCTGGAGGAGGCAGCTCAGGTATTCGCCGCTTTAACTCAGAACGCCACAGCTTCACGTCACTGGCGCAGCCGCGCCGGCGTGCTTTTGGCGCAATGTTACCGCCAGCAAGCCAAGGATTCCGAGGCTCTGGAAGCCTGCTACAATGTGGTTGAAGCCTGCCTCACCAAACTATCCACCGAACCCATCACACCCGCGGAACATCAGTGGTTCTACCGCGCAGGATTTATCGCGCTGGAGATTCTGGAAGCGCGGGAGGAATGGGAGGCTGCCGCGAACTTTGCTGACCGCCTTGCCACCAGCGGTGGCGACCGCTCGGAAGAAGCAAAACAGCGCGCGACCCGCCTGCGCCTGGAACATTTCCTTTGGGAGAAGAATCCTTAGCCAATCTTCCAAAATCTTCGCGCCTTCGCGTCTTCGCGGTGAATCCTAGTCCGTAATTCACTCCCCGCGCTCCGTCCTACACGGCTATTTGCTCGGAAATCACACTCGGACTTGCGCGTTTCCGCCTCTTTCCTAAAGTGACAGCCCCTATGCGCGATCACGTTAAACTGTTTATCCCAGGCCCTGTCGAAGTTTCTCCCGACACCATGGCGGCGATGTCTGCCCCCATGATAGGCCACCGCAGCAAAGATTTCCAAAATCTGTATGCGGAGATTCAGCCGAAGCTGCAAACCCTCTTTGGCACTGAGCAGTTGGTATTTCTCAGCACGTCTTCCGCATGGGGTGTCATGGAAGGTTCCATCCGGAATCTGGTAAAGAAAAAGGTCCTCACCTGCGGTTGCGGTGCTTTCTCTGACAAGTGGCAGGACGTCGCCCTCCGTTGTGGTAAAGAGTCCGAACAATTGAAAGTGCCTTGGGGCAAACCCATCACCCCTGAATTGGTCGCCGAGAAGCTTTCGGCCGGTGGTTTTGATACGGTCACAGTGGTTCACAGCGAGACCTCAACGGGCGTGTTGAATCCTATTGCGGACATCGTGAAACTGAAAGCTCAATTCCCCGATGTGCTTTTTGTCGTGGATACTGTGTCGTCGTTCACAACCCTACCTATGCATTTCGATGACTTGGGTATCGATGTCTTGCTGACCGGTTCACAAAAGGCTTTCGCTCTGCCTCCAGGGCTTGCGATGTTTTCCGTAAGCGAAGCAGCTTATGATCGCGCCTCCACCATTGCGGATCGCGGTTATTACTTCGACTTCCATGAATTCAAAGCCAATGGCGAAAAGCACATGACGCCGAGCACACCATGCATCTCTTTGATCTACGGTCTGCGTCATCAACTGAACAAGATGTTTGATGAAGGCTTGGAGAATCGCTTCGCCCGTCATGCACGTCTCAATGATATGGTGCACGGTTGGGTGCGGAAGCATGACTTCCCTTTCTTCGCTCCTGAAGGCTATCGCACACGCGGTCTTACTTGTGTAAAGAACAAGGAAGGCTTTGATGTCGGAGCATTTGTCAGCGCGTTGAAGAAGCGCCATAACCTCGCCATCGATGGTGGCTACGGTAAGATCAAAGGCGAAACCTTCCGCATCTCCAACATGGGTGATGAGACAGATGAGACCATCACGGAATTGCTTGCAGCGCTCGACGATACCATCGCGAGCCTTTGAGTGACATAAAGTTCAGCTTGCCAATAGTGGCCTTCGGGGTTAGGGAATGCGCTCCCTAGCCCCCAGAGGGATGAATCCACATATAACGAATGATTTGCCGTAACGTTTTCTCTAGCGCTGTTGCCATAACAACCCTCTTGGCAGTTCCCTTCTCAAAAACCGGCGCATCCACTCCAGAGAAAACGATAATTCGCAGTTCTTATAAACCAACCACGGGTTTGGTGGCATCTGCGCCCGCAGCAGCACCGCAGGCAAAAAAACAGGAGAAGCGTCGTGCGACAGCGACTCCGTCCGTGTTTCAGACAACGACTGCAGCCAGTGTAAACACTGTAGCTATACAAGGTATCGGCCCAAGCACTGCTTATCCGAAGGATGCTCCGGCCATGGGTCCTACTCCCATTGGCACCTTGGGTTGGAAGCGTGGCATCACCGGCACAGTTTTCTGGGTAGGTGAACAACCTACGGAAAACAACCCCACTCCCAATGTGGCAAGTTCCTGGGATACCAATTGGATGAACAACTTCGGTGGTTACGATGATCCCGATTTGTCCGCACGCGCCGCCGGTTATCGGCCCGAGGGCTTTGTGCCCAAGCTGAATCCTTTCTACATCGCGCTGCCCTACAATGATGTGTTGAACTACAACACGACCAAGGACTCAGCCTTTGATGTCATCCCTTGGTTCAAGAAGACCTTCAAGCGTCATGGCAAATCTGTCTGCCACAATCGCTGGATCGCCATCAGTTACGGCAATCGTGTTGCATATGCGCAATGGAGCGACTGCGGTCCCTTCACCACGGATGATGCAGCCTATGTTTTCGGTGACGCTCCCCCTGCAAACTCCAGCAACAACGATGCTGGCATCGACCTTTCTCCAGCCGTGCGCGACTACCTCGGCTTCGTGAGTGGCAAGAAGTGTGACTGGCGTTTCGTCGAAGAGCATGAAGTCACGGACGGTCCCTGGAAAGCTTACGGCGCCAATAACCCTTTCTCCAAATCCTGGGTCAAAGATCCTGAGCCCATCTATCAGGGTGCATTTGCATCAGCGCGCAGCAGCGGTGGCGGATCCGCCTCGGCTTCCCCGTCCAAACCAACTTCAAATCGCACGTTGCGCAGCACGCCGACGATGCCCGGCTTGGTCTTGCGCAAGTCAACTTCCCGGAGCTAACCAAGTTATCCGGGCGGCGTTTCAGAGGGGCCACTGCAATATCGTGGTGGTATGAATACCATCAATGCCAATCGTTCGCCATGCCGGCTTGTTAGGTATCCGAACGATGGTCGTTGCCGGTTATCCAAAGTGTACGCCTGATTCACTGGCATTGAACCGCGGAGCGTTTCTCCCATGAATAGCCGTGGGTTTTTACCCACGGTAAAGTGCATCAGATCCACTCCTCCGGAGGAGTAGACCAATGCGCGTCGTTATTTCCCGGAAATAGTGGTGCCGTTTGAAGAGTAGCTTGTTTCGGCATGACTCTTCCGGTTCAAAGCATCCTCCCCATCATCGCTTTCTTGGCAACGATTCAGATTCCAGCTCGCGCCGACGAAACACCACCAGCAGTAATTGCTCCCTTCTTCGCACCTCCCGACGCCTACGCGGGAAAACTCAGCCCCCATCGATCAGCCCTCACCTTCCGCGACGGAAGCGCAGTGAAGACGCCAGAAGATTGGGCTCGCAGACGCGAAGAAATCCGCAAGGATTGGCAGAACATCATCGGCAAATGGCCGCCAGTCATCGAAAAGCCTGTCCTTGAGCGAATCGAGTCCACCCGTCGAGACAACTTCACGCAGCATCGTGTGAGAGTGGAAATCGGACCTGGCCAGACAGGTGATGGTTTCCTGCTCATCCCAAGCGGCACCGGCCCTTTTCCCGCAGCATTTGTCCCATTCTATGATCCGGAAACAAGCGCTGGTCTCAGCGGCAAACCCTTGCGGGATTTTGGCTATCAACTGGCAAAACGCGGCTTCGTCGTGTTATGCATTGGCTCTCCCGGCGGTGATGCCCGCAAGCCTGTGTTGGGCGAGGGCGTCACCTGCCAGCCTTTGCATTATCTGGGTTACATCGCCGCGAATGCATGGCAGGCCTTGGCAGCTCTCCCCGAAGTCGACAGCAAACGCATTGGCATTGTTGGCCATTCCTATGGTGGAAAGTGGTCGATGTTCGGCTCTTGCTTCTGGGACAAATATGCCTGCGCGGTCTGGTCCGATGCCGGTATCGTCTTTGATGAAGCCAGACCTTCCGTAAACTATTGGGAGCCATGGTATCTCGGCCTGGATGCGAAGCTGACACGCAAACCCGGACTCATCACGGCAGAAAGCCCTCGCACCGGTGCCTATCGCACCTTGATGGAGAAGGGCATGGACCTAACAGACCTGCACGCCCTCATGGCGCCCCGCCCCTTTCTCGTTTCCGGAGGCTCAGAAGACCACGTGGCGCGCTGGCCCGTCCTTAATCACGCCATCGCGGTGAACGAACTCCTGGGCTTCAAAAACCGTGTCGCCATGACGAACCGCCCTGACCACTCGCCGACGATTGAGTCAAACGAGCAGATCTACGCCTTCCTGGAGTGGTGCCTCAAATAACGATTCGGCAATCAGATTGCCCGCCTACCGCTACTTCTTCTTCAACTGCGGAAACAGAATCACGTCGCGAATGCTCTCCGCACCAGTGAGCATCATGATGAGACGGTCAATGCCGATGCCAATACCGCCAGCCGGTGGCATGCCGTACTCCAGAGCCAGCAGGAACTCTTCATCCACTTTCTGCTGTTCTTCCCCGGCCTGATGCTCCAGACGCTCGCGCTGCACCACAGGGTCGTTCAGTTCACTATATCCCGGTGAAATCTCCTGACCGTTCATGACCAGTTCATACACATCGACAACGCTCGAATCCGCGGTGTTCTGCTTGGCCAGAGGCACCAGTTCTTTCGGCACATGCGTGACAAAAAGCGGATCGATCGCTTTTGCCTCAATGAAGCGCTCAAAGACCTGCTGCGTGCATTCGTGATCTTCCATGATCTCCGAGACCGTCAGGCCCCACTCATGACATTTCTCTCGCTTCTGCGCCGTCGTCAGTTCGTACCACCCCGGCTCAATGCCGCGGATGAGATCCGCATAAGATGCACGTCGCCACGGTCTCTGTAGATTGATGGTCTTGGCGACATTTCCTTCTTCGTCTTTGTGCTCAATGAGCAGGCCGCCGCAGAACTTTTCTGCCAGATGACAAACTAGACTTTCCACGAGTTCCGCCATTTGCTCGAAGTCGCTGAATGCCCAATAAGCCTCCAGCATCGTGAACTCCGGATTATGCCGACGGCTCAGTCCTTCATTACGAAAGTTGCGATTGAGTTCAAACACCTTGGTAAAGCCAGCCACCAGGAGGCGCTTCAAGTAGAGCTCCGGCGCGATGCGCAGATACATGGGCTGATTGAGAGCCTTGAAGAAGGTCTCGAACGGCGTAGCAGCAGCGCCCCCCGGCACATCCTGCATCATGGGCGTTTCCACTTCCAGGAAACCACGCTCTTGCAGGAAGCGGCGGATCTCCGCCACCATTTGGCTGCGCTTCAGGAATATGTCGCGGCTGGCTTCATTGCTGATGAGATCAAGATAGCGTTGACGGTACTTGATCTCCTTGTCCGTCACGCCATGCCACTTGTCCGGCAATGGACGCAGCGACTTGCTGAGCACCGTGATTGTCCCGGTGTGCACGCTAGGCTCGCCGGTCCTGGTGACGAAGGACTTGCCATCGACCCCCAGCCAGTCGCCGATATCCACCAATTCAGTCAGAAGCTGGAACACCTCGTCACCGATTTCTTTCTTGTTGGCGTAGCACTGGATGCGGCCCGTGATGTCGCTCAAGTCAAAAAACACGGCCTTTCCCATGACACGGCGCGCCGTTACGCGTCCTGCCACCTTAACTTCCAAACCTTCCACAAACTCGCTCCGCAAGATGCCAGGCTGATGCGTCGTCTCAAAACGGGTGCCGAACGGGTCGATACCTTTCTCACGCAGCGCGGCCAGCTTTTCACGCCGCGCGCGCAGCAGTTCGCTTTCGGTTTCAGACGGGATCTCGGATGGTTGCATGGGTGGTCGAATCGGGTGCGCAATCAAAGGCACATGGGGAAAAGGGGCAACTTCCAAATGCTGAAATCCGCAACTGCGCCGGACCGCCGCCTGCACCCGCCGCGATCCTCCCAGCCTCTGGCCTTGAAACTGCTCGGAAATGCCCTGATTTGCCGCAATTCCGGGCTTTCTTGACAAGCCCGCTGCATCCCCTATTTTTCGCGCCCCTTTTATTCCGAACCACTCATGAGCACCGAGGCCAGCACCAAGCCAGTTTATAACCTTAAGAATCCCTTCATTTCGCACCTTGCCCGTGCCCATGATCTGACCGGCCCCGGCGCCTCGAAGCACACGAAGCATTACGAATTCGATCTGACAGGTTCCGGCATGGAGTTCATCCCCGGCGATTCCCTGGCCGTGCTGCCTACGAATGACTCCAAGCTGGTAGATCTCCTCCTCGACGCCCTGAAATTCTCCGGCGAAGAAATGGTGGCCAACCCCAAAGGCGAACAAGTCCCCCTGCGCAAAGCTCTTTTTGAAAGCTACTCCATCACGGAAGTCGACACGAAGCTCCTCAAAGCCGTCGCCCTCAAAGGCGGTCACAGCACGCTGGAAGAACTGACCCAGCCAGATAAAAAGGATGCGCTCAAGAACTATCTCTGGGGCAAGGATGTCTTGGACATCATTCAGGAAAGCCCGACGGCGACCTTTGAGCCTGCGGAATTCGCTGCTCTTCTGCGCCGTCTGAACATCCGCCTGTATTCCATCTCCTCCAGCCTCGCGGCTTATCCTGAGCAGGTTCACCTCACGGTGGCCACGGTGCGTTATGAAAGCCACGGTCGCATGCGCGGGGGCGTGTGCTCGACCTTCATGGCCGACCGGATCGACAACTCCACGCCGATCCCGACCTTTATTAAAGCCGGCACGGCTTTCCGTCTGCCCGATCCCTCCGCGGACACTCCGGTGATCTTCGTCGGTCCTGGCACTGGCATCGCACCCTTCCGTGCCTTCGCACAAGAGCGCCGCGCTACCGGCGCCAAAGGCAAAGCCTGGCTCTTCTTCGGTGAAATCAATCGCGCGAGCTGCTACTTCTACGAAGACGAGTGGAACGGCTACCTCGCCGACGGCACCATGGCCAAGGTCGACACCGCATTCTCCCGTGACCAGGCCCAGAAGATCTACGTGCAGCACAAGCTGCTCGAAAACGGTAAGGACCTCTATGACTGGCTGGAGCAAGGCGCCATCTTCTACGTGTGCGGCGACGCAGCCCGCATGGCCGTCGACGTCGACAACGCGCTTCGCGAGATCATTGCAAAGGTCGGTGGCAAAAATCCCGACGAGGTGAACGCCTATATGGACAACCTCAAGACCGCCAAGCGTTACCGCAAGGACGTCTATTGATCCGGTCGGCTTTGTCCGATCAAGCCAAGCATTACCTCACACCGTCGCCGCCAGGCGGCGGCTGAATTCTCTTGTTTCACGGGCACACCGCTCGTAACTTTCCTCGACATGCTTCGTGTACTCCACTCCCTGGGCGCTGCCTTCCTCGTCTTGACGGTGGCGCTGAATCCGACTGTCACTTTTGCCCAAGCGGATGCTGCAAAACTACCGACCGAAGAAGATTCGAAACTAAACGATCTCCTCTCCGCGGCCCAACAACTCAATCTTGAGGGCCAATACACCGCCGCTCTGGAAAAGCTGGAAGAAGCTGAAAAGCTGAAGCCCAAAAACGAGTTTGTCACCAATCTGCGCGGCGGGATCTACACCGCCATGCGGGAGTTCGACAAAGCTCGGGAATGTTTCCAACAAACCATTGCACTCGACCCAAAAAAGTTTGAGCCACGCTTCAATCTCACGGAACTCGACTACGTGCAGGGAGACTTTGCCAAGGCGGAGAAAGACTTCACCGCCCTTTTGACGGAGTTCCCCAAGATCCGTGAGGAGTACCGTCACCTCATGCAATTTAAGATTCTGGTCTGTCAGCTCAAGCAGGACAAAATGGCTGAAGCCGAGGCCATGCAGAAAAACTTCACCTTCCTGGATGATACCCCGGCCCACTATTACGGCATGGCCGCCTTTGCCTTTTATAAAAAGGACTTGGCCCAGGCCCAGGAATGGCTGACCAAGGCGGCGAGAATCTATTCGCCGCAGAAGATCACTCCTTATGTGGACAGCCTGACTGAAGCGCGCTGGATCCCCAGCATCACTCTGACTGACGACCTCAAGAAATAGACTCGTTCGATGCCGTATCGCACTTGTTGTGTCTGAGACTGACTGAACTGCGGAGTTGTCTTGCCATAGGTCAGTCCTTCTGAATCATGAATCTTGCTATCTGACGCTCAGCTCTTTTTGACGACCGAACCGCAGAGCGGTCGCCCAATGTACGCAGGTAGTTGTTAGCTGAATCGACCACTTAGTCCCAAAACATTACGGACACGTCGTTGTTATGCCCCCCGATCGGCGCGGATGCCGCTAACATCCCCATCCTCTTACGCCAAACTTTCCTGCATGTGGCGCACTGAATTCTGTGCTAACGGCCACTCTGACCATCTGCTGAAATGGAAGAACAAGCGACATGGCACATCTCAGCTGACACCGGCGGCACCTTCACCGACTGTCATGCCTTCACTCCCGACGGTGAAGAACTCCGCGTAAAGGTCCTCTCCAGCGGCTGTCTCCGGACGCTCGTCAAACAAACCCTAACTGAAGGCCCGCTCGAAATCGCCGATGACTGGTCCATGCCAGAAGGCTTCTTCCAAGGCTTTATGGTCCGCAAACTCGACGGCAGTCAGACCGAACTCCAAATCAAACATTCCACCCATCGTGAGGGTAAGCACCTCTTGATGCTGGCTCCTCCAAAAAACGTTGGCACCAAATCACCCTTTGTGTCAGGCGAGCTCATCGAGATCACCAGTGCTGAAGCCGCACCAGTATTGGGCGCACGCCTCCTGACAAAGACACCGCTTCACGCCACCTTTCCTCCCCTGCTATTCCGCCTCGCCACCACCCGCGCGACGAATGCGTTACTGGAACGCAAAGGCTCACGCGTCGCTCTCTTCATCACGGAAGGTTTCACTGATCTCCTGCGCATTGGCGATCAAAGGCGGCGTCATCTCTTCGCCCTACAGCATGCCCCACGCGAAGTTCATTATGAAACAGTCTGCGCCGTACGCGAACGCTTAACCGCCCACGGAGAAATTCTGGAACCCCTGGACGAAGCTCACCTGCGTGCCGAAGCCCGGCGGCTACTAAACGAAGGCTTCACCCTCGCCTCAGTGAGCCTCCTGCACGCTGACCTGAATCCGCTTCATGAACAAAGGATCCGCGCAATCCTCTTTGAGATAGGATTCACCGACGTCTCCCTCGGCAGCGAATTAGCTGCATTCGTCAAAATCCTGCCTCGCACCCAAAATGCCGTGGCCAATGCCTACCTCACCGGCCCGGTAACCGGCTTCATCAACGACGTGCAGCGTCCCCTTGGCGATGCACGCCTTCATCTCATGACCAGCGCCGCGGCCCTGGAGCCAGCCGACCGCATCCGTCCGAAGGACCTCCTGCTCAGCGGGCCCGCCGCTGGCGTCCTCGGCGCTCTCAATGCCGCCAGACGTATGGGATACGAAAAAATCATCACTTTCGACATGGGGGGCACCAGCACGGATGTCGCTCGAGTGGATGGTGCAGTGGGTTATCGCTTCAGCCAGACCGTCGGCGGCGTCACATTGTTAGGCCCGTCGGTATCCATTGAAACCGTGGCTGCTGGAGGCGGGTCCATCTGCTCCTGGACCCCCAGCGGTTTGGCCGTCGGCCCTCACAGCGCAGGATCAGATCCAGGCCCCGCTTGCTACGGCAAAGGCGGTCCCCTCACAATCACCGACGTGAATCTACTCCTGAGTCGCTTCGACCCATTGAAAGCATCCATCCCCCTGAATCCATCAGCAGCGGAGGCTAGACTCTCCGAATTGATGCAGGTCCTCGCGGAGCAATCAGGACGCTCCGTCACCCGTGGACAACTCCTTGAAGACCTCCTCGCACTTGCCGTCGAACACATGGCGGACGCAATCCGCAAAATTTCCGTCCTGGAGGGTTACAATCCATCGGAATATGCCCTGCTCGCCTTTGGCGGTGCTGGCCCTCAGCACGCCTGTGGTGTCGCCGAGCGTCTCGGTATCAAGGCTATTTTGATCCCCCATCATGCGGGTATCTTGAGTGCCGTCGGCTTGCAGGAAGCGCAGCCGGAGCACTTTGCACAAACCCAAGTGCTCAGGCTATTGGACGATGTTCGCCCGGAGCTAGACAGCATTCTCGCCGCCATGACTGACGAAGCCATTGAGGGGCTCGCGGAAGCCAATCACACCTTGAATCGTGACACTCTTATGATTCGCCAACTAGCAGAGATGCGCTTGCGGGGACAGGACACCCCTTTGCAGATCGAGTTTCACCATGCCACAGATCTAGGCTTGCTGTTCACGCAGCGTTACGAGCAACTCTTTGGCTATTCGCCGCCAGCAACAAAGCTCGTTGAACTCGTGAGTTTGCGTGTCGCAGTCTCTCCTCAGCCTGACAAAGTGCTAAGTGAAAACATGGACAACCCGGATCTGCCAGAGACCGACGGCCCAGCCTTGATCCAGGATGCATTTAGCACCTTGCACATTGCAGACAGATGGCATGGCGTTAACAAACAGGGCGTTGGCTGGGTATTAAAGCAAGGCGGATCGTTATCTCTAATCAACAGTGCCATCACCACCTCTTCACCCGACATCCTCCGCCACCGCCTGACCAGTATCGTCGAGGAGATGGGCGCTCTGCTTCGGCGCACTGCACTCTCCACCAATATCCGAGAGCGATTGGACTTCTCCTGCGCGGTGCTGAACGCGGACGGCCAACTGCTCACCAGCGCGCCACACATTCCCGTTCATCTCGGTGCCCTTGGTGCCTGCGTGCGATCCGTCAAAGCCGTCTGCCCCATGGCCGAAGGAGATACAGTGATCACGAACCACCCAGCTTACGGCGGGTCCCACCTGCCAGATGTCACGCTCATCACACCCCTTTTTGATGCGGCTCACACTCTGATCGGCTTCGTAGCGAATCGTGCCCACCATGCCGAAATCGGCGGAATTTCACCGGGCTCTATGCCGGCCAACGCGCGGAGTCTTATCGAGGAAGGCGTTGTCCTGGCTCCCACATATCTCGTTCGTGGCGGCATCGTAGACTTTGATGCAATCCGCACGCAACTAACCTCGGCGCTTCACCCCACGCGCGCTTTGGAAGACAACATCGCTGACCTCCATGCTCAACTCGCCGCCAACCGCCTGGGTGTGGAGCGCGTGCGAACCTTGGCCCCCGATCCCGCTCAAATGCAGCAGATCTTTGATGCCTCCCGCCACGTCATGAGCCAGTTCGCTCCTCGTCTGTTGGAAGGTTCCTCCGAAGAGTTCCTGGACGATGGCTCACCCATACGCTTTAAACTCCAGCGCGGTGAAGATGGCCTCATCCTGGACTTCACAGGCACTGCCCCACAACATATAGGCAATCTCAATGCCACACCTGCCATCGTCAGGAGCGCAGTCCTCTACTCCCTCCGCCTCGCCTTGCAGGACGACCTGCCTCTCAATGAAGGCCTCCTCGCCGATGTCGAAATCCTCCTCCCCGAAGGCTCGCTTCTCAATCCCCACTTTCCAGACGATCCCGCCGAATGCCCAGCCGTAGTTGGCGGCAACGTGGAAATCAGCCAGCGCGTCGTCGATACCGTGCTGAAAGCTTTGGGCATCCAGGCTTGCAGCCAAGGCACCATGAACAACTTCCTTTTTGGCAACGACCGCTTCGGTTATTACGAGACCATCTGCGGCGGCACTGGCGCTGGCGATGAATACCACGGCGCAACCGCCCAACATTCCCACATGACCAATACCGCCATCACGGATCCCGAAATCATTGAACGCCGCTATCCCGTGCGCCTACGCCAATTTGCTCTCCGTCAAAACTCCGGCGGTCAGGGCGCTCAGCATGGAGGAGATGGTGTCATCCGTGAATTCGAATTCACCGAACCCTTAACCGTCTCCATGCTGACCCAACATCGGACAACAGGGCCCTACGGCATGCACGGAGGCAGCACCGGCGCACCCGGCAAACAAACGCTCATTCGCATATCAGGCTTCGAAGAACCACTTTCTTCCAGCGCAACCCTCGAAGTGCAACCAGGCGAATGCATTCGCTTGGAAACTCCCGGCGGCGGTGGCTGGGGCGAGCCACCAGCTTGACGCTGTATCATGCGATCAATTCTTCACTCTTCCCACAGAAGAACCGCCAACTCAGTCCCAACGCCATCCCCAGAAACCAGGACGCCCCCATCAGTTGGCCCAACAGCGTGTCCACCCAGAAAGAGTCCAGAGCCACCCCGCTAAACAGAGCCAGCACAATCACAGATGGCACCGATCTGACCCACCGCTTTGGGATACCAGGCACCCTCGTTAGAATGGCAGCGAGTATCATTGCCACCTGCACCGTCAGCACCACAAAAACGATCCAGACAGGCAGCAGAACCATCGCCGCCATCAGGAAAGAAAAGAATCCGCTGAGTGCCCATGGCTGCAACCAAGACACCGTCACCAAAAAGGTCCACGCGGCGATAGCACCACCAACCAGATAGGCCTCCCTCTCGCCAATGCCCGGAACAACTGGCAAGACGATACTTAGCTTAGATGGCTCTCGTGCAGCATTCATGGCTTTGCAGTGGGCCGGAACATGGGTTCAAAAACAAACCACTGGTACCAATGCTTTTGGATCTGGGGTTTCAGCACCTCATTCCATTGTGCCGCCGCGTCTTTCTGGGCCTTCTCCTTATCGCCGCTCGCACGATCGAGATGCAGAGGCGGCCCCGCCTTCACTCGATAGCGACGGTAGCCCACCCGGATCGTCACCACTGGGTAGATTGGCGCCCTTGAAACCCAGGCGAGCACAAATGGACCGCGCGGCACATTCCAGACCACACCCTCGGAAAATCGTGTTTCCAGCGAGGTCACATCAAACAAGATCCTGTCCCCCTGAATCGCGACGACAGCCCCCTCATCCAGGGCTCTCGCCAGTTCCACACCTATCATGTTCCCTGGCTCATTGAAGTGCACCACATACGCGCCCAAATTCTCTTTCGCCCTTAGCTCCGTCTGAAACCTCTGACTCTCTTCGTCACGTTCAGGAGTCCGCACCATGTGAATGGGCTTCGTGAAGTTCTTCGCGAACATCGGCGCCGCCACATCATAGCTTCCCATGTGGGCCGTGAGGATGATGCAGCCTCCCGTTTGCGCATCCAGATGTTCCAGGTTCTCCAGTCCATCGAGTTCCCACGTGATGATATCCTCACCATGCCGCACATGCGCGTGATCCGCCAGGGTCCACGCGAAATTCCAGAACACTCGCAGAACCCGGAAGTGATTCGCGTGCAAAGACGACCCCGGAAGGATTGTCAGCAAATTCTCAGCAATAGCGCTTCTGGCTTTCCTCAGGACCAACCAAAAAGCCAAGCTGAAGACCAATACCACCGCCGGTTCCATAAACCATGGGCAATGCCGCGCCGCCCAGTGCAGATACCGCTGCCAAAACACCCCATACACCGAAAATCGGCGGAGGAATGCTGGAGCGGTAGTAGCTGTGGGGGAAGATTCAGGCACATCTCTCCCTTGCCCAGAAGCGTGAAACAAGAAACCGAAAACTGTCTGCGAGCCACATCTCCTGCTTGAAGGATGTCCCTATCTCCACGACTGATTCTGATGGAGTTCCATGACCTGATCACCATGACGATCACCTTCGTCACAGGCCACTTCTTCCAGACATCGTTTCATGCGCACCCCACCCCGCAAATTCAATCCCACGCCTTTCGCCTACCACGAGGAATTGACGCTCGATATCGAGACGCTCACCAATCTCGGCCAGGGTATCGCGCGGGTGAATGGCTGGGTCGTCATGGTCCCTTTCACGCTTCCCGGTGAAAAGGTGATTGGCCGTATCTACCGGAATCACAAGCAATACAGCGATGCCGATCTGGTGCGGGTCATCGAGCCTTCGCCTTATCGCATTGAGCCGCGTTGCCCCCTCTTTGGCGAGTGCGGTGGCTGCCAGTATCAAAACCTGACCTACGAGGAGCAGCTCAAATGGAAGCAGCAACAGGTCGCCGAGTTGTTGAAGCACATGGCCCGCATCGAGCATCCGGTAGAGACGGTCATCGCCTCGCCTCGCCAGTTCGAATACCGCTCGAAGATCACCCCTCACTTCGCCCAACCCAGAAACGGCGTCATAGGTGAGATTGGCTTCCTTGCGAACAACAATCGCTTCCGCCTTATCGATGTGCCGCATTGCCCCATCGCCATGCCACAGATCAATGACCGGCTGCCTGCCCTGCGGGAAGACATTCGCGCGAACCCGCAGCGCTACAAACGCGCCGCCACCCTGCTCATGCGCGCCTCTGAGGACAACGTCCTGACCCATCCTTCACAGACTGCCGTGGAGGTCGTGAATGACGTCCGTTTCGAGTTTCTTGCCGGCGATTTCTTCCAGAACAATCCCTTCGTCCTCCCAGCCTTCGTCAATCACGTCAAAGAGGAAGCCGCCGCCACCGGCGCACGTTTCCTGCTCGACGCCTACTGCGGCAGCGGCCTCTTCGCCCTCTCCTGCGCCAGCGGTTTTGAGCAAGTCCTCGGCATCGAGATCTCCGAAAGTTCCGTGGCCCGCGCCACGCACAACGCAAAAATCAACGGCCTCACCCACTGCCGCTTTCAGGCCGGCAGCGCGGAGCATCTGTTCGCGAATGTCCCCTTCCCTCCGGATGAAACTGTCGCAATCGTAGACCCTCCACGGGCGGGATGCGGCGAAGCTTTTCTCGCACAGCTTTTCACCCACGGCCCCAAAGGCGTCATCTACGTCTCCTGCAATCCCGCCACCCAGATGCGGGACCTCACCAAGTTCGTCGAAGCCGGCTATCAATTGAAGAAGGTACAGCCTTTTGATCTCTTTCCGCAGACCAGGCATCTCGAGTGCGTGATGACGCTGGTGAAGTAATGCAGGTATTGTCTCCCCTTTATTTTATAGGGTCACGCTCGAGCCGGTATTCCTAAAATCCTGGAGCCGAAGGCCGGAATTGAACCGGCGACCCGCTCATTACGAATGAGCTGCTCTACCTCTGAGCTACTCCGGCGAAAGTTGGAGAGTCAGCTTTATAACCCTTCCCATGCATTTGTCACCCAGATTTTGGGCTTTTTGCGCCGTATTTTAACGGGATATCGTTTTGTCGTTGTCAGGCGGCGGCTCCTCGCCTTGGTGAGCTTTCCATGCTCAAGAATCCACTTTTGCAGAAGCTCCACGGCTTTTGGCTGCGCATACCCTTCCGCCATGTGCTCCTCCTCACCATCTTCCTCTCCTTTTGGGACAAGGAGAAGTTGGGCGAGAAATACCCGTTTACGAACTTCCCCATGTATTCCCATCTGGACCGCGAGTCCGATGTCCTTTACGTGACCAATCAGTCCGGCGAGGTCCTGCCATTTCACACGCTCTTCGGCACCAAGACTGCCGCACAAAAGAAAATCTTCATCGATGAACTGGAGAAAATCCTTGAAGACAAGAATCGGGATACCCGCGACGCTCTGCTCGAAGAACGTCAGCAAGCAGCCAAGAAGTTGCTCACAAAACTGATGCCGCGTTTAAAGGCCGATCGCCTCCCCCCCGGCACCCAGTCATTGCAGTTTCACTACAAGGTCTTCAAGGCAGATGGCGATCACATCGTAGAGACCGAGCCGCAGCTCATCGCTGAGCAGGCGGTCTCTCCCACGGCATCTTAACCTGCCTTACCCTGCCCACTCTCTCGCTTCCCCAATTTCATGCCATCTTACTCAGATACCATCCCTGGCACCGGTGCCCGGCGCTTCCGCTTCGACGCAGGTCACTTTGACTTGAGCAGCCTGGAGATTCTCATCATGCGGGTGGCTTTTGCCGCCTTGGTCTTCATCTCTATCAAATGGGAGACCGGCAGCATCAAAGACGCCGAAAGCTTCTTCGCCGCGGCTGGCGGTTCCTTCATTTGGAAAGGTGTCGTCATCGCTGGTCTAGCCATTTATGCCCTGGGCTTCCTCCCTGCGCTGGGTTTGCTCCCCGCGATGATCTTCGCCATTGGTATCGGCAGGCTGCATGAATCACAAGGCGCGGTAAACCACAGCACTCAACTCGTGACGCTGTCAGTTATGGGGCAGTTCTTCGTCTACGCCCTGCCCTATTATTTCAATGCAGGCCTGCGCCGTTGGAATTGGATTAAGCCCCCCCTCCCCGTCCACCAGCGCGCCGTCTACGTCACCCTCGTCGTCATAGCCGCCTGCTACGTCGTATCTGCCTGGGCTAAGCTCGACAACTCCAATTGGAAATGGATTGGCAACGTCGTTCCTGGCCTTGCCCTTGAACTGCAAAAAACGAACTGGTCCTCTTACTACGACACCCTACAGCCCATCCCGCAAGCCCTCACCACCGTGGTGAACCTCATGAACGAGAACCCCACGCTCGCCCGCCTATTCTTCGGCATCGGCCTCTTGTTGGAACTCTTCGCCTTCCTCGCCCTCATCGGTCGCCGCTGGGCCTTCGGTTACGGCCTCGCCTTGATCCTCCTCCATCTCAGCATCAGCCGCCTCATGCAGCTCGACTTCTGGTACCACATCATCGCCATCCTCATCTTCATGGTGAACATCCCCGGCCTCGCCCGCACCTTCTTTCGCAAGAACAACCTGGGGCTCCCTCCACGGGCCTAGACGAACCGCACTGTGTGGCTAGGTGTTTCGTTCCTGGGCTTTTGCAGCGAGGGTGAGTCTTTCGTACTCAAATCCTAACCCTTTGAATTTTTGAACAAAAGGCACCAAGGCAAGCCCAAATGCAGCTCCAATCAGCCCAAGTCGCGCCGGAGTCAGGAGTTCAATCCCATAGGCCTGCTTGCAGATAAAATCAGCAGCGGCGAGAAGAACTGCGAATACAGCGAGCGCAAAACAAAGCCAGTGCAATACCCGGCTCGTTTCTTTGCGCTCTTCACGCACGGCTCCTAGCGCAGCTTGCTTCACAGTGATCCGTTCGGCCAACATGGCAGGAAACGACGATGGGAATACCTCAGGTGCAATAGCGTCAAGCTCCTTCGTTTCCCGATTGAAACGGTAGAAGCTGAGAAGAATAGGTGAAGGACCATCCGTGACGAGATATGTCGGCACGTCGGGGAAAAGATTTGCGTAGGTTTCGACCTGAGCACGAATTGCAATGCGTTTATCAGTGCGAAGTTCCGATTTGATTTCGACGATTGCGAGGGGGTTCCTTGTATCCGGCTCTGCGATGAGCAGGTCGGGGCGAGCGCGAAGAACTCCGTCTGAGGACTTGAATTCGGGGTCGTAAATGATTGCAGCCTCCGAGAATCCCTTCTCAAGAAGATATGCGATGAACCTTTTTTCGACTTCAGTATGAGACGCCATAAATTCAGGCTAGAAAGGGCTGCCATCCATTGGTCCGCGATTCCGTAGTAAATTCAACATCTCTATAAGCAAAAGGCCACAGGAAAATTCATTCATCACTGGGATTATTGATCACGCCTCGAATCGATCATTATTGTCTGAATTCCGCAAGCTTAATGCCTGATTGAGCCACTCAAAGATCTTGAATGATCACAAACTAGCAAAAAAACGAACGCAGGCCCGCCTCAGCAGACCTGCGTTTGAATCAATCAGCCGCTCTCAAAAGAGCCGCACGTACTACCCCAGCAACGGCGCCAGATTTTCCCGGCACCACTCACCATTCTGCAGCGTCACACCGTCCGGATCATGGATGGCCTCTTCGCACTCATCTTCGCAGATGATCCAGCCATTGTAATTCCGCGTGATCAGCCACTCCGTGATCTTGTGGAAGTCCAGCTTGCCCGTGCCCATCTTTGCCCAAGGCTCAGGACCATTGCCTGAAAAGTCCTTATAATGCACGTGGTCCACCAGGTGGCCCCACTTCGTCATCGTCGCGATGACATCCATGCCGCCGCGGACAATGTGACCCACATCTGGCGTCCAACCGGTCACGGTCGGATCCAGGCTGTTGATCACCACATCATAGTCATCCTGCGTGCGCACCACGGAAGGCGGCGGGCTGTTCGGGTGGAAAGAGCACTTCAGCCCCTGATCCACGGCACGGCGTGAAACGGCGTTCACACCCTTCGCCAGATTCAGACGGCGTTCCTGGATGTCTTTGCGGTTCGTCGGCATCGGCACCGTTCCGAGCTTCGCGCCCGGGAAGTGCTTCAGGAGCGCGATGGTCTTGTCCCCAGCTTCCTTTTCATCCGCCGTTTCAGTGGCTTCGTTCCAGCCGCAAACCAGGGAGATCCCCGCCAGCGTCATGTTGTATTTCGCCAGAGCGTCCTTCAGCTTGCCCGCATCCCAGAAATCACCCAGCCAGAAGTGCATGGGTTCGATGCCAGTGAAGCCCGCTTGCGCGGCGATCTTGATCATGTGGTCCAGCTTGTTTTCATAAGCTTTACCTTTCTCCTGCATGAACCAGGTATAGACCTGGGAGCCGAATTTGATGTTGGCCATAGTGAGGTACGCGAGTTGGGTGTTATCGTTGGAAAAACGAGATTCGAAGAGCTTCTTGGCTAGCGGAGAGCCGGGGAAATGTCCAGCCGGATGTATGAGAAAAAACCGGCTCCCGGCCGCGGCAAACGTTTCTTTGCATTCCACGCCAAGCCCTGACAGTATGCTCCCCCGATGCGCCGACCTCAAGCCGCTGTCATTTTCATCTTCATCACCCTGTTCCTGGATATCTTTGGCATCGGCCTCATCGTGCCCGTGCTGCCGGACTTGGTAAAGCAGATGCAGGGCGGGAATGTGGAAGCCGCCGCCAATGCCGTCGGTTGGCTGGGCACGCTCTATGCCCTCATGCAGTTCATATTTTCTCCCGTTCTGGGAAGCCTTTCGGATCGATTCGGCCGACGCCCGGTCATCCTTCTTTCCTTGTTGGGTGGCGGCCTGGATTACCTGCTTTTGGCCTGGGCGCCAAACCTTTGGTGGCTCTTCGTCGGTCGTGTCATCTCCGGCATCACTGCGGCAAACTTCTCCGCCGCCAGCGCTTACATCGCCGATGTCACCCCTCCGGAAAAGCGCGCCCAAGGCTTTGGCATCATTGGAGCAGCTTTCGGCCTAGGCTTCATTGCCGGACCCGCTGTCGGCGGATGGCTCGGGGACATGGGGCTGCGCGTCCCCTTTCTGGTCGCCGCAGGCGTCACGCTGCTGAACTTCCTATACGGCCTTTTCGTGCTTCCAGAATCGGTCAAACCAGAGAACCGCCGCCCTTTCCACTGGGAAAGCGCACACCCCGTCCGCTCGCTCATGGCCTTGCGCAAATGGCCCATCATCATGAGCCTGGCCGCGCCGCACTTTCTCCTTAACGTCGCGCACAACATCTACCCCAGTCTCTGGGTCCTTTACACGGGCAATCGTTTCAACTGGGGCCCAAAAGATGTTGGTTGGTCACTCTGCTTTGTCGGGGTACTTTCAGCGATCGTGCAAGCAGGTCTCGCGGGCCGCATCATTCATAGAATCGGCGACCGCAAGGGCCTTGCCTTCGGCTTGCTTGCGACCGCCATCGCCATGACCGGCTACGGCCTCGCGACCCAGGGATGGATGATGTATCTTTTCATGGTCATCGGATCACTAGGCGGCCTCGCCGGACCAGCCGCCCAGGCCATCATCACCAAAGCCGCCTCGGCCGACGAACAGGGCGCCGTTCAGGGAGCACTCAACAGCCTTACCAGCGTAGCCGGTATCATGGGCCCGCTCATTTGGACTTTCCTATTCAATGTCGGCATCAACCCTAATCTTGCTTGGCACATTCCCGGCCTCTCGTTCCTCGTGGCCGGCATCCTCATGTTCCTCTGCATGATCCTGGCCCATCGCGCCCTCCACCGCGCCCCCGTAGTCGCCGATCAGCCTAGCTGACCCAATCAAAAAAGCCGAGCGCCTCCAGATCGGCCTTCAGCTTCCCCTTTTGCTCCGCCCTCAGCTTCGCACAAGGCAACCTCGGCTCCCCTACATCCACACCGAGTAGACGCATTGTCTCCTTGGCCGCCGCCATATACCCGTATCCCGCGAGGACCTTGATCACCCAAACCGATTTCATCTGCTCCGCGCGAGCCCGCTCCAAATCGCCTTCCACAAACGCATCAATGACCCGGTGATATATTGGCGCAGCGAAATTGAAACTGCTTCCCACCGCACCCTTCGCTCCCAGCGCCAGAGCAGCCAGCAACATCTCGTCAAAACCAAACGGCACATCGAACCGCTTCTCAGCATGGTCCGCGCAGAGTTGGTACTCCATCAGATTGCTACTGGTGAACTTCAAACCCGCCAGATTCGGAATCACCTCTGCCGCCTGATCCAAAAACTCCGATGGCGACAGCCCCAATCCCGTCATGCTGGGGATTTCATAATAATAAAACGGCAACTCCGGCGCCGCACCAGCGATCGCCCCCATCGTCTCCACCAACGCCTTCACATGCGGCGGCTTG
Source organism: Phragmitibacter sp. (assembly GCA_965284365.1). Classification (GTDB taxonomy): domain Bacteria; phylum Verrucomicrobiota; class Verrucomicrobiia; order Verrucomicrobiales; family Verrucomicrobiaceae; genus Phragmitibacter. Next base: position 5,148,970 of record OZ260079.1, read on the forward strand.
AAATAACTCGGCGCCACCGCACTCACTGCAAAGGCCCCCAACTCCTGCGCCTGCGTCGCCAGGGTCCGCGCATCACTCACACAGTTTGTGCCCACATGCACGATCACATGCAATTCGGTCCCCTGCGACACCTCCATCCACCGTGGGGCCAGATCCAGTCTCTCCTGCAACGTCAGCGACGAACTCTCCCCCGTCGTCCCACCAATGAACGCATACTTCACTCCCTTGCTCAGCAGATGACGGCATTGATCTTCCACTCCGCCGAGGTTCAAAGAACCGTCCAAATGAAACGGCGTATGCGTGGCGGCGACGAGCCCAGTGAGTCTTTGCGATGAAGTCATAAAAACGAAAAATCAAAATACAAATGAGCTCCTACTTGGAAGCGCCATTGATCTCCAACGACCAAACCTCAGTGGAACGGATGCCCGGTTGCTTCTCACCACCCGGCACAATCGTGGCGCCATTCCACGGCACCGCAGGAGTGGTGACTAGAGAGAAAGGAAGGTCAGGTGAGACAACCCATGAATCCGACTTTGCGGAATAAATCTGCGAGTGCCGTGGGAAGCCTTTATGATCCTGCGGACTGGCCAGGAGTTGTTTGCCATCATCCCCTCCCATGACCATCAGATACTCGACATTCAGCAACGTTGCCGGCGTCGGTGATGCCACCGCCACATTCGGCAAATCTGCTACCCGCTTCCAACCTGCTCCGGGCGTATAACGATACGCATCCTTGAGCCATTCGCGTTCCGGTTTGCCATCAGCCCCAGGCGACAGAGCAGCGCCGCTGAACAAGTAAAACGACCCACCCAAGGCACCCGCCGTCGCCAGCATCCGCGCAGGCCCGGGCCATGGCTCCAGCTCCTGCCATCCATCCTGCAGCTTGCTCAAATCCAGCGACCAAAAATTCTTCATTGCCGCTGTCGCATCCGGCTTTTCGATTCCTCCAGCGATGTAAACCACATCTCCAATCAGCACGCCGCAGCTATTGGCACAGGCCTTTGGCAGCGGCGGCAACAGCGAAGTCTCTATCCTCTTCGCACCCAGACGCATCAAATAGACATCCTTAAAGTGTCCCTCGGCATTACTTCCACCGGCACAGACAATCCCCTTGTTAGTCGTCAGCGAAACCCCATAACCGATCGGCCGAGGCAGCTTTCCGACCATGCGCCACTGTCCCTTGGGCGTATGCAGCGCGAACACCGTATCATACCAGACTTTCGTGCCGCCTTCCCAGGGTCGCTTATCCGGAAAATTCGCACCACCCGCTACCAGCAATTGCCCCTCGGACACACCAGCAAAAGGATAAGCAAACCCTTCCTTGTCAGGCAACGGCGCCAGTGGCCCCCAACTCAGTACCTGGGACGAAGCGCGTGGCTCTTGCGCCATCCCATCACTCCCTCCAGCCAGTGAAAATCCGAGCATGACGATAGTGGCATAGATCCGTCTCATCACAACACAACACACGAATCACCACTCCCCTTCCCGGCCAAATTTCGATTTCGCTGCTTCCCCAAACTGCCTGCCAGCATCCGCCAGATTCCCCAACAAAGCCGCGTGATCAAGCCCCGCTGAACCACGCGCCGCCGGAATGACTGTGCGGCACTCGTTCGCATCCATAAACGCAGACGCCTCCAGAAGACGCTCTTCATCTTCCTGCGGGATCGCCATAAACCCATGCTTGTCCGCATGAATGAGTTGCCCCGGCAAGACCTTCCGGCCAAACACCTCCACCTCCACATTCCATCTCACCGGATGCACCGCCGCATGACCCACGCACATGCGCCGCGCCAGAGCCTTGAAGCCCGCATTGGTCATCTCATCCACATCGCGGATCGCCCCATCGATGATCGTGCCCACACACCCCAAAGCCTTGTGCGCATTGCTGTTAACTTCTCCCCAGAAAGCCCCAATCGTGCGCGGCTTATCCAGATCCTGCACCACCACAATCTTCGGTCCTGCCACACTCGCCACATACTGCCGATACTCCAGCCATGCAGAGGCATTTTCCTCCCGATGCTTCGGGTTGCTCGGTTCAACGACCACCGTCACCGCATACCCCACCATGGGCCCCATCTGCGGCATATAGTCCCGCGTCTCTTCCAGATTGAAAGCATCCGCACACGGATCCTGCTTCGTGATCTGTTCCCAACCATTGTAAATGGTCGGCGTATTCCAGCGTTTCAGTTGAAGGAGGACGGAATGAGGTAGCGGCATGATAGGCTTCGTAAAGGACCCTCATCTAAACGCTCCCGGCAACATCCCCTCACTGGTCACATAGTCAGACCAGCCCTCATCCGACACCGCCTTTAGCCCTCCAACAAACCTTCGCGTCTTCGCGACTTCGCGGTGAAAAACAAAACGTCCCCTCGCCCTCGACGACGTCCTGCCTCGGACACCGGCCCACCTCATCCCAAATTCAACACCCCTCGCTCGCAAAGCTCCACCTTCCCAAACGTCTTCAATTCCTTGTGCCCCATCGCATGTGCCAACGTCAGCCACAATGAATTCAACGGCGTCTGATCGAACTGCATCGACCTCCCCATCTTGAAGCCGCAACCGCCACCCACCATCACCACCGGGATGCTGTTCAGCGTATGTGAGTTGCCTTTGCCCAGCTCATTCGTCCAGACGATCGTCGTGTTATCCAGCATGTTGCCATCACCTGTCGCCTCCGGCGTCTCGGAAAGCTTCTTCGCCAAATACGCCACCTCACCGGCGAACCACGTATTGATCCGCTTCAGCTTTTCATACGAATCCTTGTTGTCATCCGGATCGTGCGAAAGCGAGTGATGCCCTTCCTCGATGCCGAGCCAGCGCATCTGCGCCTGACCCACACTCCGCATGAATTGCAGTGTCGCCACCCGCGCCATGTCATTGGCCAGCGAGTTCACCAGCAGATCGATCTGCATGCGGCTGATCTCCGGCGTATTGTCGTTCACCAGTTCGATGCTCGGATCCAATTCCGGCACAACGTGTTTCAGATGCTGATCCTGATCCGCGGCTTCCAAATCATGCTCCAGCGTGCGCACCAGCGTCATATGTTGATCCAGCAGCACCTTATCCCGCGCGCTTAGCTTGCTGGACACCCGCTTCAGATCCGCATTCACTTCATCCAGGATGCTCACCAGGCTGTCCTTGTCTTTCATCTTGCCATAGACGCGGTTCAGCATCTGATGCGGATCATCAATCGGCGCAATCGGTTGATTCGGCCCCGCATAGCTCATGCGCGTCCAAGGATCCGCCCGACCCGGCACCGCCACACCAAACTCTAGCGAGCCAAAACGCGTCTTCGACTCCGCCCGGCTTTGTAGGAAATTCTTGATCTCCTGGTCGATGGAGATGCTGCTCGCCCAACCCGCCGGACTGCCACCACCACCGCGGATGTTGCCCGGCAGCAGTTCGGCGCCCGTCAGCAGACAACTCATGCCACGCATGTGATTGTCGCCATCACCCGTCACCTTATTGGCCACGCCATTCAGGATCATGGTCTGCTTCTTGAAAGGCTCTAGCGGCTTAAGAATGGTCTTAAAATCAAAATCTTCTCCCGTCTTATCCGGGAAGAAATCCTGCGGCAGCGTGCCATTCGGCGAAAACAGAATAATCAGCCGCTGACGACGCTGCGGCGTCGGTGCACCCGTCAAACTGGGCAACCCAGCCAGAAAAGGAAACGCAAAAGCAGAGACTCCCAGTTCGCGAAGAAATTGACGACGGCTTTTCATGGGTGGGCAAGAGGGACAGATTTAGGCGGCGGTGTCGTAGAAGAAGAAGATACAGCAGGATTCGCGGGAGCCTTCGGTGCAGGTAAAACCACCGGCTTGTTTGGCTGACTATTCGCCGGAGTCGGCACTGGGGCCTTGGGTGGAGCGGCGATCTCCGAATCGCCGAGCTTGGTTGCTTCAGTAATTTTCGGAGCAGACTGATGCGCGGGTGTTGCCTTCGCAGCGGACACCTGAGCAGGCACCGGCATAGGCTTCGCTTGAGCTTGCGGCACTGGAACATTTGCGGTCGCCGACCCATTCGCCTTTGCCACCTCGACAGGTTTTGTTACAACCGGCCTAGGCGCTTGCTGCGCCACCACCGGCTTGGGCGGCTGAGCCCTTTGCGGCGGCACAGGGAAGTTCACGTTCACCGAGGCCGTAGCGATCGCCATCTGCCCCAGCAACACCTTGATGTTGCAATTCGTCTTTTCAAAAGACACCCGCAGATCCTCCAGCGTATTCGGACCATAGGCCGCCAGATCCTGCTTCACAGTATGGTGGAATAGCTGGCGTATGAACGCCCGCTGCCCATCCGCACTGTTCGCCGCATAGTTGGCGATATCCCGCGGCCCTTTGAGATGGATCACGCTGCCATCTTCCGTGTGAAATTCCGAGTTGGCATTCACCGGCTTGTTGTTGTCCTGCGCCCGCCACCGGCCGATCGCATCATAGTTCTCCAGCGTGAAGCCCAGCGGATTGATCACCGAGTGGCAGCTCATGCACGCGTTGTCCTTCGTCAGCTCCGTTACCTTCTCACGCATCGTCAGATGCGGGTTAAACTTGCTGTCTTCAAACGCCACCGCATTTGGTGGAGACTTCAGCGCCACTCCCACAATATTACGCGTCAGGAACACCCCGCGATGGATAGGTGAGGTATGCTTGCTGTACGCCAGCGCCGCCAGCATATACGGATGCGTCAGCACCCCCGTGCGCTCACTCGGGTTAAAGGCCACCGGCTTAAACTCCGAGCCTACATCCGTTTTCCCATACAGCTTCGCCAGCCGCTCATTCAGGTAAATGTAGTCCGCCTGGATCAGCTCACGATAGTCAGACTTGTCGCTCCACACCACTTGGTCTACAAACATCCCCAGCGACGTCCGCAAATCTGCCAACACCTCAGGTGTAAAGTTCGGGAAAGCCTTGCTGTCCTTGGCGATTGTCTCCGCCTTCTCAAACTCCAACCACGTTTCAAAGAAACCATGCAGCTTCGCTTTCGTGCGCGGATCATTGATCATCCGCCACGTCTGCCGGCTGATCTCGTCCCGTGTCGTCAGCTTCCCTGCAGCAGCCGCTTGTAGCAGCATCTTGTCAGGTATCGAATCCCACAACGCATAAGACAGGCGCGACGCCACATCATAGCCATCCGGCTCCGCATTTCTCTCCAGCAGCGGATACAGAAACATCGGCGACTTCAGCGTGTAAATCAGTACCCGCTTCAGCGCGGATTCTGGCGTCTTCGCCTGCTGAAATTGCGCCTCCACCAGCGCGAGATGTTCCGGATCCAGCGGCCGACGGAAAGCCGTCTCCATGAAGCGGCGGCAAAAGTCCTTCATCCTGTCCGTCCGGTCCGTCGCATTGCCTTTCCCGCAGAATTCTTCCAGACGGTCACTCACATGCTCCACCACCTCGATCGCCCCCTGCGTCGTGGCGCTGTCCCACTCCTTGGACACACCCGAACCCCGCTCATACCCCTCGCTCCGGTCATCCGCCGGGAAGGGCACAGACACCACCATCGCCTCACGAGCCCTTTGCGGGATCAGATTCCGCTGCGGAATATCCTCCACTACCCCATGCGGCGGCTTCCATTGGAGGTGAATCGATGCCGTCTTCTCCTGAAACTTAAAGAACTCCAGCATGATCGGATAGACCCGCCCGCCCAGCAGGAAGAGACTCTTCTTCTCCTCACGCACTTCCGCGCCACCCGCCACCCACGCATCGATGATCGGATCCTTCGGATTATTCACATAAAGCCTCGTCCCATTCTCCGACTTCACGATGAATTCATACGTGCCCGTCTCCTCCACGAAGATCGACCCATCCCACTGCACCCGGAACTCCTGATGGTGCAGCTTCTCCGGGTCAGGGCTCGCCTCGCCCAGGTTGTACGACACCTGAGCATCCACCCGATCGAAATTTACCTTGGGCCGCTTGTTTCTCTCCTCATCCGTCTCCGGCTTCGCGTTCGGATCTCTCGGCCCCTGCTTTGCCAGACCGGAATACCGTGCCTTCAGCCCACGCTCCGGCCCATTCGGCTTCTCCATCCCAGGCCGGAACCGCGCAATCAGGTCTGCCACGGATGCCCTATACTGCGGCACAGTCAGCCGAGTCAGCGTTCGCGTCGGCGGATTCAGCTTCGCCTGCGCCACCGGAGAGTAGAACGCATCATAAATATACGCCGCCACCTGGGCCGCCTCTTCTCCCACACAGACCCCCTCTTCCTTGTCCTCTGGCATCGTCCGCTCGATCTTCTTCGTCAGCGCCGCCAGCGACTTCGTCCCATAGATCGGCTCATCATACTTGCCCTTCACGCCCTCGCCCTTGGCCCCATGGCACTCCACACATAGATTCTTGTAAATCACTGCCCCCGGATGCTGCCCAGTCTTCGATGCCTCAGCAGCGCCGAACGCCGTCGAAACCGATACACACAATCCCATCAAGCCCCCCAGCCAAGCAGGAAATCGCAGAAAACAGGGCGTGTGAATCGGGGCAGTCGCGGGCTTCAAATCAAAAAATATGAGTCGGCTTCGGAGGAAAAAGCGGCAGAAGACAACGTCTTTACGCCTGCAAGTCTTTCACAAACCCGAAGAAAATTACCCTCTGGGATGAAAAATCCGACTTTGGATCATCTCACCTTCCGTAACCGCCCCTCATCGGCCTCATAATTCCACCTTCCGCCTTTCAATCGTCCGCGCACGATTCCCCGATGTCAGCGGAGGCGGAAGCAATTCCTTCTCAATCCAATACAGCCGCTCTTGCCAATCAGCCGGGATCTCTGGCCCACTCAGATCCACCTTAAACACCGTCTCATGCACGGGACTACTGATATACAGCGGATCCAGATACACATCGCCGCCGATCACGCGCGTCCCGATATTCGCCAGCCAGACCCCACGCCCCTTTTGCACAATGCGAAAAGTCACGGTCTTCCCTGATACCCTTGTCTCCGTCACCTGCGGCACCCGATCGGAAAGTGATTCGTTCGCGTCCTCTGTTTTCTTCGCTTCCGTGACTCGCGTCTCATCCGTGCATCCTACTATCATGATCATCAGGCACAACGTCGCAAAGATCGTTCGCTCCATGCGCAACACAGCACCCCTATGATCACGGAATGGCAACAAAATCATGGGGACATTGACCTTCGTGAAATAACCTTGTTCAACCCTCATTGGCCATACCCTCATTTATGCACAATGACATTTTGATACATCGTGGCTAGAATCCTATCTTATTGGCGGACGGGTCTTAACAACTCCTGTGGTACCCGGCAAACGCCATCACCAACATGCTCCGCCGCCCATCGCCATGAAATCCACCTTCACTTCTTTCGCTCTAGCTCTCCCCCTCGCGTTTGCTCTCACTCTCACCATCTCATCCCCCGCCTTTGCCCGCATCGGCGAAACCAAGGATCAGTGCATTAAGCGGTATGGCAAACCGGCCAGCGAGAGCAATTCGGGAGACACCCTCGTCTTTCGCAAAGCCGACTTCGAAATCACCTGTAATTTCCAATCAGACAATTGTTGGAAGGTTCAGTATGCCTATGCAGCGAAAAACGCCGCCGGAGTCGCACCGAACTTCTCGGACGCCACCATTGCCGCGATTCTGGACCTGAATGTCCCGAAAGCCAAATGGAGCGCAGACCCGAAAAGCGATCCAAAGTCAAAAACCTGGCTCTCAAAAGACCATACGGCGACCCACTTCCGCGACGAATCCTTAAAGACAAACTGGGTATCCATCTCGACCAACGAGGCAAGCAAACAGGACGCCGCCACACGCGAAGCCGCCGAAGCAAAAGCCAAGCCGGAGACCACAGAACCCGCCAAAGACAAATAAGGCAAAGACCTCTGACCCCGACCCCGCTCCGGACTCCGTCCATCATAAGCACCGTTTACGTAAACGGTGGCTCCAACTCACACCCCTCCGCCCACGTGGGCGGAACCCCTGCCACGCAACAAGAAGGCCGGGGTCCACATAGAAGCCGGCTTCTCTAACAAGGAGCGGCGGACTCCGATCCGCCGATGCCCAGCGCAGCGGCCTCATTTCCAGGGCTACGAAGTCGCGAAGCGAACGCCATCGTCCTCGATGGCCGTTAATAGTCCAACCGCCGAAGGCGGCTAACTCCTAAAAGGGCCGATGACGCACAATTGTTTGTCTGGGGCATCACCATCCCTCTCACCCCACCCCCCTTAGCTCCCCGGAAACGCCTGCGCATCATCCCGGATAAACGTCTCCCGCATCCGCGCCAAACGCGCCTCTGCTTCATCCTCCACAAAAACGGCCAACCCGACCACACCCACGTTCCTCGCCCCCTTCTCGCCGCCAACCTTGGACGCCTGGGAATTACTCACGGAACTAAACACAAAGCGCCGCATGCCGTCGGCTCCTTTCATGCCGTCAATACTCACACTGCCCTTGGCTTTGATCACATAACCGCGTTTGGAAAATGAAGCAGCGCCACCGGACCTGACATCCAGTCCGTCCACCGACACCACTACCTCGATCCGCTGGGACGTCGTATTCGTCAATTCAATGCGATAAGACGAGCCACTTTGACCGGCCACGATCAGTTTGTCCGCGACTTTATAGTACGGGAAGCTGTTCGAGCCCCAGGACGGAACAAGTCGCGCCTTCAACTTGCCGCCGGCCAGTGTAAACGATCCGGAACCTTTCGAATACTTGCCCAGCAATTCCGCCATCGCTTTCGCGCCTTCCTCATCATTGTAATGGAACGAGGCAATGGCATCCGGCATGGAGGGATGACGACGGTAAAACACGGTGCCTTCAGTGTTGTCATACACTCGATCGCCCAGGGACGTTCCAAGACCAGGCCTCCTTTTCGCAGGCTCGGGAGTAGTCATGGCCGACCTGGACCCGGCGCTCGGGGGAGCCATGTAGCTCTCTGAGAATGCCTTGCGCCTCGCCATACCCTCACCAGGAGCCACGGCTCCGATCCCTGACCCAGAGCTGTCGTACCCTGAATCGCTCGCGCACGAGCCCAACAACGCGGCCGCCGTCACAACCAGGGAGATTTTGACCAGAACATTCCGGAATGATGCTGGAACCGGACCAGGAGAATTTTCAGTACGCGTTTTCATGTGAAGATTTTTCTTCCTGTAATTCGATGAGCCAATATTTAAATGCAGATTTCTCTTCATTATGTGTTTTCCCCACAACCTGTGACTTCCCACTTGCGAATTCTTCAATAATGCAGAATTTTCTTCACATGCCGGACGCCGCCAATCCCGCCCTTCCCCGCCGTGAGCAGGAAGCCATGGACATCTTGCACCGCATCGGAGAAGCCTCCGTCTCGCAGGTGCAGGCCCAGATGCCCGGAGAGCCCAGCTATTCCGCCGTGCGCATGCTGCTCACCCTCCTGGTCCAGAAAGACCTCGCCAAGTCCCGCAAGGATCCTGATTCCCGCCAGCATCTCTACCAAGCGAAGACATCGCCCCGCCGCGCTCGCAAAGGCGCCCTCGGCCGTCTTCTCACTACCTTCTTCGGCGGCTCACCCAGCGAACTTGTCGCCACCCTTCTCAACGAGAACGAACGCAAACTCCCGCCGGAGGAACTCGACCGCATCCGCCAACTCCTGGAAGAACATTCCCGCAAACAAGACCGCGGCGCCAAGCCCTGAACTAGAACCTCTTAGCGACGCCATGATCCCACTCATCTTCACCATTACGGCCATCCTCCTTTTGACGGCAATCCTGGACTTCGCCATGCCCCGCACCGCTCTTCGGCAGCGTCGCACCATCCTGCTCCTCACCGTGTGTGCCCTCTTGTTAGTCCCCGCCCTGCGGCACACCATTCAACAACTGCCCACAGCTACTGCCCTAGATCCCACCACCCCCTGGCTCCAGTCGTCCACCCTTCCCGCATCCATCTCGACCAGCACTTTCCCCGCAAACTTACTCTGGCTCTGGACCATCGGCGCTGCCTTCATGCTCATGCGCCTCCTCTATCGCTTGGCCGCCATGCGTCGCTTCCTCCACGACGCCACCCCCTTCTCTCAACCTTGGCTCGACCGTGCCGCCCGCCTTACCTGCTCCCAAAATCCCACGCCCCTCCCACGTCTCTTCTGGAAGCCCGGCCTCGGCTCAGCGTGCACCACCCCTTCTCTGCCTCCGGCCATCGCGCTCCCGATCGAGGCCCAACAATGGGACGACGCCACCCTAAAATCGGTCCTCCAGCATGAACGCGAACATCTTCGTCTCGGCGACGTCTGGTGGCGGCTTGTCGCTGAAGCAGCTCTCGCCCTCTGGTGGTGGCATCCTCTCGCCCATCGTGTCGTAAAACGCTGGCAGGCCAACAGCGAATGCCTCTGCGATGCCGCCGTCCTCCGCGCCGGGGCCGAGCCACAACATTACGCTCGAACCCTCCTCAGGTTCGCTGAAGGCTCCCGCGTCCCCTCACCTGCCTTTGCCTCCATTGGCCGGACCACATCTCAACTTCGCCTCCGCGTTCAGACCATCCTTCAGGATTCCAGGCAAAGACCTATCGGCGCCATCAGTTCTCGCCTCATTGGCTGGCTGGCCATGGCCTCCCTCACGCTCACCATCCTCGCTGCCCCCTTCGTGTGCCATCAGACAAGCACAACATCCTCCTCCTTCAAAGAAGACGATCTTCGCTCCGAAGCCGAACTACGACTTCAAGCCAACCCATTCCCGGCGGAATAGACGCGACACCGCCGCGGATGTATCAGTCTCGGTGCTCCTTTTTTGCCTCCAAAGTGCCAATCAAATTTCGCGACACCCAACTAGGTAGTTGGGTATTTTGCATATTCCCACAGCGCTCTTGGTCAGTTGATGCTTTTCCGCCCCGCTTCAAACGCTCAACCGCACTTCGCACACCCCGAAAAGCCAATCATTTTCCGTGATTCCGTACTACTTAGTACGCCATTTCGCATATTGCTGCAGCGGTCCACGCCACTTGATGCTTTTCTGCGCCACTAGAAACACCCAATCGCACTGGGCCCCGCTTTTTACCGCAAATCAAAGCACGTTAGCTGTCCATCATTGTTGCGGCTATAAAACAATCCGCCCGAGAATGCCGGCGGCGCCCAGCACGGCTTGCGATTCACCTGAATCGTTCCGAGCACATGGTAGTCCTTCGGATCAGGCTGCACGAGCATCAATTCACCACTCTCGCTCAGCACCAGAAGCTTACCCTCAGCCAGAATAATGTTACCGCGATTCTCTCGCAGCCGCTCTTCCCACTTCACTTCACCCGTCTTCCAGTCGACGCACTTCAGCATGGCCCGCACCTTGTTGTCCCCGCTCACTCCATACACGTGGTCGTTCACCAGGATCATATTCTGGAACTGTTGCAGCAGCGACTTGTTACGCCACACTTCGTGGGTCAGTCCTTGCATCACTTCGATCAAGGCCGCCCCTGTGTCATAACCAGACGAGATCAGAAACCTCCCATTGCTGAACACCGGCGTCGCCGCATTCACATCATACTGCGTCTTCCACGGATGCCGGAAAAGCTCCTTGCCCGCAAGGTCGTAGGCCACCAACCCAAACGCATTGAAAAACGCCAGCCCGTCCTTCCCTTCATGCGTAAATCGCAGCGGCGTGCAATACCCTGGCGCATCCGATCCTGCTTTCCACACCGTCTGTCCCGTCACCTTGTCCAAGGCGGCGACGGAAGCATCCGGTCCGCCTGGTTCACAGATGATCAGGTTGCCCGCAATCACCGGGCTGCTTGCATAACCCCAGGTCTGCTTCCGCCCACCGAACTCCCGCACATAACTGCGCCGCCAGATCAGTTCACCCTTCGCAGCATCCAGACAGAATAGCTCTCCATCCTTGCTCGTGGCATAAAGTCGGCCGCCGTCGATCGCGGGTGTGGTGGAGGGCCCGCCAGAATAATAGGTCGGCTCCAGCTTCTGAGGATAGGAAAACTCCCAGACCTTTTCACCGCTCACCGCATCAAGACACCAGACCGTATCTTCCCCTGCCTTCTTCTGACCGATCGCGTAAGCACGACCCTCAGCCACGCTGATTGACCCGCAGCCAGTGCCGACATTGGCCCGCCAAAGTTCCTGGGGTTCCTTTTTGTTCCATTGAGTGTTCCAGCCGATGTCCGCAGACACGCCATTCCCGCCCGGGCCGAGAAATTGTGGCCAGTCCACTGCCCAAGCGGGTGCCCCAAACCAACATCCTGTCGTCGCCAGCGCAAACGCCAGCCTGAAAATAATTTTACACATGTCTTAACTGTCTCATCTACTAATCTTACCCCGAAGGCCACACGCCTTACCCTGGGCATCATGATGAGACAGCGAACCACTGCGGTTCGTTGCCCGGTTTCCACTTTATATTGCAGCCCGTGCTCGGACGCTGCGGTGCCAAGGGTGGTTCCCCCTTGATCACAGCCTCCACGGCCTTCCGCAGATCCTCCCCGGTCACCGGCAGTCCGTTCTTCGGACGGGACGAGTCAAACTGCCCGCAATAGGTCAGCGCCAAATTCTCGTCAAAAACGTAAAAATCCGGCGTGCACGCCGCCACATAGTCCTTGGCCACGGCTTGGCTCGCGTCATACAGGTAAGGGAAAGTCCACCCATACTTCTTGCGCATTTCCCCCATCTTGTCCGGGCCGTCGGCCGGATACTTCGCAATATCGTTCGAGCTGATGCCGACAAAACCCACCCCCTTCGCTTCGAAGGTCGCCGCAGCCACGCCAATCTCTTGGGCCAGATGAATGACGAACGGGCAATGATTGCAGAGAAATGCGACCACCAAGCCTTTGGGTCCTTTGACATCTGCCAAGGTGAGCATCTCTCCCTCCGTGTCCGGAAGGCTAAAGTCGGGCGCTTGTGCGCCGAGAGGCAGGATGCGGGTGGAGGGAACTTCGGCCATGCGCGGCTGCGTTAATCCGTTGAGGGAAAGACGTCAAGATGCCATACCGTGTCAATATCACTAGGTAATCGTAACAAAGCCCGCTCCCGGCTTGACCTCTCCTTTCGGCACGGGTAAGTCCCCCGTTCCATGTCTGAACGTCAACACACTCTGGCCAAATCCGCCTCCCTGGAAGGCACCTCGCTGCATACAGGCGAGAAGGTCACACTCACTCTGCAACCTGCCCCTGTAAATTTCGGCATCAAATTCCGTCGGGTGGACATGGAAGACCGGCCATTCATCAATGCCTCGGTCGAAAAAGTGCAGAAGGTCGAGCGCGCCACGACTATCGCGGAAGGCAGCGTAAATGTTCATACCGTGGAGCACGTCCTCTCCGCCCTAACCGGCATGGGTGTGGACAATGCCATCGTGGAGATGGATGCCAATGAACCTCCCATCGCGGACGGCAGTTCACTTCCCTTCGTCGAACTCATCAAAAAAGCAGGGCTGGAGGAGCAAAGCGAATACCGCCGCGTTTTCGAAGTGCGGGAGCCTATCCACCTTGAGTCTCGCGACGGCAGCCTGCTGACCATCGTTCCGGACAAGAAATTTCGCATCTCCTGCACCCATGTGGGTCCTGGCGGCCGGACCACCCAGTTCTACTCGACGGAGATCAATCCTTCCACCTATGAAAAGGAGATCGCCCCGGCCCGCACCTTTGTCTTCTATGAAGACATCGCTCCCCTCATGGAGAAGGGCCTGATCAAGGGCGGCACACTGGAGAGCGCCGTCGTCATTCGCGGCGACACGGCTCTGAGCAAGCATCCCTTGCGCTTTCAGGAGGAGTTCGTGCGGCATAAGATCCTGGACATGGTCGGTGACCTCACCCTCTTTGGACGCCGCATCATGGGCCACGTCATTGCGGTGCGTCCCGGCCACGGGCCGAATACGGAAATGGCCCGCACGCTCCTGAAGCAGTATAATGAGATGCGCTCCATGGTGCCTGCCGTTACCATCCCGAGTGGGGAAGCGGTGTTGGACATCAATGAGGTGATGCAGATCCTGCCACACCGTTATCCTTTCCTGCTCGTGGACCGCATTGTCGGCTTCGAGGGGGAAACGAAATGCACCGGTGTCAAAAACGTCACCATCAATGAACCCTTCTTCCAGGGTCACTTCCCCGGCCACCCGATTATGCCCGGCGTCTTGCAGCTGGAAGCCATGGCACAGGTCGCCTCCATCCTCCTGCTCCGTGCTCCGGAAAACCAGGGCAAGATCGGCTACTTCATGAGCGCGGACAACGTGAAGTGGCGTCGGCCCGTCCTGCCTGGAGATGTCCTCTTCATCGAAACCGAAATGCTCAAGGTCAAGCGCTCCATCGGCCAGGCCAAGGGCCGTTGCATCGTCAATGGTCAGGTGGTCAGCGAGGCGGATCTGATGTTCAGCCTTGTCGATCGTTGAGCCTTCATTTCAGACTGACCGCGACTAAATGCCTTCGCAGATTCACCCAACAGCGATCATCGACCCTTCCGCCGAGATTGGCGAAGATGTGATCATCGGACCCTACTGCATTGTGGGAGCCAACGTGAAGATCGGCTCGGGCTCCTGGTTGCAGCACCATGTGACCGTGGAAGGCTCTTCCACGATCGGTAGCCGGAACAGGTTCTTTTCCTACACCTCCATCGGTCAGCAGACCCAGGACCTAAAATATTGTGCGGAACCCACCTATCTGGAGGTCGGCGATGACAACGTTTTCCGCGAATTCTGTACCGTAAATCGCGGCACCCTTCCTGAGTGCAAAACGGTCATTGGCAGCCACAACAACTTCCTGGCCTACAGTCACATCGCCCATGACTGCATCGTCGGCAGCCACGTCATTTTTTCCAACAACGGCACCCTGGCGGGTCACGTGACGGTTGAAGATTATGCGATCCTGGGAGGCCTGACCGCCGTGCACCAGTTCTGCCGGATCGGCAAGCATGCCATCACCGGCGGCTGCTCCAAGATTGTGCAGGATGTCGTGCCCTTCACCATTGCCGATGGCAATCCGGCACGGGCTCGCGGCGTGAACATTGTTGGCCTGCAGCGTCACGGTTATACAGAGGATCAAGTCCGGGCTGTGCGGCAGGCTTACAAGACCCTTTACCGCAGTAGGCTCAATATCGGTCAGGCGCTTGAATTTCTGAAGGCCGGTGAAGCCAATGGCGAAGAAGTGGTTTCACACGTTATCCGCTTTGTAGAAGGCAGCCAACGCGGCATTGTGACCGCGTCACGCAGCGCAGCAGAGTAATCCCTCCCCCCTTTTTTGATCATGATACGGTCCGACGCCATCCTGATCGGCAGCGGCATCATGTCAGCCAATCTGGGCGCGTTATTGAAGTGCCTTTCTCCGGCTCTTTCCATAAAAGTCTTTGAGGCCACGGAAGAGCTGGCGCAGGAAAGTTCCCACGGCTGGCATAACGCTGGCACCGGTCACGCCGGCATCTGTGAACTTAGCTACACCCCTCACCGCGAAGCCGACGGATCGGTGAATGTTCAAAAAGCGATCGATATCTACGCGCAGTTCTCCCAGTCGCTGCAGTTTTGGTCGTATGCCCTGGCTCAAGGCATGGTGGATCATCCTCGCGAATTTATCAATGCCGTGCCGCACCTGAGCTTTGTGCATGGCGAAGCACAGGTGGATTTCCTCCGCGCCAGATATGAAGCGATGTCTGGGCATCATTTCTTTCGAAGCATGGAATTCACCACGGACCGCGACACCATCGCGCGATGGGCGCCATTGCTCACAGAAGGGCGCGCGGAGATGCCCATCGCTGCCACAAAAATGGATGGCGGCACCGACGTCAATTTCGGCGTCATCTCCCGGAGGCTGCTTGCGTGGTTGGGTCAGCAACCGGATTGCACCGTTGCCGCTCATCACCGTGTCACGGGCATCGTCAGGAGCAGCCAGGGCTGGCGTGTCACCGTTAAGAATCTCACCACAGGAGCCGTCTTAGATCATGAGACCAAGTTTGTTTTTGTAGGCGCGGGTGGCGGCAGTCTTCCTCTGCTACAGAAGACCGGCATCCCGGAGAGCAAAGGCTTGGGAGGCTTCCCCATCGGGGGACAATGGCTGGTCTGTGAGGATCCGGCCATTGTGAACAAACATCAGGCGAAGGTCTATGGCCAGGCCCTCGATGCCGCACCAACCATGGCGGTGCCGCACCTGGATACGCGAGTGCTTGATGGGAAGAAGACACTGCTCTTCGGCCCCTTCGCCGCGTGGACGACCAAGTTCCTGCATGAGAAAGGTAGCCCCCTGGACCTCCCACTGTCGGTCCGGCCTCACAACCTGACCACTCTCCTCAAAATTGGAATGAGTAATGTTCCTCTTGTGCGATACCTCATCCAACAAGGGACACAAAGCATGGAGGATCGCATGAAGGTGTTACGGATCTTTTATCCGAACGCACGACCTTCAGATTGGAAGCTGGTGGACGCAGGCATCCGCGTGCAGGCCATCAAAAAGACCGACGGTGAAGCGGGTATCGTCCACTATGGCACGGAAGTCATCACCGATGAAAGCCGCAGCATCGCCGCTCTCCTAGGCGCTTCGCCTGGTGCTTCTGTTTCCGTGAATATCGTGCTAGATGTCATCAAGCGTTGTTCCCCTGAGCTTGTTGGGTCCTCGGAGGAGCGAAAGAGACTGGATGAGATGGTTCCCGGCTGGAATGTGGATTTCACACGGCCAGAACAAGCGAGTCGCTTCTGGGATATCGAGGATCAAACCGAACAGATATTGGGATTGACGGATTGAGGCTGCGACTCCCTGCTTTCAACCAAGCTTGTTTGTTCGTCGGATCATTGGCGGCCCTAAAATGTTTCATCGACAGGTCTCATTTTTTGAATGCTCTCAAGGAGATTTTCGAGCGTCGCCTCATCCGATCCAAACTTGTTTCGCAGTCTGGCGAAATCCAGTCCTTGACCCAATTTGTTGTTCTCGTTGTAGATCAGTTCAATGCATCCTGGGGGGTCGGAGGTCTCACTTTTAAATTGAAGTTGGTAATGATTGTATTGCATCCGTGGAGAAATGCATACACCTCCTCAATGCTTCCATTAGCAGTCGCGTGTTTTGGGCGTCGGCAAATGCTCTCTGCGACACCTACCCTTAAAATGTCGTTCTCACCGTAGGTATCGTTCTGCATCGAAGTTGTAGTTCATGCGACGAACTGGTCGCGGTGGAGCTTGTTAAGGCTAACAATAGGGCGCAAAGGTAATCTGGCAAGGCCGCCGATAGATGCATCACATTGTCAGCGATTAGGCAAGATGCTCTTATCAAAACGCTCCTTCGGTATCCTTACGTTTGCATTCTTCGCATGGGCCGGCGCCGCTTTTGGCGAATCCACCATCACCCTAAACATCGATCCGACGCCTGAAAACCCTCGCAACTCGGAGGGATCGTTCGCCACATTGAAATCGGGGCGCATCATCTTTTGTTACACGCAGTTTTTTGGGGGTGCTGCGGATGAAAGTCCGGCGCGGATTGTTCGCATTCACTCCGATGATGAGGGGCGCACCTGGAGTGCTCCCACCGTTTTGGTGGAGAATGAGGCGGGCTGCAATGTCATGAGTGTAACGTTGCTGCGTCTGGCCAGCGGGAAGCTCGCGCTTTTCCATTGCCGGAAGAACAGTTGGCTGGATTGCCGTCCGCTCATGAAGATTTCCGAAGATGACGGTGAGACATGGTCAGCGGCCAAATCCATCCTGGAAGCGCCGGGTTATTTCGTGCTGAACAATGACCGCGTGATTCAGACCTCCACGGGTCGGCTCATCGTGCCGCTCGCTTTTCACCGATCAAAAACCTCTGAGCCGCACTCTTCGAAATCGTTCGATCCGCGAGCCATCACGATGTGGCTCTATTCGGATGATGAAGGGGCCAAGTGGCAGGAAGCAGCGAACTGGTGGGCGATACCTGTCGCCAGTGGCAGCGGTCTCCAGGAGCCGGGCGTGATTGAATTGACCAATGGTCAATTAATCTCCTGGTGCCGCACGGATCAGGGCTGCCAGTATGGCTTTGAATCCAAGGACAACGGCAAAACCTGGTCTCCTCCCCAGCGGACGGAACTCATGTCACCTAATGGGCCTGCGAGCATCAAGCATCTGCCCGGATCGTCAGACCTGCTGGCGCTCTACAATGACCATTCCGGGAAGTTCCCCTTCCCTCCTAAAAAGCGAAATCCCTATGTGGCAGCCATTTCGACCGATGGCGGGAAGACATGGCCAAAGCGCAAGCTCATCGAAGGCGATCCAGAGGGCCGCTATCACTATACCGCGATTCATTTCACCAAAGACGCGGTGCTCCTGGGCTACTGCGCCGGAGACGAGAAGGTGGGAGCGCTCAACCGCCTGCGTATCCGGCGAATCAGCCTCGACTGGCTGCGTAGCGATCACTAAGGGGTCATTGAAGCGATTTTTCTCGCCCTAGAGAGTGCGCTGCGGTATCGGATAGGTTGCTTTTCCGATTCGTTTTTTCAACAACCCTTCTATAATCCTTTCTATGGCACAGGCTATCATGGACCCAGAGGAAGTGCGGCGCTTCGCCAAGGAGCTCAAGCGCTTCAATGAAGAAGTACAAGGCCGGGCTTCCGCCCTGCAGGCCCGCTTTTCCGCCTTGGGCAGCACCTGGCAGGATCAGGAGCACGAGAAATTCGCCGAGGAGTTCATCATGACCATGAAGGTCATGCGGAAATTCATGGAGGTTTCCGAGAAACACACCCCTTTCCTGCTGCGCAAGGCCCAACGCGTCGAGGAGTACCTGGATCAGCGATAAAATTCACCCATGGCTGACCAACAGGCGAAAATCACGTCGCTTGACGTGCTCGATACTTTTCGGGCACGCCTCATCATTTTTATGTCCAAGACGCGCCAGGCGCTGGATCAGGCGACCGACGAGGTGCGGCGTACGAAGCAATGGCTCCACCATGACCAGCGGGTGCATTGGGAGGCTGAACATAAAAAACGCCTCCGGAAGCTGGATCAGGCGGAAGGCGAACTCATGAGCGCCCGTCTCTCCGAGTTTGTAGAATCCCCCACCATGCAACAGCGCGCCGTGCGGAAAGCCCGCGAGTCGGTGGCGGAGGCGGAGGAAAAGCTGCGGAGTGTGAAACGCTGCGCCCGGAGTTTCGACGAGTGGGTAGACCCCCATATTAGAAAATTGGAGGCACTACGACAGTTTGCGGAGCAGGATGTGCCGGATGCGATCGCCTGGCTGGTACAGGCGCAGCGCACGCTGGAAGACTACTCGCGCATGCCTCATCCCTCCTCCAAGCCGGCAGAAAGGCCCGCTGCGGTGCCCCCGCCAGCACCTGCCGATAGCTAGCGCGCCTGCCGTCTCATATGCTGCAACCAAAACGCCGTATTGATGTTGAAACGACTTTCGTCTTAATTCCCCCTTTTCATGAGCACACTCGCCAGTGCCAACGCTATTAATGAAGCCACGCGTGACCTCTCTCTCGAGTGGAGGCACACCCGCAACTATTGGCGGGACGCCAAGGCGAAAAATTTCGAAGAAGTGTATCTGGAAAAGCTGCCCAGCCTTGTGATGCAAGCCAAGAACGCGCTGGAAGAACTGAATAACGTCCTTAGAAAGGTAAGAACTGAGTGTGAGTAAGGTGGAGGAGTTAAGAGTCAGCCGGGTGCTGCGCAACTACCAAGCGCTAAGGAAAGCCATAGCCGAAATCACTCATGCGGAGGAACGGCTGAACCGTGACTACCGCAGTCGCCACTTTACTGTGACGCGTGCGCGTGACGAAGCTGCCGAGCACACAGAGGACCGCTTCCAAGTTCAAATCGAAGAACTGAACAGCGTCATCGCCGAAGCGGTGACCCGCGTTCAGGCGGTTTCCGACAAACGTTCCACGCGCGTCGAGCGTTCCCATCTTGTGGCGCAACGTCAGCTTCCCAAACGGGTGAAGGACGTCCGCGCCACATGGTCCGGCGACCTGCAGATGCGGCGCTTCCGGGCCGAGCGAAAGCTGGAAGCGGACACAATCACTGCCGAAAATGAGTTTGCCGACTATTCGGTGAAACTGGAAGAGCAGCGAACGCTCTTGCAAAAAATGGTCCGGGGCGGCCAAAAGCTTTTTGGAAGCTTTGGCCCGTTTCAGAAAAGGCTGCGGGAGGAATTGTCCTCTTCCAGCACACCCAGCCCGGTGGCAAGCCGGGATACCCTCACGGAGGAGTTGACCGCTGAGCTGGAGGCTGGCCGCGAGAAACTGAAAGCTTTTCACAAGCTCTCGATGGTGCGTCTCTTCCTGATAACGCCGCCTATCACATTGGCGCTGATAATCCTGATTTGTTGTGCGGTATTGGCATTCGTGATGGGATTTAATCAGACGGCTTTCATCGTCGCCGGTGTGCTGGCTCTAATGGGAATCGTCGGGACATTTGCCCTGCACGGGATGGCCACCAAACAAGGTCGTGAACTGGCCGAGCAAATTGCCGTGGCCCTGGGACATGGCAAGAGTCTGCATGAGCAGTGTAAGGTGGCTGCGCAGAAACAGCACGACGAGCAAATCGCTTCTCTGAAGTCCGGTTTGGAGGCGACACTCGCCGAAGTTGAGCGCCTTCGGGCCAGCGGGGGCGGATTAGATAAGGATTTCGAGCAACGGGAAAAAGATAAGCTGAACGCGAAGTTTGACCGCATCAAAATCAAGTTGGGCGCAATGCTCCAGGCCCGGCTCCACCACATTGAAATCCAACGCGCCGAGCGTGAGGCGGTGCTACGGGGAGAAGCAGATGCCCGGATCCAGCAATTCGACTCAGTGCGGGACGGGGAGCATGGGGAACTGGGCCAGCAGACTCAAAAGCAATGGGACGCCCTCATTGCCCAATGGCAGGAGCGTGTCATACCCCATTACGAAGAATTGCGCGAAGCAGAAGCTGAGGTCTCACCCCACTTCCCGGCTTGGAGCCAGGCAATGGTGGATGATTGGTCTCCCCCACCGACCTTTACTCCAACCCTGAAGTTCGGGCAGTTGGATGCGGATCTGTCCAGAATTGCGGGAGGCCTTCCTGAAGATGAACGTCTCGCATTACCAGGACCGCCGCAACTGAGGCTTCCCCTGGCCTTGACCTTCCCGGATGAAGGCTCGTTGCTCTTTGAAACCCAAGGTCCTGGCGGTCAGATCGTCTTCGATACGTTGAACAATATCGTGCTTCGGCTCCTGGCCAACACGCCTCCCGGAAAGATCACGTTCACCATTCTGGATCCAGTAGGCCTGGGCCAGAATTTCGCCGGACTGATGCATCTGGCGGACTACGAAGAAAGCCTCATCAACCGCCGCATCTGGACGCAACGTGATCAGATCGAAGAACGTCTCTCCGAACTTAGCGAGCACATCGAGAAGGTCATCCAGATGTACTTGCGCAACGAGTACGAGACGATCACTCAGTACAACGAGATGGCGGGAAGCGTGGCGGAGAAGTACCATTTCCTGATTGTCGCAGATTTTCCCACGAGTTTCGGAGAAACGGCAGGCGCCAAGCTGCAAAGCATCATCGCGAGCGGAGCGAAATGCGGCGTCTATACGCTCATTCATCGCGACCTTCGGCAAGGTCTGCCAGACGGTTTCACCGAAGAGGAACTCCATGCCAACAGCGTGCGGGTACATCAGTCGCCGGAAGGACCGTTCACCGTTGAAGATGTGAAGCCAGACGGCAGTGCCTTCCTCGTGCTGGATGCGCCGCCCAATGCGTCTCTCGCTGGTGACTTCATTCACAAGGCCGGCAAGAAGAGCATCGACTCCAACCGGGTCGAAGTGCCTTTCTCACAAATCGCGCCGAAGCAAGACGAATACTGGACCGGAGATACTACCAACGAACTGCGCGTCGCGATCGGCCGCACCGGAGCCACGAAACAGCAGATCATGGCGATCGGCAAAGGCACCCGGCAGCATGCGTTGTTCGCCGGTAAAACGGGCTCCGGTAAGTCCACCCTGTTCCATGTTATTATCACGAATTTGGCGCTCAGTTGCAGTCCGGAGCAGGTCGAGTTCTACCTCATTGACTTCAAGAAAGGGGTCGAATTCAAATGCTACGCCACGCACCGGCTTCCCCATGCCCGCGTGGTCGCGATTGAGAGTGATAGGGAATTCGCTCTGAGCGTGTTGCAACGCGTCGATGGCGAGTTGAAACGCCGTGGTGATATGTTCCGTCAGCTTGGCGTGCAGGATGTTGCCGGCTACAAGAGAGCTGGAGGCAAAGAGCCGATGCCGCGCTCGCTGCTGATCATTGATGAGTTCCAGGAATTCTTCGTGGAAGACGACGCGGTTGCTCAAAGTGCCTCCCTCCTGTTTGACCGTATTGTACGGCAGGGCCGTGCTTTCGGGATTCACGTGCTGCTGGGATCTCAGACCCTGGGTGGCGCTTATTCGCTGGCTCGCGCCACGCTTGGTCAGATGGTCATTCGTGTGGCACTCCAGTGTAATGAAGCGGACGCGTATCTCATCATGGATGAGAACAACCCCGCGCCGCGCCTGCTCTCCCGTCCGGGTGAGGGCATTTACAATGATGCCGCTGGCGCCTTTGAGGGGAACAGTCCCTTCCAGGTGGTCTGGCTTTCGGATGAAGAACGCGATCTCTGGCTGGATAAGGTCAATGAACTGGCCTCCCAGCGCCACATGCGCATGGGCAGTCCGATTGTCTTTGAAGGCAATGCTCCCGCTGACATTGGTGAAAATGATCTCCTGAATGAAGCTCTGGCCACCCGGCCTGTAAAAATGCCTTCCGCGGCCAGGTGCTGGCTGGGAGCGCCCAATTCCATCAAGGGGCCGACCGAAGCCGTCTTTAATCGTCAGAGCGGTAACCATATGCTTATCGTCGGTCAGCGTGACGAAGCTGCGCTGGTTATGCTGGGACTCTGCCTTCTCTCATTGGCGGCGCAGCATCCCGCTTCTGCGGCCAAGTTTGTCTTGATCCATGGCGCAAATCCGGGCTCCCCTGATGCCGAATTTGCCGCGCGGATTGCCAAGATGGTCCCACATGAGGTGGTTTCTTCCCGTGGAAACGATATCGGCAGCATCGTTTCAGATCTCTCTCGCGATCTGAAAGCCCGAAGCGATCACGACGAAAGCGAGTCTGAGGTCCCGCCCTCCGTGTTTGTGCTGATCAATGGCATCCACAAGTACAAGAAGCTGCGTCAGGAAGACGAGTTCAGCTTCTCCATGAGCAGCGAGGACGAGGGTAGCGGCAACACGGGAGAGCAGTTTAATACGCTCATCACCGAAGGCAGCAGCCAGGGCATTCACCTCATCGCGACCGTGGACACGTACAATAACGTGAACCGGGCCATGAGCCGAAAGGCGCTGAGCGAATTCGAAATGCGCGTGGTCTTCCAGATGAGCGCGAACGATTCCGCCAGCCTCATTGATTCACCCAAAGCCAGCAATCTGGGTCTGCACCGTGCCATCTTTTACAATGAGCACGAAGGCGTCATGGAAACTTTCCGGCCCTATGCGGCCCCGGACGGTCCATGGCTTGCGGAAGCCGAAGCGAAATTCGCAGAAACAAAGTAAGCCGCCTTTCTGTCTCAGACTGTTTACCGAGGTTCACTTGACGCCTCGGCGAAGCCGTTCAACGTCCCCTCCCTATTATTACCATGTCTCATCGCGTCCTTATTATTGGAGCCGGCGGCGTCGGCCGTGTCGTCACTCACAAATGTGCCCAGCTTCCGGAGGTCTTCGGTGAAATCATGCTGGCCAGCCGCACCAAATCCAAGTGCGATAGCATCGCCGCAGAGCTGAAGCGCCCTATCCAAACGGCGGGTGTGGATGCCGATAACGTGCTGGAACTGACGGCTCTGCTCAAGGATTACAAGCCAGAAGTGGTAATCAATGTGGCCCTCCCCTACCAAGATCTGGCCATCATGGACTCCTGCCTGGAAGCCGGCGTGCACTATATTGATACCGCCAACTATGAGCCGCGGGATGTCGCCAAATTCGAATACCACTGGCAGTGGGCCTACCAGGATCGTTTCCGGGCGGCGGGTCTGACCGCCCTACTAGGCTGCGGCTTCGACCCTGGTGTCACGAATGTCTACACCGCTTACGCTCTGAAGCATCACTTTAAGAAGATCGATACGCTCGACATCATTGACTGCAATGCCGGGGACCACGGCAAAGCGTTTGCCACGAACTTCAATCCCGAGATCAATCTGCGAGAAGTAACCGCCAATGGCCGGTACTGGGAAGACGGCAAATGGGTGGAAACGAAGCCACTCGCAATCAAGGGGAGCTTTGATTTCCCAGAGGGCATCGGTCCCAAGAATGTCTATTGCCTTTATCACGAGGAACTTGAGTCTCTGACCCGGTTCGTCCCGATGCGCCGCGCGCGTTTCTGGATGACATTCGGCGACCAGTATATCAAGCACATGGAAGTGCTGGTGAACGTAGGCATGACCCGCATTGATCCGGTCGTGCACAAAGGGGTGGAGATCATCCCGATTGAGTTCCTGAAGACCCTCCTGCCAGAGCCCGGCACGCTGGGAGCCGATACCAAGGGGAAGACCTGTATTGGCAACTGGATTGAAGGCGTCGGCAAGGACGGCGAATTCCTGCGCTACTATGTTTACAATATTTGCGATCACCAAGCGTGCTACCGCGAGACGAACAGCCAAGGCGTCAGCTATACGACGGGTGTCCCGGCCATGATCGCCGCCCGGCAGCTCCTCACCAATCCTGAGGAATATCGTCAGCCTGGAGTGTGGAATCTGGAACAGCTAAATCCCGATCCCTTCATGGCAGATCTCAATAACTATGGACTGCCTTGGCTGGAGACGTTCCCGACAGAAGCCTTGCCTTTCTGAGGCGCCACGGACAACAAAATCATTTGAGAGGAAGAGGTGGGCAAAGCCCACCTCTTTTGCTTTCAAGAACAGGCTTCCTTGGAACCGGCGCTTAAGGTCAAAATATATAATAGCCGCCATGATAGCGAGGCATAGTTGGCGCTTGAACGTATTGAGCCCCCGTAAGCTGCCGTTTTGGGATACTCGTCCGATAAGCCTGGAAACAACCGTGAGGGCACTTGTTATTCGACACAGGCATTATGTGCCCCCGCCGTCCAGATTTTAATGTTCACAAGAACATTAATATTTTTGTTGTTTTTTTACAACGCGGGATACACATAGGATGTCTGAAAACTTTGGATTACTTAATGAATGGCATTCACCCGAGATTCCTCTAAAGTTTCCCTTTTCATTTTAGTGGTATTCACGCAGAATTCATAAGCTGTGCAGATTTGCATTGCATGTTTGATATTTTCTTTGAGCATCTTAATTATTTCAGTTATTTTCAACCGAAATTACTTGCACAATTTTTGCGATTATAGTATTTTTAAGAAGCTCCCCTGATAACCTTGTCACTTTTGCGCATCCAACACACTCCTACTTCGCTATTATGGCCGAAATCTCACCAGAACTAATGACCGTCAAAGAGACGGCGGAATACCTGCGCATCCCGCTTCCCACGGTCTATTATCTCGTCCAGCGCGGGCAGTTGCCTGCCGTGCAGATTGGCGGAAGATGGCGCATCAAGCGTAGCCTTCTGGATCGTGACGTGCTGCGTAAAGAAGAAGAAACCGGCCAGCCTACCGTCTTGGTGGTTGATGATGACCCAGCTCTTCAAGCCCTCTTCAAGCAGTTCCTTAAGAAAGCTAATCTGGCCCGTCTGGTGGTTGGCTCTGGAGCAGAAGCCATCAGCCTTGCCAAGAAGCAGAAGTTTGACTTCGTCTTCCTCGACTTGAAACTTCCTGACATTCCAGGAGACGAAGTGTATGTACAGCTCAAAGGCCTGCATCCGGATCTCCCCATTGTGGTGATCACCGGCTATCCCGACAGCGAGATTCTCAGCAAGATCCTAGCGACGGGCCCTGTCACGGTTATCAAGAAGCCGATCGAGTTCGATCAGTTAAACAAGGCCGTTAAGCAGCTCGGACATAAAGGCGCCGAAGTGATCGCGTAAGCCGTCCCAAGATTACCTATCAATCGTTTTTACGGAGCGGGTATCCCCCGCTCCGTTTTGTTTTATTGTCGCAGAGAAGAGAAAATCGATGAACCGGGCCGAAAGCTCCATCTCCAGTGAAGATGTTGCACGTCACTATGACGACCTGGATGCCATTTACCCTGCGATCTGGGGAGACCATATGCATCATGGACTCTGGCCTTCCCCACAGTCACGAATCAATCTCAATGAAGCGCGGCGGGCACTTGTGAATCTGGTCATTGAAAAAGCTGACTTGCCGCATGGTGAACGAAGAGTGCTTGATGTGGGCTGCGGCTACGGAGCGGCGGCACGAGCCTTCGCTAAGCGGCCGGACGTTGAGGTCATCGGCCTCACCATCTCACCATCTCAGCAACGCCATGCGCAAAGTCATGGTGCGTCCACTAGCAGCAAGAATGTGTCCTTCATCGTGGAAGACTGGCTGCAGAACCAACAACCATCAGGGCATTACGACTTGGTGATCGCGATCGAGAGCACCGAACATATGGCGGACAAAGTCTATGCGTTCCGGGAGATGTCGCGTGTGCTGAAACCGGGCGGGAAGCTGGTTCTCTGTGCCTGGCTAAGTGGTGATCATGTTACCCCCTGGCAGCGCCGTCACCTGGTAGATCCAGCTTGGGCTCAAAGCCGGATTCCGGCGATGGGCACAAAGCAAGAATATGATCTATGGATTGAGCAGGCGGGGTTTGTGATCCAGGACGCAACCGATCTTTCAGATCGAGTCCGCAGAACCTGGCCGGCCAGCTTCGGCCACTTTTTTACAACAGTTCGGAAAAAACCTGAACTTTGGTGGCGATTACTTGATCTGCGACGTGGCTTTTGGCGCTTCGGCGTTACCATGCTACGCATTTGGCTGGCCTATCGTATTGGAGCCATGCGTTACGTTTTGTTTGTCTCCACACGTCCGGAGAGCCCTTGAAAGTGCGAACCCATGGTGGCAAGCCAATGCATCAGAGACTAATCTAAGATCACATGAGCGGGAAAGCGTCAGTAGAACATCCAGAAAAGAAATCACGTTTCACGGGTGGACGCGCTTTGCTCACGTTTGCCAGTTTCCTCGTCATCGTTATGGGGCTGAAGCTGGGAGCGAGCCTGCTCGTGCCCATCGCATGCGCTTTTTTCCTGAGCATCCTGAGTTTTCCGCTCATGAACTGGCTTATGCGGAAGGGATTGCCTCATTCGGTGTCGCTTGTTCTCACGCTTCTTTCAATCGTCGTGGCGCTCGGATTGATGGTTTATATGGGTAGCGTGCTGACAAAGCGGCTGTGGGCAGAAATACCAGATTATGCCAACAAGGTTAAGACGCAGGTGGATCACTTTGGCGGCTGGCTGGAAGCGCAAGGTGTGAAGGATGCCAAGGTGATGTCTGAGCAGGTCTATGACGCGCAGGCCATCGTGGACTTTGCCAAAAGCCAGGATGTTATGAAGAGCGCAGCCGGACTGGTGGGAACCACTTTCGGCACGGTAGCCACATTTTTGACGTCTTTGGGCATCACGTTGATCGTCATGCTATTCATTCTCATGGAGGCCCCCGGCACGCAAAGCCGAGCAGAAGTGGTCAAGCATGCCGGGGGACCGGATTTTACCGCCCTACTCCAGTCTGCCACAGACATTCAGAAGTACCTCGGGGTGAAAACCCTCATCAGTATTGCGACGGGAGTGCTCGCCGCGCTGTGGTGCTGGATGTTTGGTCTCAAGTATCCCCTGCTCTGGGGTCTGCTGGCTTTTATCTTTAACTACATTCCGGCCGTGGGTTCGACGGCGGCAGGTCTGCCGGCCATCATTGAGGCTTTCGTGCTTCAAGGGGTTGGCAGCGCCATTGGAATTGGCATCGGGTACGCCCTCATCAACTTCGCACTCGACAGTCTTATCCAGCCCATGCTTATGGGGCGACGCTTTGGCATTTCTGGCTTGGTCGTGGTGCTATCGGTCATCTTTTGGGGCTGGCTTTGGGGGCCCTTCGGAATGTTCCTGGCTGTGCCATTGACCATGATGATCAAAGTGATTCTGGAGAACACAGATGAGTTCGCCTGGATCTCCGTGGCCATGGCCAAAAAGAAAGTGAAGCACGGAGAGGTGATTTTAGAGACGGCGCCGGAATTTGATCCTGATCTTCTGGGCGGGGGTGCGGCTACTGAGGCCCCCACGCCACCTATCAAGCGGAAGGCTTCCCGGTAAGCCTTAGTCCGTCTTTACGGACACGGTCAAATTTGTGATGCTGTTTTCATCCATGAGAGCCGCCTCACAGATCGCCGTCTATTTATCTACCTTTTTATTTCTCCTACTCCTCGGCATCCTCCTCGACACTGCATTCTGGCAGGCAAGTATCCAGGCTGAACAATTTCTCGGCACGTTGGACAGGCTTCCAAGGATTAGTGATTTGTTCATGTCGAACACTCGCCTACCGCTCTATCTACTTCTTTACCCCTGGCTTGCTTTCGCCGGAACCCCACTCATCCGTCGTAAATGGGCGTCTGATTTTTGGGATCCAATGTCCTTCGTGCTGCGATTCACTGCCTTCTGCTGCGTGGAAGCCTTGCTGCTGTTTGTAATGTTCACGCGCTGATTGTGCCATTTTCACCTTATGTGCAGGCTATTCGCCAGAACGAGGATGGTCCTTTGGAGGGGGAAATGCGGGCAATCTTCTGGGTGGCGGCGGTTTGCTTGATAGTCCTTGTTGTGGTGCGGGCAGTTGCCTCGTATCGATGCCGCCAAAATCATTGCGCCAGCTTGAAAGAGTAATTATGACACAATGACGCATTCAAGTCACGTTTACACACTAGTGTCATGATGGCACACATATGAAACAGCATTGAGCGTGATATTAAATTGCAATTCACTCACAATGAGTTGTTTGAATGATTTTCAAATTTAAATACAACTGGACCATTTCATGCCGTATATCCTGCCATGAACCCTGACCAATTTACCCTCAAAATGCAAGAGGCTCTCGCCTCCGCTCAGTCTGTTGCCGGACGCTTTGGGCATGCTGAGTTGAGACCTTCCCATGTGCTGCTCGCTCTACTTGATCAAAACGACGGCATCATCAATCCCATCCTCGAGAAGGTCGGCGCCCAGCCGTCCGCGATTCGCAGCGGGGTTGAAGCTCAGCTGAATCGCTACCCGCGTGCCAGCGGCAGCAGTTCCTCCCCATACCTTTCCTCCGATCTCCGCGAGACGATGGCGAATGCAGAGAAGGAGCAAAAGGGGCTCCAGGATGCCTACCTCAGTGTGGAGCATTTCATTCTTGCCCTGCTCAAGACCCGCACAGATGTTGAAAGCGTCCTCAAGCAGGCTGGCGTCCAATATGATGCCGTGAAGAAAGCCCTCGCCGCAGTGCGTGGCGCCCAACGCGTAACGGACCAGGATCCGGAAGGCAAATACCAGACCTTGGAAAAGTATGGGACCGATCTCACCGCACGCGCCCGGCAGGGTAAAATTGATCCTGTGATTGGCCGTGATGAAGAGATCCGGCGTGTCATGCAGGTTCTGAGCCGTCGCACAAAAAACAATCCTGTACTCATTGGTGAACCAGGCGTCGGTAAGACTGCCATTGTCGAAGGGCTTGCCCGCCGTATCGTGGCCGGGGACGTGCCGGATTCGCTTAAGAACAAGCGCGTCATCAGCATGGACCTTGGTGGCATGCTGGCCGGTGCCAAGTATCGTGGTGAGTTTGAGGAGCGCCTCAAAGCCTTCCTTAAGGAAGTCACTTCCAGCGAAGGCCAGATCATCCTCTTCATCGATGAGCTCCACACCATTGTGGGAGCCGGCAAGAGCGAAGGCGCTGTTGATGCCAGCAATCTTTTGAAGCCTCAGTTGGCTCGTGGCGAACTGCGCTGCGTGGGTGCTACCACTCTGGATGAGTATCGCAAATACATCGAGAAGGACGCTGCCCTCGAGCGGCGCTTTCAACCTGTCTACGTGGGCGAGCCAAGTGTCGAGGATACCATCGCCATCTTGCGTGGGTTGAAAGAGCGCTATGAAGTGCATCATGGAGTGCGCATTCAGGACAGCGCCATTGTGGCTGCCGCCACCCTCAGTCATCGATACATCAGCGACCGCTTCCTGCCGGATAAAGCCGTAGACTTGGTGGACGAAGCCGCCAGCAGATTGAAGATCGAAATCGACTCCATGCCTACGGAGATCGACGTCATCGAGCGTGAGGTCATGCAGATGGAAATGGAGCGCCAGGTCCTCAAAAAGGAAAAGGATCCGGCCAGTCGTACCCGCCTTGAAAAGATTGAGCGTGACATCGCCGATCTGAAGGAGAAAGGCGACGGTCTCAAAGCTCAATGGCTCAAGGAGAAAGAAAGCGTTGCCTCCAGCCGCAAGCTTAAAGAAGAGATCGACCGGCTGCGCACCGAGCAGGAGCAGGCGCAACGTCAGGGTGACTTTGCCCGCGCTGGTGAGATCCAATACGGGCAAATTCCTGAATTGGAGAGCAAATTGAAATCCGAGATTGCCGCCAGCAATGCCGGCTCCGGGCCGCAGCTTTTACGCGAAGAAGTCACTGATGATGACATTGCCAAGGTGGTGGCGAATTGGACGGGGATTCCCGTCAGCCGCTTACAGGAAGGTGAACGCTCCAAGCTTACGCATATGGAAGAGCGTCTGCGCGAGCGTGTCATCGGCCAGAAGAACGCGATCACTGCGGTGAGCAATGCGGTGCGCCGTGCCCGAGCCGGGCTGCAGGATGAAAATCGTCCCATTGGCAGTTTCCTGTTTCTGGGACCAACCGGTGTTGGCAAGACGGAGTTGAGCAAAGCTTTGGCAGAGTTTCTCTTCGACGATGAGAACGCCATGACTCGCATCGATATGAGCGAGTACATGGAGAAGCATGCGGTAGCCCGCCTGATTGGCGCGCCTCCCGGTTACGTCGGTTACGAAGAAGGTGGTCAACTCACAGAAGCCGTGCGCCGTCGGCCTTACAGTGTGGTGCTCTTTGATGAAGTGGAAAAAGCCCATCCCGATGTCTTTAATGCTCTTCTCCAAGTTTTGGAAGATGGCCGCATCACCGATGGTCAGGGTCGCACCGTGGACTTCCGCAATACCGTCATCATCATGACGAGCAATATCGGCAGCCAGTTCATCCAGGATGAAAACAACGCCGAACAGCGCGAAGCGTTAGTACGTGACTCCTTGCGTCAGTTCTTCCGCCCTGAATTCCTCAATCGCATTGATGAAGTCATCATCTTTGATCGTCTAACGATGGCTGATATCAGTCAGATCGTGGAAATCCAGATTCAGCGTGTCCTAGCCCGACTTAGGAAGCACAACATCGAACTTCATCTGACGAGCGATGCCGTGCGGAAAATATCAGACGAGGGTTACGACCCTGTGTATGGGGCTCGCCCTCTGAAGCGGGCCATCCAAAAATTGGTGCTCGATCCCCTCTCCCTCGAGTTGTTGGACGGCACTATCAAGGACGGCGATAGCATCGAAGGCGCGATGGAGAACGGCAAATTGGTTTTCGCCAAAAAGCATCCGTGAACACAGTGGTCCGAGCCGGCTTAGTTGGTAACGTTCTTTGAAGCACCTGCCGCTCGGGTGCACTTTAGCCACCAAAATAAGGCGGAAGCCAGTGCTGCGGCATGACTGGCTCCCGCCCCTCCAACACCCGGGCCACAACTTCAACCCGGATGCTGGATGAATGCCTTTTTCGCGCCGCCCATTCCACGGGCGAAATTGGCAAATTGGTAGGAAAGATGTAAGTAAACGATGTGTGCGATTCGGCGGTTTTGTAGCCGATGACGATTACGAACTGCCTGCAATGAAGATTCGTAATCTATGGCACGGAGACGCGTAAGCGTTCGCCCTGACTGAGGCATCAGGTCGGATATCCGTTGGCTGCAAATCGGGAATGGCCTTCCACACATTTTTGAATCGAAGTCTTCGACCCAAAGGAATTTAGTCTGAAAGCGTTTCTTTCCGCCCCGGGGTATCATCTGCGGGGGATTTTCCCTTGTATGCCAAGGCAAAGAAGATAAAAACACCCACCGTCACCACTGTAAGTCCCGACCAAAAGATGGGCCAGTTGGTGTAGCCTCCAGTCTGGCAACTTGCCCGCCAAAATCCGAAACCGAGGGACCCCACCAGGTTTCCAAAACCATTCATCATCAGGGTGAGCAGAGCCTGCGCGCGCGCGCGCATGGCGCTTGGAATGCGTTGCTCCAAATAAATCTGGGCGGTGATGAAGAAGAGCGTGAAGCAAAAGCCGTGGATGAAAATGCCCACATACATGGCCGGTCGATTGTCGAGCACGAACAAGCCGTAGCGCAGGATGCCGAAGCTGATACCGGCCAGGAAAATCCACTTCAGTCGATAGCGCATCAGCACCTGCGACAGCCAGAGCATGGAAATGATCTCTGTGATCTGCCCCAGACTCATGACGGCGGTGACGTGCTTCACCCCGAGATCCGATAGATGCAAAACAGTGAATGGATAGAAGGCCGCCAGGGCCATGTTGAGCAGGCCCGCCGCGATGAAGACCACTTTGTGATCGGGATGCCGCAGCAGATGGAGGGCATCCAGTCCCAGCGTTTCCTTCCAGGACCGATGGGCCGTGCGCTCCACTGCCTGCCGGGGAGTAGGAGAGATGGCGAAGGAAAAGACAATGGTGATGAGCCAGACCAAGCTGCCTGCGTAACCAGAGATGACGGAGCTATCCGCACTGAGCACAAAACTGATCATCCACCCAGCGGACATCCAACCGATGGTGGCCCACAACCGCACGGGGCCAAACTGCTGGTGAGGCGAATGCAGGCGCGAGAGGATGAGGCTCGTCGTAAGGCCAAAGGTCGGGCCGGAACACAATGCATGCACCTGAGCCAGCAGCAGGATGACGCCATAGCTCCACTGTTGCTGGATCCCGTAAAAAAGGATGGTCAGGAATAGGGCTGCCCCCAAACCGAGTCGGCGCAACACACGCTCTGGAGCCATGTGCAGATCAGCCAAAGCGCCCACAGCCAGTGGAGAAACCAGGGCCGCGACCGAATTGCCAGCGAAGATCCACGGCACCAGTGGCTCATAGCCGTGCGTTTTCAGCACATTGCTCAGATTTACCCCCCACAACCCCAATGCGTGCGCCTGGAGGAAGAAGAAGACGCACAGGCGCCACCGTCCTTCGCTGGGTGGGTTTGACATGGAGAGTGGTATTTCTTCGACCGGAGGAGTGTCACATGCAAATGAAACACTGCCACTTTCAGCGAGTTACGCAGGAGGTCCTAACCCTGACAAGACTCTCGGGTGCCCGCGGTGAGGACGTCCTGAAAGGACAGTCGGAGAGTTTCGCACTCCGCCTCGGTCGCTTCTCTGGGAATCGCCAAGGGCTGGCCAAACTCGATCTCCACGCGGCTGAAAGGTAACGGCAGCAGAAAGCCGTCCCAAGTGCGGAAGCGGATGGCACGTGTGTAGCGGACATGCAGTGGCAGCAGCCGCAAGCCGGTCAGTTGGGCCAGTTTGATGACGCCGGGATTCAGTTGATACTTCGGTCCGCGCGGACCGTCCGGGGTCACTCCGATGTCATGGCCGGCCCGAGCCAGTCTGGCCAGTTCGATCATGGCTTGGCCGCCCCGGCGGGAGCTGGACCCGCGAGCCGCTTTAAGCCGGAAGGCGGCACAGACTCTGGCGATGATCTCTCCGTCTCCGCTCGGACTAGTGAGAATCACCGCAGGACGGGCCGGAAACAAATGATCCCACATCCATGGCATGAGGAACATGCGGTTGTGCCAGAATGTCCAGATGTAACGCTCGTCGCTGTCCGCATCCACATCAGCCGTGTTGACCATGCGGCAGTCCAGGGTGTTTCCGATGTTCCGCATGAGCCAGGCAATGGCCTTGCCTGCGAATTGAGGGGGTATCTTCGCCACTTCGAAAAAAGTCTCCTGCCTAAGGCTGCTTCACAAATAGCCGACCTCACGCAGGCGGGAGGTCAGGCCGCTGAACTTACCCTGTAGTTCGGCATAGAGTTCTGCTTTCTGTGCCTGGGGATGGCAGCGACTGGATTCATCGAGTTGTACGAGACGGTTTGTCAGTTCGTCATAACTGGCAACACCGCGTTCGCGCCTTTCCAGAGCATAGGCTGCATGGATCGCAGCCCCCAAAGCGGCACCTTCGGCCGTGGCGAGCGTGACCACCTCCGCATTGAAAATATCGGCAGCGATCTGCCGCCACACTCCACTTTGGCTGCCGCCTCCTGTCAGGCGAATCTCGGCAGTGTCCATGCCGAGCTCACGGAATCTTGTCAGTCCATATGCCAGGCCCAGGGTAGCGCCCTCGACAGCCGCGCGAGCGATGTTCTGCGGCGTCATGTTTCCAGGGCGTAACCCGTGTAAAACACCGGAGCCATCCGGAAGGTTGGGCGTGCGTTCACCATTCAGATACGGCAGAAATACCAGACCACCGGCGCCTGCCTCTGCCTCCTGCACGGCGGCCTCGAGTTGAGAAATACTCCAGCCGAACATCTCACAAACCCGGCTGGTGACGACGGTCACGTTCATGGTGCAGACGAGTGGCAGCCACTGATCCGTGCTGTCGCAGAAGGCTGCTACCTCGCCCTGGCCATCCACCACCGGAGCAGCCGCCACACCGTAGAGCGTACCGCTCGTCCCGAAACTGGCAGAGATGACGCCCGGCTTGATATTGCCTGTGCCGATCGCGCCCATCATGTTGTCCCCTCCTCCCGCGCTGACAATCACGCCAGCAGAGATGCCCCACTTCTTGGCCAGTTCGGGTTTTAGCGTGCCGTGAACGTCTTGAGAAGAGCCCACTTCTGGCAGCATTTCCAGCACACGGCCATCCACAAAGTTGGCGATGTCATGATTCCAGGCTCTCTGCCGCACATCGAATACACCGGTGCCTGAGGCATCACCATATTCCATCCGCTTTACGCCCGTGAGCCAGAAATTCAGATAGTCGTGGGGCAACAGGATGGTCCTGGTCTTTTTGAAACTCTCCGGCTCATTCTGTTTCAACCATAGAACCTTGGGAATGGTGTAGCCGGGCAGGACGGCATTACCCGTCAAGCTAATGCACCCGGGCTGCCCTCCGAATTCATGAGCGATCTGGTCGCACTGAGGCGCTGTGGAAGTATCGCACCACAGTTTGGCCGGGCGAATGACTTCGTCCTTATCGTTAAGCACCACCAGACCATGCTGCTGACCGCTGACACCGATTCCTTTGATCTCCTTACGCCGGACACCAAGAGCAGCTACGCATTCGGCAATCCCTTCATCGGTCGCCTCTATCCAGGCACTCGGATGTTGTTCCAAATGACCAGCGGGCAAACCTTCGATCAAACCATATTTGTGGTGCGCGGAGGTGAGGATTTCGCCACTTTCAAGATCCAGCACGATCACCTTGGTGCTCTGCGTGCCGCTGTCGATGCCGAGAAAAAGAGAAGCCATATGAGAAATGGAGGGTGCGTGGGAGCGCATTTAGCACGACCTACAGAGTTACACGAAGTTTTTTTGCTCGGCTGACGTTCTGTTATTTAGCCCGATGCCGGCCACTTTTCCCGCTTGCACCGCTTCATTACGTCCCGACTGTCCCTTAGCCATGGTTACAAAACTGCTCCACACCCGCTACAGGGTCACCGATCTGGAAAAAACCATCCAATTTTACAAAGAGGTCCTCGGCCTTGAGGAAGTGCGCCGTCACAAATCCCCGCGGGGATCAGAACTAGTATTCCTGAAAGCGCCGCAAAGCGAAGAACTGATCGAAATCTGCTCCTTTCCTGCCAGTGGGCCGGTGGTGGTGGGTCCCGACCTCACTCATCTGGCCTTTGAAGTGCCTGACTTGGAGGCCTTTGCCAAACACGCTGCGGAAAAGGGTTATCGTTTGAGCGACGGTCCGACACCGAGTTCGAGCGGCGTTTTTGCCTTTATTGATGCCCCCGAAGGTTACGAAGTTGAATTAATCCAATATCGCTCCTAGTATATAAGCATTAGCCTCATCAAAATGTCAGCCCCTACCCTGTCCGCCTCATTCTTCCATGGAGTTTGACTGGATCGACGTCCCTTTTGACCTGACCACGCTCCCTCCAAAGGATGTCGAGGAGTCATTTGAGGATCCTTTTGCGCTCAAATTTCTGCCTGATGGGGAAAATGGCGGCGAACAGGCGGCGCGTTACTTCTCACTGGGCCGAGCCTTGGGCGGTCGCGGAATTTTCTGCGTTTTTTGGACAGACGGCAAACGCTACCGTGTGATCTATGGCAGAAACATGACCCCTGAAGAGGAACGTTTCTATGAGCGAAAGAAGTCCGAAGACGCCTAAGACGGAGGCCATCCCCCCCGTTAATAACGAAGCAATGAAATCCATTCGCAGTTGGGCAGAACTTCCTCGTTTCGAGACCGAAGAGGAGGAAGCGCTCTTTTGGTCCACTCACCAGTTGGACCCCCGGCTGATGGTCAGCTCCATGCACCGTCCAGATGTGCGAGAGTCCACCACGATCACGTTGCGCTTTGATCCCAGGATGCTGAGCCGCATCAAACGCATCGCACGCCGCCGTTATCTGAACTATCAGAGCATGATCAAGCAATGGCTGAGTGAGCGCATGGAGCAGGAGTTGAAGGACTAACCATTTCCTGCAGCCTTTCTTCCTCTCATCCGTAAATGCCCATGCTGACGAGGCCGATCTACTGGTACATTGCGGTGGCCATTTGGTTCATCGTACTTTATGCCTTCTCTTCCCAGGCGATGCTGCAACCGCCGGGCCCTGACTTTGCCAATAAAGACAAGGTGATCCATGCCAGCTATTTTGCGGTAGGCGCCACCTGTCTGTACGTCGGCCTGCGGCTGCAAAATCCAGCCAAGAGCGTGCGCACGATCTGCCTGATTGTTATTATCTTCTGTGCGATCGCAGGGGCAATTGACGAGTTCCATCAAAGTTTTGTGCCGAACCGCAGCGGCAATGACCTGGGCGACTGGCTGGCAGATACCTTCGGCGGCGTCATTGCCTGCGTCACGGGATTGATCATCTATCGTTTCCTCAATAACAAACCATCAACTCCGGTCCGCTCATGAAGTGTCTCTTGTTCTGCTGCCTGCTCGCATTTTCACCGGTCCTCTGCCAGGCCGCGGATGCGCCTGCGGAAATGCAGACACTCTTCACAAAGATTATCGCCGGGGTGGAAAAGAACGACATCGCGCCACTGCTCGCCGAAGGTGATGAAAAGTTTCAGGCTGCACTGACGCCTGATGCTTTTCACAAAGGTGTGGGGATTTTGACACCGCGCTTTCAGAGCGGCTACGAGACCGCCTACTTCGGCCAGTTGAAGAAGCTGGGCTATGACACCTACGTCTGGAAACTCAGCTTCAAAGACGGCGGCGATGACTTGCTTTGCATTCTTAGCGTGAAGAACGGCAAAGTGGGCGGCTTTTCGATCAAATAGCGCACCCCTCTGTTGGCACAGTCCGAGGGCATGAGGACGTTCAACTGCCCGATACAGGGGTTGCTACGAGGCCACTTCTTCGGCTACCTTGGCCGCCTTCATCTTCATGAAAGCCCGACCAGAGTCCACGCCGGAAGCACGCATTGCGCAACTGCGCGCCGAGCTCGAGCACCACAATCGCCTCTACTATGAAGAGGCCACGCCCGAAATCACCGATCAGCAATACGACGCGCTGTTGCGGGAACTGGTCGAACTCGAAACTGCTCACCCTGAATATCTCACGCCAGACTCCCCTACCCAGCGCGTGGGGGGAGCGCCGTTGGAAGGCTTCCAGCAGATCACGCACACCGTGCGAATGATGAGTTTGGACAATACCTACTCCGAAGGCGAATTGCGCGAGTTCTATGTGCGCTTGCAGAAGGCTCTCGGCACAGAGAACGTCCTGTGCACGGTGGAGCCAAAGATCGACGGAGTGGCGGTCTCGCTTCGCTATGAAGATGGCTTTCTGAAGTATGGCGCGACACGGGGCGACGGGCGTGTGGGCGATGACATCTCGGCGAACATCAAGACCATTCGGGGTGTTCCTTTGCGCCTGCCGGAAGGGGGGCCGCGCACCTTTGAAGCACGGGGCGAAGTCTACATGACTCGCGCGAACTTCGATAAGATAAACCGCGAGCGTGAGGAAGCCGGTGAACCGCTCTATGCGAACCCTCGCAACACCACGGCTGGCACTTTGAAACAGCTCGATTCACGGCAAGTCGCCAAACGTACCTTGCATGCCGTCTTTTATGGCATGGGCGACCGTGGCGATACAGGCTGTGCCTCGCAGACTGACATTCTCACGCAGCTAAAGGACAGCGGTCTGCCCCGCACGGACTTTCATTGGGTGTGCGACAGCTTCGACAAGATTCTGGCTGCCATACACGAACTCGATGAAAAACGGAAGTCTCTGCCCTACGACACTGATGGCGCTGTCATCAAGGTAAACTCGCTAGTGGAGCAACGGGAACTCGGTGAAACGAGCAAAGCTCCGCGATGGGCCATCGCTTACAAGTTCCAACCGGAACAGGCGGAAACAAAGCTTCTGGCCGTGGACATTCAAGTCGGGCGCACGGGAGCACTCACTCCCGTGGCGCGCCTGACTCCGGTATTTCTGAGTGGATCCACTGTCTCCAATGCCACGCTGCATAACTTTGAGGAGATTCAGCGCAAGGATATTCGCATCGGCGATCTGGTCACGATTGAGAAAGCCGGGGAAATCATCCCGGCCGTCATCTCCGTAAATGTGAAAGCGCGCACGGGGAACGAAACACCTGTCCCTGTTCCTACGGAGTGTCCCATCTGTCATACGCCTGTCACTAAAGACGCTGGCCAGGTGGCCATCCGCTGCCCAAACCCTCTTTGCCCTGAACAGGTGAAGCGCCGTCTGGAGCACTTCA
Organism: Phragmitibacter sp.; assembly: GCA_965284365.1. Taxonomy (GTDB): domain Bacteria; phylum Verrucomicrobiota; class Verrucomicrobiia; order Verrucomicrobiales; family Verrucomicrobiaceae; genus Phragmitibacter. The sequence continues at coordinate 5,187,651 of OZ260079.1, forward strand.
CACATCGCGGCGCCATGGACATCGCGAACCTTGGGGAGAAGGTCGTGTCGCAGCTTGTAGACGTTGATCTAATCCAGACGCCCGCAGACATCTACCAGCTCGACACCGAGAAGCTAGGTAAGCTGGAACGTCATGGTGAAAAGAGCATTACCAATCTGCTTAAAGGTATTGCGGACAGCAAGAAGCAGCCGCCCTGGCGTCTGATCTTCGGCCTCGGCATTCTTCACATCGGCTCTACCGCAGCACGAACCCTGCTGGATCATTTTGACTCCGTGGATGCCCTGGCCAAGGCCGAGGTAGAAGATCTTCTTCGCGTGAGTGATATTGGTACCATCGTCGCGCAAAGCGTGCATCAATGGTTCCGCGTACAGGCAAATCAGGAGCAAATCGAACGGCTTAGAGAAGCGGGATTAACCTTCGCTAATCCCAAAACGGAGCAGGCTTCAACGAAGTTCAATGCCACCACCTGGGTCATCACCGGCACCCTGAGTCAGCCCCGTGAAGCGATGGCAGACATCATCCGCTCCCACGGCGGCAAAGTCTCCAGTAGTGTGAGTGCGAAGACATCCTATCTCCTCGCGGGCGATGAAGCCGGCAGCAAACTGGAGAAAGCGAAAAAGCTCGGTGTGAAAGTCCTCACCGAGGCAGAGTTTCAGTCGCTGCTGGACGAGTCCCCAAGCTAGCCGTTACGCGAAGACGTCCTTCACCACGCGGCCTGCGACATCCGTGAGCCTGAAGTCTCTTCCCGCGTAGCGATACGTGAGTCGCTCGTGATCGAGGCCCATTAGCGCCAGCAATGTCGCGTGGAGGTCATTGGTATGCATCCGGCCATCAACGGCTTTGATACCAAGATCATCGGTGCCCCCATAAGTGAATCCTTTCTTCACCCCCGCTCCCGTCATGAACATGGAGTAGCCTGTGATGTTGTGATCGCGACCATCGGGTCCTTGGGCAGACGGCAAGCGTCCAAACTCTGAGCCAAAGAGTACGAGGGTATCCTGTAGTAAGCCTCGTGATTCAAGATCCGCCAGCAGTGCGGACGTTGGCTGGTCCACCGAGCCGCAACGATCAATCAAGCCTTTGTGCAGATTGTTGTGGTGATCCCAACCCGGCTGGCAGATTTCCACAAAACGCACACCTGCTTCGCACAGACGTCGTGCCATGACGCATTGCCGCGCGAAGGAACCTGCGGCGCCATCTTTAACGCCATAGTCATCGAGCACGTATTGCGGTTCCTTGGAGATATCGAGCAATTCAGGAATGCGATCTTGCATGCGAAACCCGAGTTCATAAGAAGCGATGATGCCTTCCACAGGATCGGGCGCGCCCGGAGAATCCGCATACTTGCGGTTCATGGATTGAATGAGGCCTAGCTGCTTCCGTTGCAGACTGGCCGATGTGGCAGGCTTAAGGTTTGGAAGATACCCCTCATCGGTAATGCGTGTGCCCTGATAATGGGCAGGCAGAAACGCACTGCCATAATTTACCGCGCCACCGAAGTTCGGCGGTGGATTGATGGTCACGTAACCGGGCAGATCCTGATTCTCCGTGCCCAGTCCATAAAGGAGCCATGAACCCATGCTCGGCCGTGTCAACGCGGCATTCGCACTGCCGGTATGCAATTGCACCACGGCCTGCGGGTGAGCCGGGGTATCTGTATGCAGGCCACGCAACCAGCAAAGCTTATCGGCATGCTTCGCGATATTCGGCATCAGTTCAGAGAACCACGAGCCCGTCTGACCATATTGGCTGAACTTGAATTGCGATGACGTCAGCATGCCTCCGCCGGGTCCCGATTTGCCGCCGTTCCTGGCCAGCTCTGCTTTATACTCAAAGGTATCCAGCTGAGACATCGCCCCCTCCATGAAAATGAAGATGATGCGCTTGGCTTTGGCTGGCAACATCGGGGGCCGCGGGAGTAGTTGATGCGCGACATCGCCTGACGCCGCAAGGGCCTTGCTGGCAAAGTCTTGTCCCAAGAGTCCCGCGAGGGCGAGGCTGCCAAACCCAGCGCCTGAGTGGCGCAGCATGGTTCTGCGAGAAAGAGATCCAGAAAAAGGTGAGGTCATGGTCTTAAGCTCGAATGAATGAGAAAGGTTGTTAGTGAGGGGATTTGTTTGTTAGCGGACAAACCGGAATTCGGCAGAGGCATACAGGGCTTGGATTAGACTCATCCAGGCTGCTTCTTTTGGTGAGGATGCCACGATGGGCGCTTCCTCTTCGATGGCTTCGGATCGGTCTACATCATCCGGGTTAACTGGGACAACGACAGCGCCTGTTGTTTCTTCCGTGGCTGTCGCTGGCGTCACGTCAACTTTGGCCAGCACTACGGGCTTGGGCTCACTCTCATGAGCCCAAGCGTATTCGTAGAGGTAGCCAGTCGCCGCATCGACCTCTTCGGCTTGGGCCGGACGATTCAAAACCAGCTCATAAACTTCTTGCAAGAAATCCTGTGGATCCTCTGATGACTCACGGGCGATCTTCGTCGCCAGCGCCAGAGCCTGCCGCCGCACAAAGGTGGAATTGAGCAGATACAGGGCCTGAGTAGGAACCGTGGTATTGTCCCTGGCTCCTGACACAAGCGTCTGCGAAACCGGGTCAAAGGCCGCCAGTGTCCTAGGCGTCACGCCACGCAACAAAGGCAGATACACACTGCGCGACCAGTTTTGATCCGAAGCCTGATGGATACCGCGCGCCTCCGGCCCGTTGTCCCGCATCTCGACCATTCGCAAGCTCTTCGTAGCCGATCCATCCGTCTCCGCATGGCGAAGCTCACCGGCTGTGGCCAACATGGCATCCCGCATCTCTTCGGCATCCAGGCGGCGCGGAGAATGCCGCCAGACAAAACGGTTGGCCGGATCTTTTTCCACGTTGGTAGCAGGCGCGTCCGAGCCGAGACGATAAGCATGAGTCAGCACCAACCGGCGAATGAGCCGCTTGGTGGACCAACCATCTTCCACAAACTGACCTGCCAGGTAATCCAACAACTCAGGGTGCGATGGCTTGTCGCCATTAATTCCGAAGTTATCGACCGTTGAGACAATACCCGACCCGAAAAGATGTTTCCACACCCGGTTCACCTGCACACGGGGCGTAAGAGGGTTCCCTGGATGGGTCAACCATTTCGCCAATTCGAGACGCCCACTCTGTGCGGGATTCACCTTGGGTGCATTTGGGAATTCAAAGACCGTCAGAAATCCGCGTGGCACGGTAGGGCCAAGCCTTTCCGCTTCCCCTGCGATGCGCACTTCCGTATCAGCAATGGCGCTACCCTCGCGCACTCCATGCACGGCAAGCCCTCGTGCAGCAGGATCCGTGAGAGCCATCAAGTCACCCTGCGCTTTCTCATAAGCGGTGCGGAACTTCCGTTGCACCGGCCGACCATCAGGCCCTTTTTTGAGACCTTCCTCGGTGCCACGGATCTCATCCCACGCTTTCTTGGTCTCATCGACCTTGGCCTGCAGCTTCGCCACTTGCTCAGGTGGAGCTTCCGGCACATCG